>NZ_BLTE01000001.1:0-338823 GCF_013019105.1 Fundidesulfovibrio magnetotacticus
CTTGCTGGCAAGACTGTCGTCGCTGGTGAAGCCCGCGAAGCGGAGTGGGAGTGCAGAGGGCGTAGCCCTTTGCCCGCCGGAGGCATATTCTCCGACCGCCCTGCCGCCCCTCCCGCCGACGCGAAGCAATTGCCGGGGTCCAGGGGGAGGCTCTCTCCCTGGCGGGTGCAGGGCGGAGCCCTCTTTGGCGGGTCTGAGACGGTGCCCTCTCAGGCAGGACCAGGGCCGCGTCCTGGTCACCGGAGGCATTTGCTCCGCCAGATCCCGCGCCATCTTCCGACAGCAGCTTCGCGTCGCGACAGTTGAGCGTGTGGTTTGGGGCCTGTCCGGTCCTACCGGTCTATTTGACGATCCAGCGGTCGAAGGTGTCGGAGATTTCTTCCGGGGTGAGGGAGGGGGCGTCGTACATTCCTTTGGCCATGCGTTGCCGGAAGGCTTCGTAGAGGACGACGGCGGCCGCAACCGAGACGTTGAGGCTTTGCACCATGCCTTGCATGGGGATGTAGACGTGGTCGGTGACGAGTTCCTGGAGTTCTCCGGCCACGCCGTCGTGTTCGTTGCCCAGGATGACGGCGGTGGGGAGCGTCATGTCCCATTCGTGGAGCGGCTTGGCGTTGCCGCCGAATCCGGTGGAGAGCACCTGGAGGTTGCGTTCGCGCAGGGAGCCCACGAGGTCTCTGGCGGAGCGGTGCCGGACGAGTTCCACCCATTTTTTGGCCGAGGCGGAGCTTTTGTGTCCCAGCTGCGGGAAGGGTGTGTCGGTGTAGAGCAGGTGGGCCTGGCCGACTCCGAAGGCGTCGCAGCTGCGCAGCACGGCGGAGACGTTGTGGGGGTCGTGGATGTTGTTGAGGACGATGGTCAGGTCGTTCTGGCGACGGGCCAGCACGTCGAGGATGCGCTGTTTGCGGTTGTCGGTGCGTTCTCTCATGGGAAGTCCTGTGGGGGGGATGGCCGCCTGCGGGCGGCGAGGAAGGCTTTGTGCCACATTTCGTGAGAAGTAAAGCCCCCGTGTCGCTGGAGCGCCGCGCTGTCGCTGGATCGTTTTGACCCACCCGCACCGTGTTTTGGCGCATTTTTTCACCATCGTTTAACACCTTGAAATCACGCAGGCTAATCGATGCGTGGCGATCTTGCGGCCCCTGACGGGGCACTCCTGCCAGGCCGGAGAGAACCGATCCGGCACGCCTCCACCCCACCTCGCCTTTTCAAGGCCGTATAATAAAAAGATAAATTCGTTTGGTTCGCTCTTTGCTTATACTACTTGATGCAACTGATTATGCTATCCATAGCATAATACATCGTTCACGACCCGTTCGGTTGAGATTGAGTCATGTTGCCACGACTCACAGAATGTTCCATAGGTGTCTTGAGAGGTCCGCATGAGTCGCCAAGCGCCCAGTTCAATCGCCATTGTTCCTGCAGTGCGACGCATGAATCACTCTCTCGCATCATTCTATTGATCTTCACAACGACACTCTAGGAAATTGAAATTTTCATTTTGAAACCAACATGACCAAAGCTGCGTCACGAATTATGCCAAAAATGATACATATCAAGACAGACATACCGTCCGTGCACCACCTCTCCACAGGCTCCGTTGAGGCCCGTGGTCGCGCAAAAAGGAGCGAGCGATGCGCATGATGAAGGGCATGAGGGCCATTCCGGTCCACGAGGCGGTGGGTACGGTGCTCGGACACGACATCACCCGGATCGTCCCGGGCGAGAGCAAGGGCACGGCCTTCCGCAAGGGCCACGTGATCACGCGGGAGGACATCCCGGGGCTGCTCACGGTGGGCAAGGAGCACATCTACGTTTTCGACCTTCAGCAGGGCTTCGTCCACGAGGACGACGCGGCCGTGCGCCTGGCCACCGCGGCCGCTGGCCGGGGCATCGAACTCTCGGACCCGCGCGAGGGCAAGGTGACGCTTCGCGCGCTCGCCCCGGGGCTGCTCAGGATCGATGTGGAACGCCTCACGCGCCTCAACGCCATCCGGGACATGGTGTTCGCCACGCTGCACTCCAACCAGCGCGTGGAGAAGGGGCAGCCCGTGGCGGGCACGCGCGTGGTGCCCTTGGTGATCGAGGACGAAAAGCTCTGCCGCGCGGAGCTGGTGCTGGAGGACGGCCCCATCGTGGAGGTGCTGCCATTCCGCGCGGCGCGGGTGGGCATGGTCACCACGGGCAACGAGGTGTTCAGCGGACGCGTCAAGGACGGCTTCGGCCCCGTGGTGCGCCGCAAGTTCGAGGAGCTGGGCAGCAAGGTGTTCCGGCAGGCCGTGGTCAACGACGAAATCGGCATGTGCGTGGGGGCCATCCGTGAGCTGCTGGCCGAGGGGGCGGACATGATCGTGGTCACGGGCGGCATGTCCGTGGACCCCGACGACCAGACCCCGGCCAGCATACGCGAGGCGGGCGGGCGCGTGATCACCTACGGCGCGCCCGTCCTGCCCGGGGCCATGTTCATGCTGGCCATGATCGGCGAGGTGCCGGTGCTCGGGCTGCCCGGGTGCGTGATGTACCACAAGGCCAGCATTTTCGACCTAGTGGTCCCCAGGCTTCTGGCGGGCCAATCCGTGGGCGCGAGAGACATCGCGGCCATGGGGCACGGCGGGCTCTGCCTGGGCTGCCCCGAGTGCCGCCATCCGGCGTGCCCGTTCGGCAAAGGCGCATGATCCCGGCAAAACCCCCGGGACTATTCCATCAAGACGGCAACCGATCCGACGAAGGAGGCAGGGAATGATCAAGCGGAGTCTCGTTCTCAACGGCAAACCCCAGACCGTGGTCACGGACCAGGAAGAGACCCTGGCCAACGTGCTGCGCAAGCAGCTCAAGCTCACCGGCACCAAAGTGGGCTGCGGCGAAGGCCAGTGCGGCGCGTGCAACGTGATCGTGAACGGCAAGCTCACGCGCTCCTGCGTGACCAAGTTCAAGCGCGTGGCCGACGGCGCGGAAATCTGGACCATCGAGGGCATCGGCCAGCCCGGCAACCTGCACCCGCTCCAGCTGGCCTGGATGGTGCACGGCGGCGCGCAGTGCGGCTTCTGCTCCCCCGGCTTCATCGTCTCCGCCAAGGCCCTGCTGGACGCCACCCCCAACCCCACCCGCACCGAGGTGCGCGAATGGTTCCAGAAGAACCGCAACGCCTGCCGCTGCACCGGCTACAAGCCCCTGGTGGACGCCGTGATGGACGCCGCCAAGGTGCTCAACGGCAAGCTCAAGGCCTCCGACCTGGCTTTCAAGCTGCCCGCCGACGGCCGCATCTGGGGCACCAACTTCCCCCGCCCCACCGCCGAGGCCAAGGTGACCGGCACCTGCGACTACGGCGCGGACCTGGGCGTGAAGATGCCCGAGAACACCCTGCAGCTGGCCCTGGTGCAGGCCACGGTTTCCCACGCCAAGATCAAGTCCATCGACACCTCCGA
Organism: Fundidesulfovibrio magnetotacticus; assembly: GCF_013019105.1. Taxonomy (NCBI): domain Bacteria; kingdom Pseudomonadati; phylum Thermodesulfobacteriota; class Desulfovibrionia; order Desulfovibrionales; family Desulfovibrionaceae; genus Fundidesulfovibrio; species Fundidesulfovibrio magnetotacticus. Next base: position 3,423 of record NZ_BLTE01000001.1, read on the forward strand.
GGCACTGAAGATGCCCGGCGTGCACAGCGTGGTCACCCACAAGGACGTGAAGGGCAAGAACCGCATCACGGGCCTGATCACCTTCCCCACCAACAAGGGCGACGGATGGGACCGCCCCATCCTCTGCGACGAGAAGGTGTTCCAGTACGGCGACGCCATCGCCATCGTCTGCGCGGACACCGAGAAGAACGCCAAGGCGGCGGCCGAAAAAGTGAAAGTGGAACTTGAAGAACTGCCGGCCTACATGAGCGCCCCGGCGGCCATGGCCGACGACGCCATCGAGATCCATCCCGGCACCCCCAACATCTACTTCATCCAGAAGATCGCCAAGGGCGAAGAGACCAAGCCCGTCTTCGACAAGGCCGACGTGGTGGTGGAAGACGACTTCTACGTGGGACGCCAGCCCCACATGCCCATCGAGCCGGACGTAGGCTTCGCCTACCTCAACGACGAGGGCAAGCTGGTGATCCACTCCAAGTCCATCGGCCTGCACCTGCACCTCTACATGATCGCTCCGGGCCTTGGCGTCGAGGCCGACAAGCTGGTCATGATCCAGAACCCGGCGGGCGGCACCTTCGGCTACAAGTTCAGCCCCACCATGGAAGCCCTGGTGGGCGTGGCCGCCCTGGCCACCGGCCGCCCGGTGTTCCTGTGCTACGATTATCACCAGCAGCAGACCTACACCGGCAAGCGCTCGCCCTTCTTCATGAACGTGCGCCTGGCCGCCGGAAAGGACGGCAAGCTCCTGGGCATGGAATCCGACTGGACCGTGGACCACGGCCCCTACTCGGAGTTCGGCGACCTCTTGACCCTGCGCGGCGCGCAGTTCATCGGCGCGGGTTATTCCATCCCCAGCATCCGGGGCGAAGGCCGCACCGTGTGCACCAACCACGCATGGGGCTCGGCCTTCCGCGGTTACGGATCGCCCCAGAGCGAGTTCGCTTCGGAAGTGCTCATGGACGAGCTGGCCGAAAAGCTCGGCATGGACCCCCTGGAGCTGCGCTACCTCAACTGCTACCGCAAGGGCGACACCACCCCCAACGGCCAGGAGCCCGAAGTCCTGAGCCTGCCGGAGATGATCGACATCCTGCGCCCCAAGTACCAGGCCGCCAAAGCCAAGGCCGCGAAGAACTCCACCGCCGAGGTCAAGCGCGGCGTGGGCATCTCCCTTGGCGTGTACGGCGCGGGCCTGGACGGCCCCGACGCCTCCGAGGCGTATGTTGAGCTCAACCCCGACAACACCATCACCATCTTCAACACCTGGGAAGACCACGGCCAGGGCGCGGACATGGGCTCGCTCGGCACCGCGCACGAGGCCCTGCGTCCCATGGGCGTGAAGCCCGAGCAGATCAAGCTGGTGATGAACGACACCAGCGTCGCCCCCAACTCCGGCCCGGCGGGCGGCAGCCGCTCCCAGGTCATGGTGGGCAAGGCCATCATCGCGGGCTGCGAACTGCTCATGGCCGCCATGCGCAAGGCCGACAAGACCTACCGCACCTACGACGAGATGGTGGCCGAGAATATCCCCACCAAGTACACCGGCCAGTGGACCGCCCCGGCCACCCACTGCGACACCAACGGCGTGGGCAACCCCTTCAGCTGCTACATGTACGGCCTGTTCATGTCCGAAGTGGCCGTTGAAGTGGCCACCGGCAAGACCACCGTGGAGAAGATGACCCTGGTGGCCGACGTCGGCACCCTGTGCAACAAGCTCGTGGTGGACGGCCAGATGTACGGCGGCATCGCCCAGGGCATCGGCCTGGCCCTCTCCGAGGACTTCGAGGACATCAAGAAGCACTCCACCCTGGTGGGCGCGGGCTTCCCCTACACCCAGCAGATCCCCGATGACATGGAACTGATCTACGTGGAGACCCCGCGCGAGCACGGCCCCCACGGCGCGTCCGGCACGGGCGAGCTGCCGCTCACCTGCCCCCACGCGGCGGTGATCAACGCCATCTACAACGCCTGCGGCGTGCGCATCACCAAGCTCCCGGCCCTGCCGGAAAAGGTGCTGGCGGGCCTCAAGGCCAAGCAGTAACGTGAGCGCGCCGGTCCACGGACCGGCGCGATCGCTCACTCCAACAAGGGAGCGGGGGCCGTTGCGCCCCGCTCCCTCCCCCTTGGAAGGCCCATGGAACAACGCGACCTCAGAGACTGGGAACGGCGCTGCATCCAGGAGGAACAGCCCGCCTGCCAGGCCGCCTGCCCCCTCCACGTGGACGTGCGAGCCTTCATGGAGCGCATGCGCGCGGGCGACCACGACGGCGCGCGCAAGGTCCTGGACAGGACCATGCCGCTTCCAGGCATCCTGGCCCGCATCTGCGACCACCCCTGCGAAAACGCCTGCATCCGACGCGACGCGGGCGGGACGCTGGCCGTGGGCGAACTGGAACGCGCTTGCATCCGGCTGGCCAGGCCCTCGCCCAAACCCCTGACGCTCCCCGGCAGGGGCAAGCGCGCCGCCGTTGCCGGAACAGGCCTCGCAGCCCTGGTCTGCGCCTGGGATCTGGCGCGCAAGGGCCACGAGGTCACTCTTTTCTGCCCCGATCCGGCTCCCGGGGGCCGCCTGCGCGGGCTGCCCCCCCACATCCTGCCTCCAGAGGCCCTGGAGCGCGAGATCGAGCGCCTGCGCGCCCTGGGGGTAGTCCTGCGCCCGGGCGAGGCCTGGCGCGGCGGGCTCGAACCCGATTACGACGCGGCTTTCGTGGAACACGGCCAGCCCGGATGCCCGGAACGCCGCGAAGAGGTCGATGCCGTGACCCTCTCGTCCGGGGCCCCCGGCGTCTTCCACGGCGGTTGGCCCGCAGCCGGGGGTGGCCTTTCCTCCATGGCTGAGGCTGCGGACGGTCGCCGCGCAGCGGCATCCATTGACCGGTTCATGACCGGGGCGTCCCTCACCGCCGAGCGCGACAAGGAAGGGGCCTGCGCAACGCGCCTTTTCACCTCCCTGGAGGGCGTGGCGCCCCTGCCCCGCCTGGAGCCTGACGACGCCCAAGGCTACGCCGACCCGGCCCGGGCCTCGGCCGAGGCCGCGCGCTGCCTGCTTTGCCAGTGCCTGGAATGCGTGAAGCGCTGCACCTATCTTGAGCGCCACAAAGGCTATCCCAAAAAGTACGCCCGCCAGATCTACAACAACGCGGCCATCGTTCAGGGCGTGCACCAGGCCAACCGCATGGTCAATTCGTGCAGCCTCTGCGGGCTGTGCGCTTCGGTGTGCCCCGAAGGCTTTTCCATGGCCGAACTGTGCCTCACGGCCAGACGCGACATGGTGGAGCGCGGCAAAATGCCCCCCTCGGTCCACGAGTTCGCCCTGGAGGACATGGCCTTCAACAACGGTCCGGCCTTCGCCCTGGCCCGCCATGAGCCGGGGCGCTCCCGAAGCTCCCACCTCTTCTTCCCCGGCTGCCAGCTGGCCGCCTCACGCCCCGGCCACGTGGAGAGCGCCTACGCCTTCCTGCGCGGCCGCCTGGAGGGAGGCGTGGGGCTCATGCTGGGCTGCTGCGGCGCGCCCGCCCTGTGGTCCGGCAGGGAGGAGCTGTTCCGGAACTCCCTGCGCGACCTCGAAGCCAGCTGGGAGGCCCTGGGCCGTCCGCGCGTCGTCACGGCCTGCGCCTCGTGCCTCGCGCTCTTTGGCGAGCACGCGCCGCATCTCGGGGCCGTCTCGCTCTGGGAGGTCCTGGATGCGGCCCCGCTGCCCGAGCCCACGGGGGCGCGCCCGGACGGCCCCGTGGCCGTGCACGATCCCTGCACCCTGCGCCACGCCCCCGGCGTGCGCGGGGCCGTGCGCGCCGTGCTCGCCCGCCTGGGCGTGCCCTTCGAGGAACTGCCCCGGGGCGGCGAACGCACCGAGTGCTGCGGCTACGGCGGACTCATGGCCGAGGCCGATCCCGAACTGGCCCGCGAGGTCACGGCCCGTCAGGCGTCCCAGAGCCCCCTGGACTACGCCGCCTCCTGCGCCATGTGCCGCGACAGGCTGGCCCGCCAGGGCAAGCGGACCTGGCACGCCCTGGACTTCGTGTTCCCCGGCCCCCTCCATGCCCCCGAAGCCGCCGGGCCGGGCCTCTCGGATCGCCAGGAGTCGCGCGCGCGCCTGAAAGCCGCCCTGCTGCGCGACGTGTGGGGCGAAATCCCCGACGAGGACGCGCCGCAAGGCCCCTCCATCGTGCTCGGCCCCGAGGCCGCCGCGCTCCTGGAGGACCGGCGCATCCTGCGCGAAGACCTGCGCGCCGTGCTCGCCCACGCCCGGGCGTCGGGCGCGTTCTTCACAGACCGCTCCACGGGACGCTCGCTGGCCAGCCTGCGCCCCCGACGCGTCACCTTCTGGGCGCTGTACTCCCCGAGCGGCGAGGGCTTCGAGGTCCACCGCGCCTGGAGCCACCGCATGGAGGTCCCTCCGGCGGCGGCCGGGGAGGCGGGCAAGGGGTCGGCCGAACTGGTCTACCTGCCGGAAGCGGGCGACTGGGCCTGCTCCTGCGGGGAACCTCTCGCGCCGCGCCCCGTGGACGTGTCCTATCTGGGCAGCGGATTCCGCATCACGCTCCTGGCCTGCTCCTCCTGCAGCGCGTCGCTGGTCCCCGAAAGCCTGGCAACGGGCAAAATGGCCCAGGTGGAAGCCCTCCTGGAGGACAAGTAGCGTGGGCGAACCAAGGCTCTTCGAGCTAGAGGACTTCCTGCGCGCCGCCGGGCCCGCCCTGCGCCCCGGCGGCACGACCCTCACCGCCCTGGCCCTGGAGCACTGCCGCCTGCCCGAAGGCGCCCTGGTGGCGGACGTGGGCTGCGGGCGCGGCGCGTCGCTGGCCCTGCTGGAGGGCAAGGGGTTTCGCGCCGTGGGCATCGACCCTTCCGCCGCGCTGCTCTCCCAGGCCCCTCGCGAGGCCCCCGGGGCGCGGCTGGCCCTGGGGCGCGCCGAGGCCCTGCCGTTCAAGCCCGGCCGCTTCGCCGCCGCCTTCTGTGAATGCGTGCTCTCCCTGACCGCCGACCCGCTCCGGGCATTGCGGGAGATCAGGCGGGTCCTGGCCGTCGGAGGCTTCCTCGCGCTCTCGGACCTCTACCTGCGCGACCCCCAGGCAGGCGGGGCTGAACCGCCCCCGGGCTGCGCCTCGGGAACCGTGTCCCGCCAGACCCTGGAGGAACGCCTTCGCCAGGCCGGGTTCGCTGTGCTGGTCTTCGTGGACCACAGCCGCCTGCTGGCGGAATTGGCCGGGCGACTGCTCTTCGCGGGCCTCTCCATCAAAGACCTGGGCCTGGGCGGCCCCTGCCGGGGCAGACCCGGCTACTGCTTGTGCATCGCCCAACGGGAGGACTAGATGAGCCGCTACCTCATGGACATCCTGCCCCTGGCCGCCAGGGGCTACTGTTGCAGCCAGATTCTGGGGCTCCTGGCCCTCAGCGCCCAGGACGCCGACAACCCCGGCCTGGTGCGCGCCCTGGGGGGCCTGTGCCACGGCATGGGCCAGTGCGGCCGCACGTGCGGCGTGCTCACGGGCGGGGCCTGCGTCCTCTCCCTGTATCTTGGCCGGGGAGCGGACCACGAAACCGCCTCGGACAAGGCCGACCTGGCCGTCTCGGAGTTCGTGGAGTGGTTCGAGGAGCGCACGGCCCCCTACGGAGGCACGGCCTGCGCGGACATCCTGGGCGAGTGCCACGACGCCAAGCCCGACATGAGCCGCTGCGCGGGGATCATCGGCGACGCCTGGGGACGCATCCTGGAAATCCTCGCGGAGCAGGGCGTGGACCCGGCGCGGCCCAGGGAGTGAGCATGCCCCCGCAGTCCGCGCCGCCCTGCCCGGCCGACACATGGAGCCTCTGCCCCGTCTGCCTGAAGCGCCTGCCCGCCCGCAGGGCCACCCACGGCGACTGCGTGTTCCTGGAGCGCACCTGCCCGGACCACGGCCACTTCCGCGTGCCCGTGTGGGTCGGGGAGCCCGCCCTGTCGTCCTGGCGGCGTCCCAAGACGCCCTCGCCCCCCAATCCCGGGGGCGAAACCGGGCGCGGATGCCCTTACGACTGCGGCCTTTGCGCCGCCCACGCCCAGCACACCTGCACCGCCCTGGTGGAGGTGACCGGACGCTGCGACCTGTGCTGCCCGGTCTGCTTCGCCGACTCCGGCCACGGCGCGTCGGCCGACCCCTCCCTGGAAGCCCTGCGTCGCCGCCTGGTCGCGTTGCGTCTCCAGGCAGGAGCGTGCAACCTCCAGCTCTCCGGCGGGGAGCCCACCGTGCGCGACGACCTCCCTGAGATCGTGGCCGCCGCGCGGGAGGCGAGGTTCGCCTTCGTGCAACTCAACACCAACGGTCTGCGCCTGGCCCGCGAACACGGCTACGCCGCGCGTCTTGCCCGGGCCGGCCTGGCCTCGGTGTTCCTCCAGTTCGACGGCTCCGACGCGGCCTGCGCCGCCCTGAGGGGCCGCGCGCTCCTCTCGGAGAAGCTCGCGGCAGTGGAGGCCTGCGCCCGGGCCGGGCTGGGGGTGGTGCTCGTGCCCACGGTGGCGCGCGGGGTCAACGAGGGGGAGCTGGGGGCGATCCTCGCCCTGGCCCTGTCCCTGGCCCCCGGGGTGCGCGGGGTGCATTTCCAGCCCATGGCCGCCTTCGGCCGCCGCCCCGGCAAGCCCGGCGAGCGCGGCCTGCACGGCCCCACCCTGCCGGAGACGCTGCGGCTCCTGGTGGCGCAATCCGAAGGGCTCCTGCGCGCGGAGCATTTCCATCCTCCAGGATGTGAGCACGCCATGTGCTCCTTCTCGGGCACGTTCCTGCGCGAGGGGCACGGGCTCAAGCCCCTGGGGGATGCGGCGGGCGGCTGTTGCCCGGAGCCGTCGCCCCAGGTCCCGTCGGCCCTGGAGGGCGCAACGGCATCCCGGGCCTTCACCGCGCGCCAGTGGGCCGCGCCGCCGCCCGAGCCAGCCCCCGGACTTGCCGCCGACGATTTCGACCGCTTCCTTGCGCAAGCCGGGAGTTCCAACCGCTTCAGCATCTCCTGCATGGCCTTCCAGGACGCCTGGACCGTGGACCTGGAACGCCTGCGCGGCTGCTGCATCCACGTGAGCCAGCCCGACGGCGGCCTGATCCCCTTCTGCGCCTTGAACATCGTTTCGTCCACGGGAAGGCCCCTGCACCGCGAAGGAGGCCTGCCGTGACGCGCTGCCCACTGGACGCCTGGATCGAGGCCCGAACCGGCGTGTCCGGCCCCGATCCCGCCGCGTTGCGTCGCTGGCAGATCGAAAGCCTCTTCAAAATAGCCGAGTGGGCCAGGGCGCAAAGTCCGCTCTACGCCGCGCGACTGGCCGGGGTGAACCTCTCATCCAGGGACTCCGCCGCCCTGCCGTTCACAACGCCCGACGATCTGCGCGGCCGCGCGCACGACCTGCTCTGCGTCTCCCAGGACGAGGTGGAGCGCGTGGTGACACTCACCACCTCCGGCACCACCGGCAGCTCCAAGCGCATCTTCCTTACGGGACACGACCTGGAGTCCACACTGGACTTCTTCCGCCGGGGCATGGCCACCTTCACCGGCCCCGGCGACGCCGTGCTGGTGCTCCTGCCGGGCAGACGCGATGACTGCGCGGCCGTGCTCCTGGCCAGGGCGCTGGAGGAGATCGGCGTGCGCGCGGTGTTGTCGCCCTGGCCCTGCCCGCCGTACGAAGCCCTGCGCCTGGCCGTGAGGGAGGGCGTCACCTGCCTGGCCGCCCTGCCCTCGCAGCTGGCCGCGCTGTTGGCGGAATGTCCCGGCGGGGGCATCGCGAGGGTGGACCGCGCGCTCACCTCCGGCGAACCCGTGTCCGACTCCCTGCGCCTGGCCGCCGCGCGCGCGGGCATCGAGGTCTACGCCCACTACGGCCTCACCGAGACGGGCTTCGGCGGCGGGGTGGAATGCCAGGCCCACAGCGGCTACCATCTGCGCGAGGCAGACATCCTGGTGGAGATCGTGGACCCCTTCACCGGAGCGCCGCTCCTTCCCGGGGCCGACGGCGAGGTGGTGCTGAGCACGCTCTCGCGCGTCGGCATGCCGCTGCTGCGCTACCGCACCGGCGATCTGTCCCGGATGCTCCCCGGCCCCTGTCCCTGCGGCAGCCCCCTGCCCCGGCTCGGCCCCGTCACGGGGCGCATCGTGCGCTCGAGCGGGCACATCCGCATCCAAACCCCTACCAAAGGAACGGCCCAAGCCTCATGACCGATCTCCTGAAGACCCTCACCGGCTGGCTGAGCCAGGGCATGCCCGTGGCCGTTGCCACCATCGTCACCAACGAGGGCTCCACGCCGCGCACGGCCGGGGCCAAGCTCCTGGCGCGCCCGGACGGGACCATGGCGGGCACCGTGGGCGGCGGCCTCGTGGAGGCCCAGGTGCTCCAGGCCGCCGCACGGACACTGGAGAGCGGCGCGTCCGAACTGCTGGACTTCAACCTCACGGGCGAACTGGCCGCCGGGGCGGACATGATCTGCGGCGGAAGGCTGCGGGTGTTCCTGGAGCGCGTGCTCCCCGGCCCCGAGGCGGCGCTCTTCGACCGGCTGGAAGCCCTGCTTTCCGGGGGTCGCGCCTGCCTGCTGGCCACGCCCCTGGACGGCGGCCGACGCGCACTCCTGACCCTGCACGGTGAGCAGGCCCCCTCCGGCTTGCCCCCGGACGTGGAACAGGGCCTGCGCGAGGCCGCCCGGGACATCCAGGCCCCCATGATCCATGAGGCGGCCGACGGCGTGCGCCGCCTCCTGGAGCCGTTCATCCCCCGCCCGCTGCTGGTGGTGGCCGGAGGCGGCCACGTGTCGCTGCCCACTTCGCGCATCGCGGCCATGGTCGGCTTTCGCGTGGCGGTGCTGGACGACAGGCCTGAGTTCGCCAATCCCGAACGGTTTCCCTGGGCGGCCCTGGCCCGGGCCGTGCCCATGGAGCGCTGCCTGGACGGCCTGGACATCGGCCCCGACGCCAGCGTGGCCATCGTCACGCGCGGGCACGTGCACGACGCCCTGGTGCTCTCCCTGGCCCTACGCACCTCCGCCGGGTACGTGGGCATGATCGGCAGCCGCCGCAAGCGCGACGCGGTTTACGACAAGCTGCGCAAGGAAGGCTTCACCGAAACGGACCTGGCCCGCGTGCGCTGCCCCATCGGCCTGGACATCGGGGCGCAGACGCCCGAGGAAATCGCCGTGAGCATCGTGGCCGAACTCATCCAGTCCCGCGCCGTGCGCCAGGGGCTGCCTCTGTGAACCTTCGAGGGCGCAAGGAAGCCGACGCCGGAGCGCGCGCATGACGACGGTTCTTCCGCAAGCGCCGCGCGTGGCGGCGGTGATCCTCGCGGCCGGGCTTTCCTCGCGCATGGAGGGCGGTTTCAAGCCGCTCATGCCCCTGGGCGGGGCCACCGTCCTGGAGCGCGCGGCAGTTCTGTTGCACCAGTGCGGCGCGGAGCACGCGCTGGTCGTGGCGGGCAACAGGGCCTGCGAGGTGAACGCCGAGGCGCAACGCCTGGGCCTGGCCTGCGTGGAGAACCCCGACTTCCTGGAGGGCATGTTCAGTTCCGTGCGCGCGGGCCTGGCGGCCCTGCCCGGAGGCTTCGACGCCGTGCTCGTGCTGCCCGTGGACATCCCCCTGGTGCGCCCTGCCACCGTGCGCCTGCTGCTGGCGTCCTGGCGGGGCCAGGCCGTGGCCTACCCCACATTCGCAGGCGAGCGGGGCCACCCCCCCCTGCTGGCCGCGCGGACCGTGCCCAGCGTGCTGGCCTGGGACGGAAACAGGGGGCTGCGCGGGGCGCTGGAGGCCGTCGAAATGCTCGAACCAGCCCTGGAAACGCCCTGCGCCGACGCCAACATCCTCTTCGACCTGGACACCCCCGAGGACTACCGCGAGGCGGCGTTGCGGGCGGCGCGCCTCTCCCGGCCCGGCACGGCCGAGGCCCTGGCCCTGCTGGCGCTCCACGGCGTGCCGGAGCGGGGCCTGGCCCATGCCCGGGCCGTGGCCCGCGTGGCCGTGGCCCTGGCGGACGCGCTCAACGCACGGCGCGTCCTCTCCGGCGCGCTGCCGCCGCTGGACACGGAGCTGATCGAGTCCGCCGCCCTGCTCCACGACATCGCCAAGGGCCGCCCCGGACACGAGGCCCTGGGCGGGCGCATCCTGGATGCCGCAGGTTTTCCCGAGGCCGCGCGCATCGTGGAGGCCCACCGCGACCTGAGCCTGCCGGAAGAAGCCCCCCTCACCGGGCGCGAGGTGGTCTACCTGGCCGACAAGCTGGCCCGGGGGGCGCAGTTGGTGGAGGTGTCCCGGCGCTTCCAGGAAAAGCTGGACCGCTTCGGGGCCGATCCCGAGGCCTTCCGGGCCATCAGCGGACGGCGCGACCGCGCCCTGTCCATGCTCGCGCGGGTGGAGCGCGAGGCGGGCTGGCCCGTGGCGGAAATCCTCCGGCGCGCGGGGCTCCCCGCCCCGGTCGGGGGCGGCGCGTGAGCCGCGTGCTTTACCTGATGCGCCACGGAGCCACGCCCGTGGAAACGCCCCGGCTTTTCCTGGGACGCACGGACGCGCCCCTCTCGGATCTGGGCCGCGCCCAGGCCCTGCGCTGGCGCGACGCCCTGGCGAGCTTCCCCCTGGACGCGGCGTGGTGCTCGCCCCTGGCGCGCGCCCGGGAGACGGCGCTCCTGGCCCTGTCGGGAAGGGGCATGGTGCGCGCGCGCTCCACGGACGGGACGGAGGCCGCGACCCGGCCCCAGGATGCGGAACATCCGAAGCTGGCACTGGATGCGAAGCATCCGGCTCTGGCACTGGATGCGAAGCATCCGGCTCTGGCGCGGCAGGCGGAGCATCCGGCCCTGAACGGCCAGACGCGGACCGCGCCATCGGCGGGACCGGCGGAAGCCCTGATTCTGCCGGAGCTGGCGGAAATCGACCTGGGCGCGTGGGAAGGGCTCAGCGTGGAGGAGGTGCGGCGGCAATTCCCCGGGCAGTACGAGGCGCGCGGCCGGGATCTGGCGGGCTTCCGCCCTCCCGGCGGCGAGAGTTTCCAGGACGTGGCCCGGCGCGCAGCCAGGGCGCTGGACGCCATGGCCCGCGCCGCCGGCCCCGGGCCGTGGCGCATCCTGGCCGTGGCCCACGCGGGGTTCAACCGGGCGCTCCTGTGCTCCCTGCTGGGCATCCCCCTGGAGCGGCTCTTCTGCCTGGGGCAGGATCACGCCTGCCTGAGCGTGCTCTCCCTGGACGGCGAGCGCCCCGCGCTTCAAGCCCTGAACCTGCCGCCGGGGACCAATCCGCCAGTATGAGAGGGCCGCCAGGGCCGTGCTCCGATCCGGGCGTGCTGCAGAACCAGACGATCTTTACCTGGGGGACAGACGCGCTGTGTCCGGGCCACTCCCCTCACGGGCCGTGGGCAGTCCCTCCTGGTGCGCCCCCAAACGCCGTCCCTGCGGATTCACACGGCAGCCGCGACCATCGCTCGTCCTTTTGAAAAGCATCTTCCGGCCTTTCAAGGCCGCCCCGCTGGACGTGGCGCGTCAGGCAGGCTCCAGGCCGTACTCCAGGATCTTGCGGTAGAGGGTCTTGCGGCTGATGCCCAGGGACTGGGCCGCCAGGGAGCGGTTGCCGTTGTGGTACTGCAGCACGCGGCGGATGTGGCTGCGCTCCACGGCCTCCAGGGAGAGGATGCCGGGCTGGTCCTCGCCTTTGTCGATCAGTTCCCGGGGCAGGACGTGCTCGGTGATCAGGCCGTTCTCGGCCAGGATCATGCCGCGCTCGATGACGTTGCGCAGTTCGCGGATGTTGCCCGGCCATTCGTAGCCCAAAAGGCAGCGCATTGCCCCCTCGGTGATGGTGCAGGGGGGCTGCCCGGCGCGCAGGCGGCTCAGGAAGTGCTCCACCAGCAGGGGGATGTCCTCCTTGCGCTCGGCCAGGCGCGGGATGTGGATGTTGAAGACGTTGATGCGGTGGAAGAGCGCCTCGTGGAAGCGCCCGGCCTCCACCTCGGTCTGGAGGTTGCGGTTGGTGGCGAAGAGGCAGCGGATGTCGGTGTGGCGTTCGTCCTTCTCGCCCACGCGGCGGTAGGTCTTGCTCTCCAGCACGCGCAGGAGCGAAGCCTGCACCTCCAGGGGCAGTTCGCCGATCTCGTCCAGGAAGAGCGTGCCCTGGTGGGCGAAGGTCATGAGCCCTTCCTGGCTCTCGGTGGCCCCGGTGAAGGCCCCCCGGCAGTGCCCGAAGAGTTCGCTGCGCGAGAGGTCCTTCTGAAGCGTCGCGCAGTTCTTGATGATGAGCGGCTTCTCCGCCCGGCGGCTGGAGGTGTGTATGGCGTGGGCCACCACGTCTTTGCCCACGCCGGACTCGCCCGTGATGAGCACGGGCACCTCCGTGGGGGCCACCTTCTCCACCAGGAAGCGGATCTGCTTCAAGGCCTGGGAAAGCCCCACCAGCGGCGGGGGCTTCACGCTCATCTGGGAGTGCTTGAGGCTGCGGTTCTCCCGGCGCAGGCACACCCGCTGCCAGGCCCGCTCGATGACGATCTCCACCTCGTCGAGCTTGAAGGGCTTGGTGAGGTAGTCGTAGGCCCCGAGCTTCATGGCCTCCACGGCGCTGTCGATGTTGCCGTGGCCGGTGATGATGATCACCTCCACGTCCGGGATACGCCCCCGGAACTCCACCAGCAGCTCCAGGCCCGCGGCGTCGGGCAGGCGCAGGTCCAGGAGCACAATGTCGTACTGGTTCTTGCGCGTCAGGTCCCGGGCCTGACGGCCCGTGCCCGCCGTGTGCACGGTGCGGTGCGGGGCGGCCAGTTCCTTCTTGAAGAGCTTGGTCAGGGACTGTTCGTCGTCCACCACCAGGAGGGTGTAGGGGCTGGTCACGTCAGCTCCCCTGGTTGGAGGGCAGGCGCACGATAAAGCGCGACCCCCGGCCCGATTCGCTGTGCACGATGATCTCTCCGCAATGCTCGGACACGATGCCGTAGCAGGTGGACAGCCCGATGCCGATGCCCTTGCCCACGGGCTTGGTGGTGAAGAAGGGCTCGAAGAGCTTGTCCAGGTTTTCCTTGGGGATGCCGCAGCCAGTATCCGAGACCACCAGCCCCGCGCCCTCCTCGGCCTCGGGGTAGGTGCGGATGGTGATGACGCCCTGGCCCGCGCCGGTCTGGTCCACGGCGTCGATGGCGTTGATGAGCAGGTTCAGGAGCACCTGCTTGAGCTGGGGCTCGTCGCCGTAGATGAGCGGCAACTCGTCGGAGAGTTCCAGCACCATGTTCAGGCGCAGGTTCTTCTGCTTGATGTGGCTGCGCAGGAGCTTCAGGGTGTCTTCCACCACTGCGTTGAGGCTCACGGGCCTGAAGCCCGAGGACACGGGACGGCTGAAGGTGAGCAGCGTGTGCACGATGTCGCGGCAGCGGCTGCACTCCTTGAGGATGGTGTCCACGTAGTCGTGGATGTCGTCCAGGTCCGGCCCGGCCGTGGCCTCCAGCCTGCCCAGGCGGCGCTTGATGCCCTCCGCGAAGCCGGAGATGGAGGCCAGGGGGTTGTTCACCTCGTGGGCCACGCCAGCGGCCAGCATGCCCACGGTGGCCATCTTCTCGGCCTGGTAGAACTTGGCCTGATATTCCTTCTCCATGGTCACGTCGCGCTTGAAGATGAGGATGCGCCGCTCGTCCTTGCCCTGGTCGTTGATGGGCGAGGCCACCATCTCGAACTGGCGGTTGCGCCCGCCCACGCGGAAGATGGCCGTCTCGCGGCACACGTCGCCGGTGACGAAGGAGCGGTGCGCCGGGCATTCCGGGCAGGGGCGCTGCTCCTGGCGGAAGACTTCGTAGCAGTAGCGGCCCTGGGCGTCGTCGATGCCCATGACCTCCTCGAAGACGTGGTTCACGCTCATGATGCGCAGGTCTTCGGAGAGCACCATCATGATGTCGGTGATGCCGTCCAGGATGGCCGCGATCTCGCGGCGACGCTCCTCGGATTCCAGGTTGGCCACCTGGAGCTCCACGAGCTTCTGGCGCAGTTCCTGGTAGAATCCCAGCTTGCAGTGTTCGATGCCGATGAGGTCTTCGACCGAGGGGCGAACGCGGCTCACCAGGCCTCCTCGCAGATGCCGAGCAGGCTTTCCACGTCGGCCTGGCGGGGGTTGGTGAGGTTGCAGGCGTCGCCTGCGGAGGCCCCTGCCAGTTGGGCAAGGGGGGAGCGGTCGGGCAGGATGTCGCGCAGGCGCACGGGCACGCCCAGATCGGCGAAGTATTCGCGCAGCACCTCGATGCCCGCCTCGGCTGCCAGACGCGAGGGCATGTCCGCCCGGCCCACCACGAGCCGGCCGATGGCCCCCATCTTCTCCTGGCATGCCGGAGTGTTGAAGCGCATCACGGCGGGCAGGAGGATGGGGTGCACCAGGCCGTGGAGGATGTCGAACATGCCGCCCAGGGAATGCGCCAGGGCGTGCCCGGCCCCCAAGCCCGCGTTGCTGAAGGACATGCCCGCCGCCGTGCTGGCGATGGAGAGCTGCTCCAGGGCGTCCAGGTCGCGGTCTTCCACGGCGTGCCGGAGGTTGCGCATGATCAGCTCGATGGCGCGCAGGGCCTGGATTTCCGTGAAGGGAGAGGCGATGCGCGACACGTAGGATTCCACCGCGTGGGCCAGGGCGTCAATGGCCGAAGCGATGATCAGCTCCTGGCTTTTCGTGAGCAGGATGAGCGGATCGATGATGGAGATGTTGGGCACCAGCGACCGGCTGATGATGGACATCTTGAGCTGGCGCTCCACGTCGGTGATGATGCAGAACTGGGAGATGTCCGACCCGCTGCCCGCCGTGGTGGGCAGGAAGATGGTGGGCGGCAGAGGGCGTTCGATGCGGTTGGCCCCCTCGTAGTCTGCGATGGAGCCGCCGTTGCCCGCCAGGATGGCGATGCCTTTGGCCGCGTCGATGGGGCTGCCCCCGCCGATGGCCAGGATCACGTCCGCCCCGGTCTCCAGGTAGAGTTTTGCGCCGTGGCTGACCTGCCAGTCGCGCGGGTTGGAGTTCACGTCGCCGTAGTAGACCCACTCCAGGCTCTCGGCCTCGAGGATGGTCTGGACGCGCTCCACCCAGCCGGACTTTTCCAGCCCCTCGTCGCTGACGAGAAAGACCCGTCTTGCACCCAGCCTGCGCGCGCACTGCCCCACATGTACCATGGAGCCGCGTCCGAAGATGATTTCCGGAATGGCGAATTTCGTGACGTTCATGGGGCGCTTCACCATGCGGGACCGCGAGGGGAGGGGGCGGCGTCCCCGTTGCCCCGGCGGATCATGATGCGATCGTCATGGAAATGAATCATCATTTGGATATAGCCCATTTCCTCAAGGCTTCTCAAGGCCGCCGAGGCCCTGGCTGAAAATATCCTCAGGTCCGCCGTCTGCTGGCCGCACAGGGCGCGCACCTCGGCCGGGTCCAGCAGGAGTTGCCCCCCGCCGACGGCCTGGATATATCCCGCCAGCCACTTGGACAAGGGTCCCGGGACCATGCCGTAGCGCAGCCGGGCAAGCTGGCCCAGGCCCTCCACGTCGCGCAGGGCGTCCACGGCCTCCGGGGAGGCCTGGGCGCGGAAAACGCCCTGTTCCCGGTCCACCAGCACGGTCTCCAGAAGCTGCACGCAGCAATTGAAGCGCTGGTCGCGCAGCTCCACGCGCCCCGTGGCCAGCCGGAACAGGCTCGCCTCCAGGCGGGACAGGCACGCCCGCGTGGCCCGGCGGCCCAGCACCGCCAGAAAGCGGCGCATGGAGCCCCCGGCAGGCCCCTCCCCGCGCAAGGCGGCCAGGACGCAGGCCAGGAACACGTCCTGGTCGAACTGGTCCAGGCTCTCGCCGGTGTACCAGGCCGGAAGCCCCTCCCCGGCCATGGCCAAAGGCTCTCGCTCCAGACGACGCCTGCGCCGGAGCGACGCGGCCGGGAACAGGTCCGAGGCGAGGAACAGGGCCGCTCCCGGGAGCGCCTCCGCGCCTGGCAACGATCGGTGGACGGTGGGCGCCAGGCCGGGGTGGGGGAACACGCCGGCCGCGTCCAGGCTGAACTCCTCCAGAAACATGCGCCCTCCTCGGGGCGGCGCGGGCCCGCCCGGCTATTTTCTGATGAGCGCCGAGAGCTGGCGCAGGTGGCGGCGCTCCTCCTCGATGCATTCCAGGATGAAGGAATGTTCCGAACCGGCGATGAGATGGAGCATCTCCTGGAAAAAGATCATGGAATCCTTTTCCAACTGCATGGCCCCGCGTACCGCGCCTTCCAGCTCCCCGGAGCGGGCGGCCAGGGCGTCCGCGAAGCCGGGCGAGAAGAGAGCGTGGGAATCGAGCAGTGCGTCCAGATAGTCGCTGTACTCCTCCATGCTGCTCCAGGCGGGCAGTTCGGCCTTGCCCACGCGCCCGGCCATGGCCGTGAAGAGCTCCTCGTGGCGGCGCTCCTCGGCGGCCAGGCTCTCGAAGAAGCGCTTCACCGTGGGGTCCGAAGCCTCCGAAGCAAGACGGGCGTAGAGCGCCTGCCCCCTGCGTTCCATTTCGACGGCCGCGCCCACCACGTCCGCCGCGCTGAAAAACTCCGCCATAGAGCCTCCGCTGGATTTAGAGTTCGTTGGGCAGCTCCTTGAGCTGCTCGTAGGTGAAGACGGGTCCGTCCACGCAGACGTACTTCTCGCCGATGTTGCAGCGCCCGCACAACCCCACGCCGCACTTCATGCGCTTCTCCAGGGTGGTGACGATCTGGCCGTCGGCGAACCCCAGGTCCTTCAGGGCCTGGAGCGTGAACTTGATCATGATCGGCGGCCCGCAGGTGACGGCCACGGCGTTCCCGGCCGGGGGGGCCATCTCGCGCAGCACGTTGGGGATGAGCCCCACGCGGTGCTCCCAGCCCGGGGCCTCGCGGTCGATGGTCAGCACGGTTTCCAGATCGTCGCGGCCCAGCCACTCGGGCAGTTCGGCCTTGAAGGCCATGTCCTCGGGGCTGCGCGCGCCGTAGAGCAGGCGTATCCTGCCATAGTCCTTGCGGTTGTCCAGCATGAAGAGCAGCAGCGTGCGCAGCGGGGCCATGCCGATGCCGCCGCCGATGAACACGATGTCCTTGCCCTTCATGGACTCGTACGGGAACCAGTTGCCCAGGGGCGCGCGCACGCCGATGCGGTCGCCCGCGTTCAGGCGGTGGAGCGCGGCGGTCACCTCGCCCGCGCGCATGACGCTGAACTGCAGGTAGTCCATGCGCGTGGGCGGCGAGTTGATCACGAAGGTGGATTCCCCCGTGCCGAACACCGAGAGCTGGCCCACCTGGCCGGGCTGGAAGGTGAAGGCCTTGCGGCGCGCTTCGCTGTCCAGGCGCACGCGGAAGGTCTTGATGTTGGGTGTCTCCTGCACGGTCTCCACGATGGTGGCCATGTCGGGCAGGTAGGGATTGGGCAGGCTAGTCATGGCTCTTCTCCCGGGCGCGTTCCACGGCGGCCAGCACGAGTTGACGGATGTCCACCCCCACGGGGCAGCTTCTGATGCAGCGGCCGCACCCGCAGCAGGCGATGGCCCCGCCGTGCAGGCCCGGATAGTATGAGAACTTGTGCCCCACGCGGTTTTTGAGCCTGTGGGCCTTGGTGGGCCGGGGATTGTGGCCGCTGGCCTCCAGGGTGAACTGGAAGGACATGCAGTTGTCCCAGGTGCGCAGGCGCGCGCCCTCGTTGCCCTGGGCCTCGTCGGTGATGTTGAAGCAGTAGCAGGTGGGGCACAGGTAGGTGCAGGCCCCGCAGCTCAGACACTTGGCCGAGAGCTGGCTCCAGAACTCCATGTCGTCGAAGGCGTCCAGCAGGGCCTGGCGCGCCGGGGCCAGGTCGCGCGGGTCGTCCAGGGATTCGCGGGCCTTGGCGTGGGCCGCGGCCTCCTCGCCCTCGCGGCGGTCCGCCGGGGAGAACAGCCCGGAGCCCACAAGGGCCGCGCCCTTCTCAGTGACGGCCCGGACCACGTACCCGCCGGGAACCTGTGTGAGGAGCACGTCGGAGCCGTCGGGATCGGCGGGGCCGGAGCCCACCCAGTGGCAGAAGCAGGCCGAACCGGCCTCGCGGCAGGCCAGGGTGACGAAGGCCGTGGCCTTGCGCCTGGCCGCATAATAGGGATCGTTCAGGCCGCCGGCGTCGAAGACGCGGTCGTACACGGTGAAGCCGCGCGCCCCGCAGGGCCTGGACCCGAAGACCACCACGCCGCCCTCGGGCAGGGACTCCTCCACCTCCAGCAGCGGCTGGCCGGGCTTCTCGGGGTCCTTCACGCGGCGGTAGCGCATGAGCTCCTCGCAGGCGGGGAACACGGCCCCCTTGGGCGGGACCGTGGCGTCGCGGGTGAGCTCCAGGGGCACGGCCGGGTCGTAAGGCTTGAAGACCACCGCGCCGCCCTCGCGGCGCGGGGCCAGCACCAGGCGCGCGGCCGAGAGTTCGGCCAGCCACGCGGCCAGGGACGCATCAGGCAGGAACTTGGCCTGGTCCATCACCACCCCCGCTCGTTGATCTTGGCCTCTTCCACCTGGAAGGTGAATAGAGGAGGCACGGCCTGGGGATCGACCCCGGCCTGGTAGTCGAAGACGTCCTTGACCACGCGGTTGAGCTTGCGCCGCAGGGCCAGGATGGGAATGTCCACGGGGCAGGCGCGCTGGCACTCGCCGCACTCGGTGCAGCGCCCGGCCAGGTGCAGGGCGTGGATGGCCTGGAACATGAGCTTTTCGCGCACGCCGTCCTCCTGGGAGACCCAGTGGGGGTCGCGCGTCTGGGCGATGCAGTGGTCGCGGCAGACGCACATGGGGCAGGCGTTGCGGCAGGCGTAGCAGCGGATGCAGCGGTCCATGGCCTGGGCCCACCAGGCCATGCGCTCCGCCGGGGCCATGGCCTCGAAACGCCCCATCTCGTCGGCGGCGGCGTCGCGGCCCTGGGCCGGAGCCAGCGGATCGCCCAGGAAGTGGTCGCTCACCAGGGCGTTGGGGTACTGGCAGTTCAGGCATTTGTCCGCGCAGGCCTCGTCCCAGGGCATGGCGGCCATGCCTTCGGGGGTGGTCACCTGGAGGGTGGCTCCGTCGCGCGCGGCGGCGCTCACCTGGCCCAGGTCGCCCACGCGCCCGGCCACCTTGGAGGCGTCGGCCACGCCCCGGCAGGGCATGGCGAAGACCACCAGCTCCTCGCGGCGCACCAGCTTCTCCTGGATCAACTCCACCACGGAGCGGCTGTCGCAGCCCTTGACCACCACGCCCACCTTGCGGCCCTTGAAGGCAGGAAGGTAGACCGCCGTGTTGGGCGCGTTGAACGGCCCCCACACCAGGCGGTCCACGTCGGCGGGCGTGCGCATGAAGAGCGGCGCGGCGGTCAGTGGCGACGGCCCCGGCTCCCAGCCGATGACGCAATCGAGGCCGGGAAGCGCCTCGACGATTCGTTGTTTCAAGGCATCAAGCTCTTGCACTGTCGCCTCCCTTGCCGGACGCAAGGCCCCGGCGCGGCGCGAGGATGTCCCGGGCCGGGGAAGGCCCGAGGGCGTGGATCTGCTCGGTGAAGCGCGTCACCACCTGCTGCCAGCGCTGACCCTCCGAGGCCGAGACCCAGGTGTATTCGAAGCGCCCGGGCTCGAAGCCCAGCACCGGGAGCATGCCCTTGAGCACCTCCAGGCGGCGCCTGGCGTAGAAGTTGCCGCTGGCGTAGTGGCAGTCGCGCGGGTGGCAGCCCGAGACGAGCACGCCGTCGGCTCCGCCCAGGAGCGCCTTGACCACGAAGAGGGGGTCGATGCGCCCCGAGCAGGGCACGCGGATGATGCGCAGGTCCGTGGGCTGGGTGAAGCGCCCCACGCCCGCCGTGTCCGCGCCGCCGTAGGAGCACCAGTTGCAGAGAAAGCCGACGATGCGCAGCTCCCTGCCTGCTAGAACCGGCATAAGGCATCCACCTCCGCGAGGATCTGGTTGTCGGTGAAGTGTTCCAGCTGCACGGCCCCCTGCGGGCAGGTGACGGCGCAGATGCCGCAGCCCTGGCAGACCGTTTCGATCACCTCGGCCTTGGGCTGGCCCCGGAAATCGATCATGTGGATGGCCCCGAAGGGACAGGTGGACTCGCACTTGGCGCAGCCCACGCAGCGGGCCAGGTTCACCTGGGAGATCTGGGGGTCGCTCTCCAACTGGGCCTTGGAGAAGAGCCCCAGCACCTTGGAGGCCGCCGCGCTGCCCTGCCCCACCGAGGACGGGATGTCCTTGGGGCCCTGGGCGCAACCGGCCAGGTAGACGCCCGCCGTGTTGGTCTCCACGGGGCGCAGCTTGGGGTGGCTTTCCATGAAGAAGCCGTACTTGTCGTAGGAGATGCGCAGCTTCTCGGCCAGGTGCGGCGAGCCCTTGGCGGCCTCGGCCCCCACGGCCAGCACCACCAGGTCGGCCTCCACCTCCACCTGCGTGCCCAGCAGGGTGTCGGCCCCGCGCACCAGGAGCTTGCGGCCCTTGGGGGTGATCATGGCCACGCGGCCACGCACGTAGCGCGCCCCGTACTCCTCCATGGCCCGGCGGGTGAACTCGTCGTAGAGCTTCCCGGGCGAGCGGATGTCCATGTAGAACACCGTGGACTGGGAATCGGGGATGTGGTCCTTGGTGAGGATGGCCTGCTTGGCCGTGTACATGCAGCAGAAGCCCGAGCAGTACGGCCGGTCCACGGACTTGTCGCGCGAGCCCACGCACTGGATGAACACCACGCTCCTGGGCTCCCTGCCGTCCGAGGGGCGCTTCACGTGGCCGCCGGTGGGGCCGGAGGCCGAGAGCATGCGCTCGTACTGCAGGCTGGTGATCACGTCGGGGTAGCGGCCGCCGCCGTATTCGCCGTACTTGGAGTGGTCGAAGAGGTCGAAGCCCGTCGCGGCCACGATGGCCCCCACCTTCTCCTCCACCACCTCGTCCCGCATGGAGTAGTCGATGGCCTTGGTGGGGCAGATCTTGGCGCACACGCCGCACTTGCCCTTGACGAACTGGCGGCAGAAGGCGGGGTCGATCACGGCTTTTTTGGGAATGGCCTGGGGGAACGGGATGTTGATGGCCGGAGCGCCGCCCAGGCCTTCGTTGAAGGAGTCGTGGGACTTCTTGCTGGGGCACTTTTCCATGCACGCTCCGCAGCCTGTGCACTTCACCCAGTCCACGTAGGTGGCCTTGCGGCGCACCTTCACGGTGAAGTTGCCCACATAGCCCCCGATCTCCTCCACCTCGGCGCAGGCATAGAGGGTGATGTTGGGATGCTGGGCCACGTCCACCATCTTGGGGCCGAGGATGCAGCTGGAGCAGTCCACGGTGGGGAAGGTCTTGTCGAGCTTGGCCATCTTGCCGCCGATGGAGGAGGTTTTCTCCACCAGTACCACTTCCATGCCGCCGTCGGCGCAGTCCAGGGCGGCCTGGATGCCGGCCACGCCGCCGCCGATCACCAGCACGCGGCGGGTGATGTCGAAGCGCTTGGGGGTGAGGGGCCGGTTGCGCCGGAGCTTTTCCACGGCGATGCGCACGAGGTCCGCGCTCTTGTTGGTGTTGGCCTCGCGGTTCTTGCCGATCCAGGAGACGTGCTCGCGGATGTTGGCCATTTCCAGCATGTAGCGGTTGAGCCCGGCGCGCTCCACTGCGCGGCGGAAGGTGGGCTCGTGCATGCGCGGGGTGCAGGAGGCCACCACCACGCCATCCAGGCCCTTGGAGCGCACGGCCTCGATGATGGCTTCCTGCCCGGGCTCCGAGCAGGAGTACATCACGTCCTCGGCGTGGGCCACCTCGGGGAACTCCAGGGACGCGCGGGCCACGGCGGCCGTGTCCACCGTGCCCTCGATGTTGCTGCCGCAGTGGCAGACGAAGACGCCGATCTTCATGACCTGCTCCCTTGCGTAAGATTCGTCTCCCCGGCCGCCGGGGCCTCCAGGACGCGGGCCGGACTCACGCAGAGCTTGTCCAGGCCGAGGCTGCCCTCGGGCGCGCCCAGGGCAAGGCCGAGAAGCTGCGTGAAGTAGAACACCGGAATCTCGAAGGCCGTCCCGGCGAAGCGGGCGGCCTGGTTCTGGCGCAGGTCCAGGTTCATCTGGCACAGGGGGCAGGCCGTGACGATGGCCTCGGCCCCGATCTCCCGGGCCGTGAGCAGGAGCCTGGCCGAAAGCCTGGCGGTCACGTCCGGGCGCGGCACGCCGAAGGAGGCTCCGCAGCACTCCACCTTGAGAGGGAAGGGCAGCACCGTGGCCCCGGCGGCCTCCATGAGGAGGTCCATGGCCATGGGGTGCTCGGGATCGTCGAAAGCCATGAGCTCGGGAGGCCGGTTCATGATGCAGCCGTAGTAGGCCGCGACCTTCATCCCCTTGAGGGGGCGCACCACCGAGGCCCGCACCATCTCCATCCCCACGTCCTCCACGATGGCCTGGAGCACGGACCGGGCGCGCACGCCGCCCTTGTAGGGGGCGTCCAGCAGGGAGTTGGCCCGCGCGGCGAAGGCCTCATCCCGCATGCGATGGTCGGCGGTGCGCAGGTTGGTGAGGCAGCTGGGGCATGGGGTGAGCACGTCGTCCCGGTCCATGGCGCGCACGCGGGCCAGGTTGCGGGCCGAGAGGGCCGCCGAGAGGGCGTGGTCCACGGCGTGGGCCGGGCTCGATCCACAACAGCTCCAGTCGGGCACGTCGGAGAGTTCCATGAAGAGGGCCTTGCACACGGCCCGTGTGGAGCTGTCGTACTCGGACGAGGTGCCCAGGCCCGAACACCCGGGGTAGTAGGCGTAGGAGAGCCCGCTCATGAACGCCCCTCCTGTTCCGCGAAGCGTTGGAAGATTTTGGCCATTTCGGCCTGTCCCTTGATGGCGTGGGGTTTGAGCCCCAGCTTGTTCTTGGGCAGGATGCGCGGGGCCAGGTCCGCGTCGGTCCAGAAGCGGCCGGTGAGGAAAACGTAACGCGCCAGCAGGCCCGCCTCGAAGACCCTGCCGTGCCTGCGCACCGAATCCAGGAAGCTGTCCCAGAAGACCTTCACGTTGCGCTCGGTGGCAAAGCCTTCGCGCCGGGCCATGTGGCGCAGCACGTCCATGATCCGGGCCACGTCGATGTCGTTGGGGCAGCGCGTGGTGCACGATTCGCACGTTGCGCAAAGCCAGATGGAGCGGCACGAGAGTACCGCGCGACGCTGCCCCGCCTGCACGAGCCGCATGATACGGCTCACGGGGATGTCGTAGGCGAAAGTGTAGGGACAGCCGGCCGTGCAGTTGCCGCACTGGTAGCACAAGGCCGTGTTCTGCCCGCTCTCGGCCTGGACCCGGGCCACGAAATCCGCGTCGTACGACGCGCTCAAGTCGAGGACGTCCATGGAATGCCGCCGTGTCTTGGGGGTTTTCCGGACGCGCCCGGAGAGGCCTGTGGGCCTCTCCGGGCAGTCCGGGATGGGATGCGTAAGGCTACAGGGCCGCGGTGTAGATGGCTTCCACGTCCTTGTCGGTGGGGCAGCGGGGGTTGGTGAAGCCGCAGGCGTCCTTCTGGGCGTTCTTGGTCATGGTGGTGATGTCCTTGGCCTGCACGTCCTTGCCGTAGCGCTTGCCCAGCTCCACCAGGCCGGCGGGGATGCCCACGTCGGTGGAGAGCTTGCGGATGGCGCTGAGGGCCAGCTCGGCGGCGGCGCGGGGGGAGAGCCCGGCGATGTTTTCGCCCATGAGCTCGGCCATCTTCACGAAGCGCTCCACCTTGGCGATCAGGTTGAACTGCTCCACGTGGGGCAGCAGGATGGCGTTGCACTCGCCGTGGGGCAGGTCGTAGAAGCCGCCCAGCTGGTGGGCCATGGCGTGCACGTGGCCGAGGCTGGCGTTGTTGAAGGCCATGCCGGCCAGGTACTGGGCGAAGCACATGCCTTCACGGGCTTCCACGTCACGGCCGTTGGCCACGGCCTTGCGCAGGTACTTGAAGACCAGCTCGATGGCCTTTTCGGCGCAGGCGTCGGTCATGGGGGTGGCGATGGTGGAGACGTAGGCTTCCACGGCGTGGGTCAGGGCGTCCATGCCGGTGGCGGCGGTGAGGGCCGGGGGCATGCCCACCATGAGCATGGGGTCGTCGATGGCGATGTTGGGGGTGACGCGCCAGTCCACGATGGCCATCTTCACGTGGCGGGAGAGGTCGGTGATGATGCAGAAGCGGGTCATTTCCGAGGCGGTGCCCGCGGTGGTGTTCACGGCCAGGTAGGGAGGCATGGGCTTGGTGGACTTGTCCACGCCTTCGAAGTCGTGGATCTTGCCGCCGTTGGCCACCACGAGGCCCACGCCCTTGCCGCAGTCGTGGGAGGAGCCGCCGCCCAGGGTGATCAGGGAGTCGCACTTGTTCTTCTTGTACACCTCGACGCCCGCGTGGACGTTTTCGTCCGTGGGGTTGGGGATGGTGTCGGAGTAGACCACGTACTCCATCTTGGCCGCGTCGAGCAGGTCGGTGATCTGCTTGCAGATGCCGGCCTTCACGATGCCCATGTCGGTCACGATGAGGGGCTTGGAGCCGCCGAGAGCCTTGATCTTCTCGGGGATCTGCTTGGAAGCGCCAATGCCGATCAGGGTAACGCTGGGGATGAAGAAACCGTAGACTTGTTCGATGACGGCCATGACTTGCTTCTCCTTGGGTTGGGGTTGCGGTCCTGGGCCTGTGCCCGTGTCGAACCCCAAGAGGCAAGTTTCAGGCCAACTTGAAAAACACATGATTTCAGCATGTTGACAGATGGACGTCCATGCGGGGCTCTCCCGGCGCATCCCAACGTCCAGGCGGCATGCCCAAAGGGGACACCGGAATGCTCCCAGCGCAGCCTATGCGGACAAATTAATACGTCGATACGAGCAGTTGGGATATTGGTGGCAAAATGACCGCGAAATCGTCACGGCCTGTGGCAAAATGACCCCTGTAGCGAACAGCTCGCAACGGACGCGCGGAAAAGGTCGAAGTCTTTCGTGCAGGAGGGAAGAGACAGGCACTGCGGGGGACGGTGAAAGGACGGTCGCGACCGTGCACGGACTGGGTTGGCGCGGGGGGGGACGCCCGGGAGGCCCCACCCGGCGGCTCTGCGCGCCCCGCTCAGGCAGGGACGCAGGGGAGGCGCACGATGAAGCGGGCGCCGCGCCCCGGGGAGGATTCCACCTCGATCGCCCCCTTGTGGGCCTCCGTGATGATGAAAAAGGACACCGAAAGCCCGAGTCCCGTGCCCTCGCCCGGTGCCTTGGTGGTGTAGAAGGGCTCGAAGACGCGCCCGCGCACTTCTTCGCTCATGCCCGGGCCGTTGTCCGCCACTTCCACGGCCACGAATTCCCCCTCGCCCCGGGCACGCAGCGTGATGCGCGGGGGCCTGCCGTCGCGGGGGCTCCGGCTCATCGCCTGGGCCGCGTTCTTGAGCAGGTTGATGAACACCTGCTCCAACTGTGTGGCGGTACAGGGCACGAGCGGCAGATCCTGGGCGTATTCGCGCTCGATGAGGATGTTGCGGAAGTCGAATTTCTTCGTGAGGTCGTAGTCGCTGGCGCAAAGTTCGACAGCCTTGTCCAGGAGCACGCGCACGTCGCAGGGGGCGAGGTGGGATTCGCTGCGCCGGCAGAACTCCAGCATGTTGGCCACCACGCGCGCCGCCCTGGCCGCGGCATCGCGGATTCCGGTGATGATGGCGTCGAGTTCACGGCGGCCCAGGTAGGCGCGCAGGGTCTCCAGGGAGCAGCCGCAGTGGGAGGCGGCCTCCCTGTTGCGGGCCGAATCCCCGAAAAGCCGGGATTGGAGCACCTGCAGCCCCTGAAGAATGCCGCTCAGAGGGTTGTTGATCTCATGGGCCATTCCGGCGGTGAGCCCGGCGATGCACATCATCTTTTCGGTCTGGACCATGAACTCCTGCAAACGCTTGCGCTCCGCGATGTCGATGCCGATGCCCGCGAAATAGCTCCTGCCCTCCAGCGTCAGGGGGACGGCAGTGAAGTAGTAGAGCCGATGGCTGCCGTCCTTGTTGCGCAGGTTGCCCTCGGTCGCGGAGAAGCCCTCGACGCCGATGCGCTCCACGGCCTTGAGGATCTTCTCCATCTCGACAGGATCGTCCTTGTACCAGTCCATCAGGGTCATGCGGGAGAGTTCCTCGGAGGAATAGCCCGTGAGCTCTTCGTGCTTCTTGTTCCAGCGCACGAGGCGACCTTCGGCGTCGTAGAGGTAGAGAAGCCCCGGAACGCTGTCCATGATGGCGTCGGTGAAGGCCTTCTCGCGCTGGGCGTCTTCCTGGGCCTGTTTGTTGGCGGTGATATCGCGGGCCGAGACAAGCAGGCGGTCCGCGCCGCCGATGCGCGCCCTGCGGATGCTCACCTCCTGCCAGAACAGGCTGCCGTCGCGGCTTCTGGCCCTCCACTCGAAGCGCTGCCGCTCTCCCCGCGCGGCGCGCTCCATAAACCGGCGCGCGTGCTCCTGATCGTACGGGGGCACGCCGGAACTCAGCATCGAAACGTCCAGCCGGAGC
This sequence comes from Fundidesulfovibrio magnetotacticus, assembly GCF_013019105.1. NCBI lineage: Bacteria > Pseudomonadati > Thermodesulfobacteriota > Desulfovibrionia > Desulfovibrionales > Desulfovibrionaceae > Fundidesulfovibrio > Fundidesulfovibrio magnetotacticus. The sequence continues at coordinate 29,805 of NZ_BLTE01000001.1, forward strand.
ATTTCCTCCTTGGCGTAGCCGTATTCCTCGCAGGCGCGGCGGTTCACGTCCAGGATGGCCCCTGTTTCGGGATCGTGGACGAAAAGGCATTCGGTGACGGAATCGAAGATGGTGCGGAACTTCCTCTCGCTTTCCAGATGGCGCAGGGCCACGGCACGGCTGGAGCGCAGCAGGTCCTCCTGGCGACGGATCAGGTAGGCCTGGCGCGAAAACAGGTTGGCCATCAGATACAGGGCCTCCGCGACCTTGCGGAACTGCCCCTCGGACATCACGGTCACCTCGGCCAATGCCTCGCGGAACTGTTCCCGATCCGCACCGATGACGTCGGCGTAGGCCAGCAGCCCCTCCAGCGCCTGGGACTCGTCGCGCACCTGCCCGATGAGCCAGTTGGCCACGTGGCGGCCTTCCAAATGGATGCTGGCCCCCGCGTCCCAGAGGCCGCCGCTCAGGCAGGGCTGCACCACCGGCCCGGCGGGGTCGTGGCGGCCCAGGCAGGCGTCGGAGCGGCGGCAGTTCTCCCGGCCCTTTTCGGTCCGGCGGATGATGTCATTGCAGAGACGGCAGAAGTTGCTGGGCCGGGTGACCGGCGTGCCGTCGGGAAGCGTGATGAGAGAGGCCACGCCCGTGGCCTGAGCGAAGGCGTCCTGGATGCGCTGGAGTTCGTCCAGGTCGAAAAGGGAAGCGAAATCCGGCTCGCGGGAGCCTTTGCCGTCCGACGCCATGCTGGCCTCCCGGAAACTGGCGCGCCCGAGGCGCGACCGACGCAGAGACAGCGCCCAGGCAGGACGCGCGACCGCACGGACGCCGAGCGTAGGACATCACTATCTTCAAACGGATGCTTCGGGCAATAGAAGATTGCCCCAAGGGCGCGCACGCCCGGCGGATCGCCGGATGTCGGGGGCCGTCACTTGTCCAGGCGGTTCTGGATGAAGGCCAGGGTCTTCTCGGGCAGGGCCTTGGGGGACGCCTCACCGCCCAGTTCCGAGAGGTCCTGGGTGATGGTGAGCATCAGGTCGGTGAAGCGCGACTGGTTGCGCAGGCGCTCCCGGGCGTCCTCGCTGAACCAGGCCTCCTTGAGCAGTTCCGAGGCGTGGTGGTGGATCATCAAGGCGATGGGCTTGGGCATGGAGGCGTAGGTATCGAGCATGCCGACCTTCATTTCGTCGATGCTGTCGAGAAATTCGGCGAACTGGGTGGTCTGGCGTTCTTCTTCCAGGCGGATGCGGTTGCGCTCCTCCCGGAAGCGGATGTCCATGGATTCCAGGTTGTGCTTAAGCTCCAGGCGGGCCACCTCCCTGTCGTGCTGGAGCTTGTCCAGCTCGGGCAGGTTGGCTTTCTGCCACTCGGCGGATTCGCTCTTCAGGGTGCTCATGAGCCTGCCGATGAAGCGGCCCACGCGTTCGGAAAAGGCCATGGTCACGTCTCCTGCCGGAGGAAGCGCTCCAGCTCGCGGGAAAGCCCGTCCTGCGCGCTGCCCTCGATCAGGGAGTGCAGGGCGTGGAGTCTCTCGAAGTCGAGCCCGTCCACGGCCTCGCGCGCCAGAGACTCGGCCTCGTGGCGCGCCCAGGGGGACAGCTCGCGGCGGCGGCTCTTCAGACCGGCGCGAACCAGGGACGCCAACTCTTTGATGTTGCGCCGTTGCGCCTTGTGCACCAAGAGCTTGCGGCGCTCCAGGGACTTCTCGCGCAGCCTGCGGCAGAGGCGTTCGTGCCGGGTCGCGGCCCCGCGCAGCAGGGTCTCCCGCTTGTGGACGAGCACCACAACCCCCACGCCCACGGCCAGCAGCAGGGCATAGCCCAGCACGGCCGAAGAGGCCAGGGAGACGAGCAGGAGTTCCCGGAAGTCCATGGCCCGCCCCGGCGCTGGTGGACCGCCCTCCCCTAGCGCTTCTTGGCGGCGCGCCTGGCGCGCAGCCAGTCGTACCAGGGATCGAGGCCCTCGCCGGTGCGGCAGGACACGCCGAAAACGGTGATGTCCTTGTTGAGGGCGCGCATGAAGCCCTCGGCGCGCTCCATGTCGAAGTCCACGTAGGGCAAAAGGTCCACCTTGTTGAGCAACGACACGGAGCTGAGGTTGAACATCAGCGGATACTTCTCGGGCTTGTCGTCGCCCTCGGTGACGGAGAGCAGCGTGACCTTGGCGTCCTCGCCCAGGTCGAACTCGGCCGGGCAGACCAGGTTGCCCACGTTCTCGATGAAGAGGATGTCCAGCCCCTCGATGTCCAGCTGTTTGAGGGCCTCCAGGATCATGGAGCCGTTGAGGTGGCAGCCGCCCTCGGTGTTGATCTGCACGGCCTGCGCGCCGGTGGCGGCCACGCGGCGGGCGTCGTTGTCGGTCTGGAGGTCGCCCTCGATGACGGCCATCTTGAACTCGGGGGCCAGGTCGCGCAGAGTGCGCTCCAGGAGGCTGGTCTTGCCCGCGCCGGGGGAGCTCATGAGGTTGAGCGAGAGGATGCCGCGCGCGGCCATCATCTCGCGCAGTTCGCCGGCGAGGCGGTCGTTGGCTTCCAGGACGTTGCGGATCACGGATACTTTCATGCTCACTCCGCTTCGATGAAGTCGATGTAGAGTTCCTTGCCCGAGAGCACGGCGTGGCCGAATTCCTCGCCGCAGGCCGTGCAGGGGACGAGCAGCCGGTTCGTGCCCTCGGGCGTGAACTCGGCGGCGCACTTGAAGCAGCGGTACCGGGCGGGGATTTCTTCCAGCTCGAACACGGCCGATTCCAGGGGCGTCTGGGCCGTGAGGGCCATGAAACCCGTGTCCAGGGCCTCGGGCACGGTGTTGGTGAGGCGGCCGAACTTGACCTTGACCCGGATGAGCCGGGTCAGGCCGTTCTTCTCCATTTCCTGCTGGACGATGTCCAGGATGGACTGGGCGATGGACATTTCGTGCATGGCGGCCCCGGTTGTGGCTCAAATGGGTGTGAAACACAAGGCCGCGGCCCAGGCCAGGGCGGGCAGGAGGTTGCCCACCTTGATGCGGGCCAGCCCCAGGAGGTTCACGCCGATGGAGAGTATGAGGAAGCCCCCCACGCTGGAGAGCTGGGCCAGCAGCTGGGGCGTGGCGAACTCGCGCACGCTGCCCGCCGCCAGGGTGATGGCCCCCTGGTAGAGCAGGATGGGGACGGCCGAAAACATCACGCCCACGCCGTAGGTGGAGGCCAGGGGGATGGATGCGAAGCCGTCCAGGGTGGCCTTGGTGAAGAGGATGGTGGGGTCCTGGCGCAGGCCGTCGTCGATAGAGCCCAGGATGGCCATGGAGCCCACGCAGTAGATGAGCGAGGCGGCCACGAAGCCCTCGGTGAAGAGGGCGTTGCGGGAACGGGCCAGGGCCTTGAGGCGTTCGCCCATGGACTCCAGGCGGTCCTCGATGCGCAAAAGCTCGCCGCAGATGCCCCCCAGCACCAGGCTGAAGACCATCAGGAGCGGACGGTCGAAGGCCAAGGCCATCTGGAGCCCGATGACCAGGACGGCCAGCCCCAGCCCCTGGAAGACGATCTTCTTGACGTTCTCCGGGAAACGGCCGTGCATGAGCAGCCCCACGAGGCTCCCGGCCACGATGGCGCCTGCGTTGGCGAGGGTTCCGACTGGCATGTCCATGGGGCATCCGGGCTACCAGCAACCGGGCGCAAGCTCAAGCGATTCTTGACAGAGGCTCGAGCTTGACCTAGGTAAACAGACCCGTGCCGGGATGGCGGAATTGGTAGACGCAGCGGACTCAAAATCCGCCGGTCGCAAGGCCTTGGGGGTTCGAGTCCCCCTCCCGGTACCACAAGAAAAACAGGGGCTTACGGCGCGAACCGTAGGCCCCATTTTCTTTGGAATTGTCCCCGCTCCGGCAGCTGTCCCCACCCTGTCCCCACTTTCGGAGTGGGCACGCCAGGGATGAAAAAGGCAAAGATTATTGACCGCCCTCCCCGCCCGCCGCCACGTCGTGTCCATGCCCTCCCTGTTCGATCCCCTGCGCGCCCTCCGGGAGCGGTTCTACGCGATCCCGACCATCGGGCGGGACGGGGGCCTCTTCCTGCGGTTTGACGGGCCGGTGCTGCCCCACCAGCGGCAGGAGGCCATGGCCTTGGTGCGGGAGCATGACGCGCTCCTCCGGCTCCAGGTGGCGAACAAGTAGATGGCGAAGTGGGTCTAGTCTTTTTCAACGCTAGGCTTGGGAAACATCAGGGTGACTGTTGTCAATCCGCTCTTTGATGTATCAAGAAATATGTTCCCGCCTTGCGCTTCAGTGAATAGCTTTGCAGAATATGTTCCAATGCCTGTTCCACTTGCTTTCCCCGAAGTGACATACTTATCAAAAAACACGCTCCGAATCGAATCTGGCACTTCGCCAGTATTTGAGACAGAAACCTCTTGCACCTCATTTGACTTTATCGTGACGCAGACTTCAGAATTATTTGGAGATGCTTCTATTGCGTTAAGAATTATGTTGCTCAAAACGCTAAACATGATGTCCTCATTACACATGCAAGGAATGTAGCATTCTTGACTGTTGTTTGGCATACTGCAAGTCGTCCGTATGGACACATTTTTTAATTTTGCTGTTGACTCCATGTGGCCAGCTACACCTATAACAATGCTGTACATATCAACCTTGTGCATTTTACAATTCAAGACGCCCCTGCTAATGTTGGCGCTGAGCAAGTGGATATCTAAAATCCTGAGCGCTCGTTGGGCACTGATCTTCAAAGAGCTTAGAAGCCCTGCCTGTTCTTCTGATAATGTCACATCTTCAATTATAACTTCTGGTATCTGCACAAGTGGAGCTATGCTATTCCTTATGTCGTGACACATGACATGCTCTTTGACGTCTTTATCTCTAAGCTTTTCTCTTAAGTACTCAATGACCAACTCTGCCTCCCTCGCCTTGCTAAAGATGCTTGCAGATTCAGCAAGTGCATTCTCCAGCGTCTTAATGATGTTTTTTGATGATTCTAGCTCTGTTAGTAGCGCCTCGTTTGTTAGTCTAGCAAGTTCTGCGTCCATGCTATTCTCCAGAGTTTCCATTATTTTCTCTTTACTCTTACCTCGGGTAAACGATTCTGGACAAGTGGAAATTTGGAATTTTCTCGCCCTACAACGAGTGCCGCACCGGGCAAGTTAAATGGCCACGAACGAAATAGCCCCGACTCATGGCCGGGGCTTCCCACTTCGCCTTGAAAAAGGCGTGACTTGGTTGAACGATTTTCGCACCTAAGCCGTGCTTCCGGCCTCGATCTCCCCCGCCGTCTCCCTGATCTGCCCGGCCAGTTCCTTGACCCTGGCCGTGTCGCCCTGCGCCGCCGCCTTCACGATCTCCACGAACTCTTCCGCCAGCGTGTCGAAGATGATGCTCATGTCCATGTGGATGCCCTCCGTGTTTTGCCTGGAGGGATACCACATGCGGGAGGGTGTGCAAGCATAAAAGCCGTATTATTCTAAGCAGAAAGCACGTGATGGCGGGCGATTCTGAGGGGAATGGGGGGGGGCAGAGCCGCCTTGAACCGGGCCGCCTTCGCCCCGGTGAAGCCCATACCCAGGAAGCTGAAGCCGTCGCGGGTCATCTCATACATGGGCTGAGACTTGCCCTGCTGGTTGAGGTAGGAGGACTCCGTAAAATTGCGGAGTCGAAACCCCTCAGAACATTCAAGGTTTTTAACTGCCCTGAGCAGGTCGTCGTGTCTCTTGTCGAAGTGCTTCGCCACCTCCCTGGAGGTGGTGACGACGATTCCGTTGTTGACCGTGATGACGGGGAGGGACAGGACGGCGGGCCTACCCGTTGACCGCGACGCGCTCCTTGCCGGGGCGCAGGGGGATGACCACGGACTTGACCGTGGACGTGGCGGGTTCCGCCGGAGCCTCCAGCACCGTGAGCGACCGGCAACGCGGGCACTTCACCTGCACGCGGACGATGGCCCCCCGGAAGAGGAGCCGCTGACAGCACGGGCAGCGCCACTCCCTCATGACGGCCGCCTCTTCGCCAGGAAGAACGGTAGGAGCTTCGCCAGCACGCTCGTCTTCGTGTGCTTCTGCTTGCCGCTCAGGATGCGCGAGAGCGTGGACTGTCCGACGCCTGAGCGCCGCGCCAACTCCATGGAGTTCACCCCGTGGTGGACAAGCGCCTCTTCGAGGTGCCCGGCGAGGTCGTGCAGGTCGATGTTGCTCAGGTCCGCCATGGTCTACACCTCCAACTCGCTCAGGCGCAGGATGCGCCCGCTCGTGCTCATGTGGTCCAGGGACAGCTTCCCGGCGCGGAACAGGTCGAACCGGGCCGGGCCAAGCACGCGGCGCACGAAGGCCGGGTCTTCCACGGCCTGACGCTTGAGCCACTGCGAGTAGTTCTCCCTGGTGAACTCCACGTCGGACACGGTGAACTTGGTCGAGGTCGAGCCGTCCCGGTGATGGACGGTGCGCGCATCATGTTTCGTTGCGGGGCGCTCCACCTGGGGGAATTTTCCGCTCAGGGACGTGCGCGGGAGCCACATGCACCTACACCTCCAATGCTCAGGCAAGGGCGTCCTGGGCTGCCCAGCCTTCACGATCATGCCGTCCTTCGGGCCGCACCGGATGCAGGTGCGACCGTCCAGCGTGCCCACGCGCTCCCAGCCGGTGAGCACGTCCGAGAACTGCTCCTCGATCACGGTGTCCCTGGCGTAGTTGGACGCGCTCAAGAGCCACGTCCGGGCCAAGCCCTCCAGGCCCGGCACGCTGCCCTCGATGCCCTCCTTGCGGATGAGCCGGGCCGTCGCCTGGGTGCCCATGCCCTCGATCAAGGCGCGGCGGCCTGCGCTGACGATCCGCTCCACGGTGCTGGCCTGGAGCTTGTTCAGGAAGTTCTTGATGGTGAGCCCGTCCACGGTGTGGGCCTCGAACCAGCGCTCCACGTAGCTCCTGACGAGCTTCGGCCCCAGGTCCACCACGACGCCCGCGCCCATGGCGTTCAACACCGTGGCCGTCTGCGTCGCGCTGGCCGTAATCACGTCCGCGCCAGCCTCCCGTAGGTGGTCCGCGTTGGCCGCCATGACCTCGGAGATGATGGACTCGATCTCGGTTTGCTGCGCCGTCAGGTAGGCCTTCCGGCGGGCGTAGGCCTCCTCCTGGAAGCTGTCCTTGCCGGTCAGGTGTTCGTCCTGGAGCGCGGCCAGCCTGCCGATGATCCGCGAGCGCACGGCCTCCAGTTCCCGGACCATCTCCTCGGCAAGGGCCGTTGCCCGCTGGTCCACTTCGTGCGTGAACCTCAAGGTGGAGTCGATCATGCTGCGGGCTCCACGCGGACGATCTGTCCAGCCGGATTGCGGACGATGACGAACGCCTTCCCGTTGCGGGTGAAGCCGGTCATGGTGCCGTCCGCGTCCCTGGTGATGATGACGGACTTGCCGCTGTCGCGGGTGACGGCCTCAATGCGCCCCTGCGCGTCCCTGGTGAGGGTCACGGCGCTTTCATCGGCCTGGGCTGCTCCCGGCGCTCCTGGCGGCCCCTGCGGGCCGGAAGGCCCCGGAGGACCGACGATGAGGTCTCCGGGTATGGTCTGGTAGTGGACGCCCCGGACGCGGCTGCTGCGGCTCATGGGCGGCCTACCTGAGCAGTTCCAGCGTGGAGAGACCGGCCGCCCGGCGCGCGTAGGCCGCCACGAAGGCGAACACGGGCTCCGGGATGACCTTCATGACGCCCGATCCCCGGTACTCCACTTCGATGGGGCCTACCTTCTCCCGCCTGACCCCGGAGGTGTCCGGCGTGGTCATCGGGTCGCTGCCCAACACCACAAGGGCAAGCTCCACCTGCGCGAGCCGGACGGAGACGGGCACGCTGGTGGAGTCCACGCCCATGCCCGTGAGCCCGGCGCGCGGCCACGCCAAGGGCTGGCCCTGCACCGCCTGGACGCCCCTCCAGACGAGAGTCAGGTCCATGAGGCGGCAGGCGTGCAGGAGGGCCTTTTCCCTGGCCTCGTCATCCGCGCCCACCCAGGCCTCGGCATGGGGCCGGGCCTCCATGTACTCGGTCGCCTCCTCAAGCGAGACGTAGCTGTTCGTTCCTTTCGTCACGGCCATGATGTGGCCTCCTTGTGAAATTCGCCGGGGCGGCTCGTCCGTGCCGCGTTGACGGCCCCCGGCGGGGCCGGGCCTGACCTTTCCTGGGGGAAGGTGAACCCCGCGCCTTGCGGCCCGCCCGGCGAACACCCGAGGGTGCAGGCGGGCCGCGTCAAGGTCAGTGCCAATAGGCGCTGCGCGATGAAGCGAAGGCCTACGGCTCGATGCGGGCCGTGAAGTTGATGCCCGTGGCGACGGCCCCGGCCACGGTGGTGAAGACGCGCACGTAGGGGTAGGCCACGCCGCCCTTCACGTTCGAGAACGGAAGCTCGTAGCGCCCCGTGGTCGAGTCCTGGTTGCCGCCGATCACTTCGGCCGCCCCCAGGTTGAGCACGGCAAGCTCCTCGATCTTGGGCGACCCGGTGGAGAAGTCGGCGGTGTCGGAGCCCTGCACGGCGATGGCGTAGGCTTCATCGTTGGAGGCGATCTCCAGGGCGGTAACGTCCACCACGAGGCGCGCGTCCACGCGGCCGGTGCCGATGCTGGCGATCTTCGCGGAGCCGCCCACGAGGGCCGCGCCACTGCCGGACACGAGCCCGGCGTCTTTCATGATGAAGGTCGAGTCGAACATGGGCATCCTCCTGGATGAGGCGGGCCGGGTCTCCCCGGCCCGGCAGGGCTAGGCGTTCTTGATGCCCTTGAGGCGGGCGGCGGCCTTCGGGTGGAACAGGCCGATACCGACGATCCACTCGATCATGGTCCGGTAGGCGGTGCCCCCGGCGTACAGGCCGTGGTCGATCACATCCACGCCGCCGCACTGGAGCCCGGAGACGAACTCCTTGGCCCCGAACTTCACGGCGTAGATGCTGGCGGTCACGCTCTTGTCCCCGTTGTCCAGGTCGGGTTCCGTGAAGCCCAGGATGTCGGCCCCGGTCTCGTCTCCCTCCACGATCACGAGGGGCACGCCCGCGTAGGCGGTCAACTGACGCCCGAAGGCGTCGGAGACGATCTCGGTGGCCTGCCCGGCGGCGCGCACGAGGTCCGAGACCTTCCGGCGCAGGCGCTTGTTGAGGAAGAGGGCGTCCGCCCCGCCGGTCACGGCGTCGAGCAGTTCGTCCAGCTTCGCCAGGGTCAGGGCGTCGCCGCCGTCGCTGGAGCCCATGACGATGGACTGCGCGCCGGTCAGGCGCTTGGCCAGGCCGTCGAACTCCTTGGGATTGGCCAGGGAGTCGCCGTTGAAGAAGGTCCGGGTGAACTTGAGCGAGGCCGCCTTCGCCTTCATGGCGTCATGAACGGCCCGGAGGTCATTGACGTTGCCCTGCGTCTTCACGAGGGCGCGGTCGTAGTCCGAGACGCCGCCCAGGATGGACAGCACCTCGGTCACGGGGTTCACCACGCCGGTGCTCTCGGTGTAGCCCTCGCCCACGGCGCGGAAGGCGATGCCGGGAAGGGCCTCTTCCCTGTTGTAGGTGTAGCTGTTGCTGCTCACGGCCAGGAACGGCATGCGCTCCAGCACGCCGCTGTTCTTGGCGATGGTTTCGATCACGCCCGCCTGGAGCGGGGTTTCCGCCAGCTTGGCGTCTTCGATGAGGGTCAAGGCCATGGTGGTGGTCTCCTTGGGCTACTTCGAGTAGCCGTGCGCCATCTTCTGGGTGGCGCTCATGTCGTTGTAGTTGGTGGGCTGCTTGCCGCCGGGCCTCTTCGAGTCGGGGCCGGATGCGTCGGCTTTCTGGGTGAACAGGCCGGTCTTCTGCGCGGAGCGAATCCACTTGATCTGCTCGGCCGGGGCGATGCTCGGGACCAAGGACCGGAACTGCTCCGGGATGTCCTCCACAAGCTCCTGCACGAGACCGGCCAGGGTCTCTTCCGCCTGCTTTTTGGCGTTGTTCACCGCGTCGAACCGGGACTTCGGAATCATCTGCTCGCCTTTGTCGGGGGCGCTCCCGGAGATTCCCTTGTCATCCTGATTCTGAGGGTTAGAGTCATTCTCAGCCATGTGACCTCCGATTTTTACGCCTCGCGGCGATTAGATGACTTTCTCGGTGAGCGCCGCCCGCTCCTGCTGCACCGTGAGCAGGAAGGCGAGCGCGTCTTCCCTGGTGGACAAGTCCGGGTTGCGCTCCATGGCCGCGTCCACGGGGCTCATGAGCCCCAGGCCGATGAGCAGTTCCCATTCCTTGGCCTGATCCAGGCTGGAGACGGCGGGCTTCGGGTCCGCGAAGTCCACGGCCAAGGTGGCGGCCTCGGACAGCTTGCGGGTGGGGTTGTGGTGGTTCCACACCTGCCGGATGACCTGGAACAGGCGCTTCTCGTAGGTGCGCCACAGGGACACGTCATCCCGGCGAAGCTCCTCCAACTCCCTGTTGCCGACGATCTTCGAGACGCCGGACTCCTCGGTGGGGTCCGTGCTCAGGGAGGCCGCCGGGAGGCCGTTGCTCACCGCCAGCCACTTGATGATCCTGTCGATGGCCCCGGTCACTTCCTCAATGGGAGCCTGGGGCGCGGCGAAGCCCACCTCGCCGCCCTCGGGAAGCTCGATCAAGCTGCCCGGCCCGGCCTGCAACTGCCCGCCGCCCGATCCGGCCCCGCGCACGAAGCCCAGGCCGTAGCCCTGAGCGTCCACGGTCTGGAGCAGGCCCACCAGCATGTTGTTGATGGCCTCCTGCGCGACGATCAGGTCATCCCCACCGGGGAGCCAGAAGGAGTCGGTCGGCGCGCGGTCGTGGAGGGCGACGAACGGCAGCACGGGGGCATACGGGTTCGGCCCCCCGTCCAGGTGGCGGCCCCGGTAGTCCAAGCGCTCCCAGGTGGTAGGCGTCCACACGCTGTAGGTCATCTCCTCGGTGCGGCCCGCCTCCGGGAAGTGCGAGACGCAGATGGCGGTGATGTCCTCGGGGCTGTCGCCCACCTGCACGTCCAGGATGTCGCCGGTCAGAAGGTCCAGGTCCAGGCGGCCGTTGCGCCACACCGGGCGCACCATGGCCGTCTTCAAGAGCTTCACCAGCCTGGAGGCCTGCTTCATCCTCGTGGACAGGGCCGCGTCCTCCACGATCTCCGCGAAGAGGGCCTTGTCCGCGTCGGTGCCGTCGATCTGCCGCTTCGGCTCCTCGGTGTAGACCATGGCCCGGAGGTCCACCACCTTCTTCACCACGTTGATGAACAACGGCGTCAACTTCTCCGGCTGGGCGAACCGCTGCTCCAGCATGGTCTTCAAGTGCTCAAGCTGGCCGTCGTGGTAGTAGTCCAGGCGCTTGGCCGCATCCTGCTTCCTGGCCTGCGTCACCTGACTAATATGGCCGTCGAAGATAGCCTTGGCGATTGCGGCGGTCGTGTCGTTGAACAACATGGTCATGGGCTCCTAGACGTTCTGATACACACGCGGGCCATCAACCCGCACGTAGGCGTTGAAGAAGGCGGGCAACGTCATCTCGTCATCCATCCTCACGCGGCGGAAGCTGCGGAACATGGTCTCCACCTCATGAAATGCCCGGCACTCGTGCCTGCAAAGCAACTCCGCGTCACCGTTCATCAAAAAGCACAGGCTGCGCCGCTGGCTCTTGTTGGTACACACAAGGCGCGGCAGGCTGTAAAGATTCAGGATGCGGGCGCGGGTCGCGTAGACGCTCCAGTTCGTGCTGTAAACGCAATCGTCATGGAACCTCTGCGAGGAATGGCCGAAACGATAGTTGCCGTCGCGCAACTCCTCGTAGATGAACGTGCCCATCTCCATGGGGAGACGGTCCAGCGCATCCGAGAAGTGCAACCGACCATCACGGGCGATGCGGTGCAACTCAATGAAGCTGATGTTCTGGTTCGTCGCGGTGGCGGACAATACCTCGTAGGGAATGCCCTGGTCGCCAAGCCAAGGGGCAATGTCGCTGACCTCGTAGTTCTCCAAAACAACTTGGTCGAGCTTGTAGCGCTTGTGGTCATCCGCGATGCACTTCTTGATGAACCGGGACAGGTTTGGCTCGATCACGGCTTGATGCAGGACAAAATACTCGGCTTCACCATCGGATGCAGTGCTCGCCACCTTCGCGGTCACAGTCCAGACGGTCGAGTCGCCGCCGAAAATGCGCTTCGAGCGGTCCAGGCCCGCGCCGACCACGTGCCTGCGACCGCCGAATAGCTCGTGGAGCTTGTCCGCCGGGAAGGGGTGCGGCATCGGGCAGCGGCAAAGCTCGATGACCGGGGCCGGGAACAAGGCGTTCCTGGCGCTGCTGCGCTTGCCCAGCACGTCGCGGGCGAAGGCGTGCTCAAGCTGCGTCCTGCGAAGCTGCGCGGCCTTCTCCCTGTCGATCCAGGCCGGAGCGCGCTGGCAGTAGTCCTCGAAGCTCTCGTACTCCACATGGCGGGAGAAAATGCGCGGGTCCGTCGCGGACATGGCCTGGAGGGAGTGGACGGGGCCGCCCTCGCCGTCCACGTTGGCGTCCAGGAGCGTCAGGGTGCCCTGGCTGTCCAACAAGCTGCCTTGGAGCGCGTCGAAGACCTCGCTGTCCGCTTGGTGGAAGTCGCTCGCCCAAATGGTGGAGATGCGGTCGCCGAAAGCGTTGACGAGGTTCACGGGCGATCCCTGGATCACGTTGCCCAGGTGCGGGATGCGAATCTCGCGCTGAAGGATGTTGTCCGGCGCGATCATTCCGGCCAGGGTCTTCGTGTTCTTGATGATGCGCTTGAGCAGGCCGAACAGCACGCGCAGAAGGTGGTCATCCGAGTTGCCCAGGAGCGAGACCGTCCAGTTCTCGCGGCTGGTCGCTAGCCACAAAACGATGAGCGCGTTCAGGGTGCTCTTGCTGTGCCTCCTGGGCATACAGGTGAGCGCGATGCTGTGCTTGAACTGGCCCTCGGCATCGGCGGCCAAGGCGTCGGTGACGATCTCCACCTGCCAGGGCTCCAGGACAACGGGGCGGTAGCGGCCATCGGCGTGAAGGATTTGCGGGCGCACGTCGGCAAGCCAGTTGAAGAACCCCTGCGCGCCGGGCTCGCGCCAGGACGCCAGGATTTCGTCGCCGCTGCGCCTCCGGGGCTTGGCCGGGGTGTCGGTGGTGGTCTGCTTCGATGGTCTTGCCATTCATCAATCCATGAGTTGGCTCAAGTAGTCCGTCGCCTTGGGCGCGGCCTTGATGGTCCCGGTCTTGGCGGCTGGCACGGTCGCCAGGAGTTGCGCCAGGGTGGCCCGGACCTGACCCTGCACACGCATGAAGTCCGGGCTCAGTTCCTCGCCAGCCTCGAAGGCCAGCCGCCACGCCTCCAGTTGCAACCACAGGGGCACGACGCTCCTAATCAACACCTGCTGGTGGAAGTCCGGCTTCCCGCCGACCATCTCTTCCAGCTTCGCCCTGACGATCTTCGACCTCTTCCCCCGGCTGGCGTGATGGTCCGGGTTCTTGTCGCAAAGCCTAATGTATCCAGCCATTTCCGAACACTCCTATGCCCCCTTGAGAGGGCCTTGATTCAGTACCGGGTCTAGCGTCCAGGGGCGCGGCCACGCCACGCTTGGGAACAGGGTGGGAACAACGGCCCCTTTGCGCGATGGTGCAGGGCATTGAAGCAGCGCGGTTGCTGCATCCACATGGATATGACCAGCGGATTGCACATCCGCACGTGCTCCACGACGGGGGAGGGGGAGGGGGAGGGGTAGGCGCGGGGTGGGCTCCAGCGGGCGGCGGGCCGGGGGCGCGGTGCCACCTTTATTCCACATGGTGTCACGATGAGCCGGTGACGCGAGTGACACGTGTGACGCGTACCGCCTAGATGGATATATTTTTCTCCCCCCTCCCCCGAAGAGGGAAAAGTCAACTTCCTTATCTGGGGGGTACGTGTCACACGTGTCACACGTGTCACTGCTCTACCCTCACCCGGCGAACGGGTTCCGAAGCTGAACGCCCCGGACCATGCGACGTGTGTTGTCCCTGTCCAGCTTGCCGCCAGTCAGCTTGACGAGCCGCTGAGTGAACTCTTTGCGCTTGGGCGGGAAGCGAACGCCTGTGTTGGCGCAGTAGGTCTCAAAGGCCTTGTAGAGGATGTGTCCCTCCTCGAAACAGTCGTTGCACCTGCTGTTCGAGTCGGGGCCACCGGAAACGGCCTCCTTCACCACCTCGTAGCGGTTGAGCTTTTCCCGCTTGCACTCCTCGCAGGTCAGCACCTCTTCTGCGACGAACCCGCGCACCGGGTCTGTGTCGGCTTTCCAGGCTTTCAGGGCCTCCAGGACGCTGGCGGGCTCGGTGAAGCCGCCCCGGAGGAGCACTCCGGCGTAGGCGTCCAGGGCCATGTTGAGGATGCCGGGCAGTTCGGCCACCAGCGTGTACTTCAACTTCCGGTCCTGCTCGCTCGGATCGAAGATGCGGCCAAATGGGACGATGACGGCCCGACGGAACAGGGCCTCGCTGAAGTCCTTGGTGCCGGGGATGTGGTTGGTCGCCAACCAGATGGTGCAGAACGGCTCGAAGTCGAACGGGTCTCTGAATTTGACCTCGGCGGACATGCGCTCGCCGGTCACGATAGCCTTGGTCGCGGCGTCGGGGAGGTTTTCTCCGACGGACAGCTCGGTGACGATGTTCGCCAACTTGGAGCGCAAGGACGCGCGCTGGAACAGGCGCTCGAACTGTGACGGCGCAACTGAGGAGCAGGCCTCTTTGCCCACAAGCTCGCGCAGGACGTAGAGCAGAACGCTCTTGCCGTTCGCGCCGTCGCCGGTCAGGACGAAAAACCTCTCGTACTCGGTGGAGGTGGTCAGCGTGTAGCCGATGGCCTCCATGATGAGCCGCGCCTTGTCCGCGCTGTCCGAGTCCGGCTCGAAAATCTCCGCCAGGAACAGCTTGAACCTGACCGCCTGGGCTACGGGGTCGTAGACCACGGGCAAGATGGCCGTGCGGAAGTCCTCGCGGCAGTGGGGGCGCAGTTCCCAGCACTGGCCGGTCCAGTGCAATGTGCCGTTCTGGACGTTGATGCCGGACTTGTCCTGGTCGAACTGGTGTCCGGGCCGGAAGGCTTCGGTCCTGGCGAGGTCGAGCACTGCGTCCACCAGCCCCTTCGAGACCTTCTGCTTGCCAGCCAGCATCTTGTGTAGGAGCTGCTTCATCTCCCGGTCATCAACGGTGGCCCAGACGTTGCCCTTCCACATCCAGAAGGCCCCGCCGTTGAAGATGAGGTTGTCCTTGCCGACGAGGGCCACGAGCAGGCGAGCGAGCTTGAGTTGCTGCGCTCCCTGCTTCCCCTCCCCGGCCTCCGGTTCGCCCCTGCTGTCCTCCATCTCCTGCTCGGACGCCGCGTCCTCCTGGGGCTCCACAACGTCCTGGTGGCCGTCCAGGGGGCTAGCCTGGGCATCAACCAGCATTGCGGGCCTCCACGGTCTTGCGGGCCTTCTGAATGGTCCGGCTCACGTAGTCCCGGCGCAAGGCCTTGGCGCGGTCCTTGGGGCCGCCGTGCATGTGCCGGAACACCACGAGGTAGTCCGCGATCTGCTGGTCCTCCAGGCCGAACCCGGCCAGAATCGTGGAGATGGACAAGTCGTAGCTGGAAAGCGACTGGTCGCGGATGTCGGGGCGGGTGCGGTGCCAGGAGCCCCGAAACTTGGTGTCTTCTTCAAGCAGCACCTGAAGAAACTCGCGGTTGATCTCCGGGTTCGGCCTCAGAACGATGTCCAGCAACCCGGCTTGGGTGGGCACATCCTCGGTGAGCCCGTCGAGGTCTGCGAACTCGCGGATGTCGTCGAGGCTGTAGCGCCTCTCGGGGTGGGCCTCGATCACTTCGACGGGCCGGGGCGAACCGTACTCCGGCTTCAAGTTCATCGAGCCGGGGACGCGGAATACGTGTTCCAGCGAGCCCACGCTGTCGGTGACGTAGCCGCCCGCCCGGTGGGCCACGTTGGACAAGATGATCTGCCAGCCCTTGGACAGCGCGGCCACCTGGGGACGGGTGGCGTCGCTCAACCACTCCGTCTCGTGCAGGAGCCACGCGGCTTGCAGGCCGCCCCCCGTGTTCCAGATGACGGACGGGGCCAAGGGACAGGCCGCCAGGATGGCCTTTGCCGCGTCCAGGTCGGGCGGAAGGCCGGGTTTGGCGTGGGCGGTGTTGGCGATGTCGGTGTCGGCGACGAAGGCGTTGACGCCGATCACGTCCTGGACGGCGCCCCGCTTGCCTCCCAAGCCCGCGTTGAAGATGCTGGGTGCAAAGTAGACGTTTGCCTTTCCGGCGCACCTCCTGGCGAACGCGGCGGCCTTGTCGGCGTCGCGGAACCATGAGGAGCGCTTCGCGCCGTTGGGGTCCATGGTCCAGATGAGGAACGCTTCGCCCTCCCCCAGCGCTTCGGGGACGAACAGCTTGAGAAAGTCTACCGGGCGCATGTGGCCCCCTCGTTCGTCTTGTAGGTCACGAACTGGTCGCAGGAGACCGACAACTCGACGCGGCCAGCTTCGGCCAGTTCGTCGATAATCTTGTCGGTTTCCGCCCTGGAGATGCCCAGGTTGTCGCGCACTGCGCGGAAGAACTGATCGTCCAGGAGGTTGCAGGTGCGGCCGTCCATGAAGCCGTAAAGCGCCTCCAGACGGATGGCGTTGAGCTTAGACATGGGCCGCCTCCTTGCGCCGGGCGCGCTCCTTTGCGGCGGCCTCCTGGGCAGGAGCGGTGTCCTTGGTCGAGGGCTTCAGGCGGCCCCGCAGGAACTCCAGAGCGCTTTCCAGGGGGTAGGCGACCTTACCGGATGCCGTGATGCGCCCGGCCGGGCCGGTGCCCAGCGCGTCGGCGTTGGCGCAGGTTTTCGGCGAAATGAGCCCGCCGGAGAAGTGCCCGAACTCGGAACGCGCGACGATGGTCGAGGGCCACTTCGCTTTCAGGGCTTCGAGAAGTTCATCGACGTTGACGGTTGCGGAATTGTTATTGCTGCTCATGTGGCAATCTCCAAAAGGAGCCGTGACGTTGCACGGCCCCTTACATTGCGACGATGTTCATAATCAAATCCTTTGCCTGGAGGTTGCTATGTTGCTTAGTTGCTTTGTGGCTTCGCTGCTTCGTGTCTTAGATGCTTTGTGTCTTTGTGTTTTGCCTATGGCGCTGGTTGATGATCGTTGCCCTTGTCGATTTAGCTCTTAGCGCTGAGTTGTCTTGATGTAGTGCGCGGCCATCTTGCACTTGTCGCTGCAATACATGCGGCGGGGGTCTTTGACCCGAAGGAACAGGCCGCAATTCGGGCAGCGGCGAAGCTTGAGGATGGCGTCGAGGTCTCCCTTCATGAGCGGTTCGATGAAGCCCTTGAACCACAGGTGAGCCTCGAAGGTATCCAGCTTGCCCGGCACGAGCTTGACGGCGTGGGAGCCATCCTCGGAAGGCTCGAAGTGGATGGTGACGCCGCCCAGGCGGGCCGCCTGTTCGTTGACCACGCCCAGGTCGATCTTGCCGGACTCGATCACGGCGTCCACGAACCGGCGCATCTCGTCCTGCGTGATGCTCAGGACGGACGCGAGCCCGACGTAACGCTCGGAGTCCACGGGGATGACGTGGCCGTCCTTGGCCATGGCCTGGGAAACGTGGTCATCGGCCGGGATGGGCTCCAGGGCGAACGGGATGCCGGGCTGCTTGTCGGTGTTGATGAGCCAGTCCTTGCCTGTGTCCACGCCGTGCTTGGTGAAGGCGATCCCGTGGCGGGACATGAAGTCCTGAACCGGGCCGGGGTCCAGACGGGGGATGTTCAGAAACTCGGTGACGATGGTCTGCATGGCAGTCCTCCTTGATGTTTCGAGGACCATAGGGGCAGACCACTCAAATGGTCAACCGAATTTTGAATTTCAGTTAAACCAAGTTCCTTAAATGGGATGGTTCGGGATGAAATGGGATGAGAAAAAAAGGCCGCCCTGAGGCGGCCCTTTCAGGTGGTGGGGGTAGATGGGCTACCCGGCGTGGAGCGCCACGACTTTGGGTGCCGGGGAGGTGGCGGCGGCCTCCAGGGTGTCGATGGCCGCCCGGAGGGTGTCCGGCGCGAGGTGCGAATAGCGCTCGGTCATGGTCAAGGTCTTGTGTCCCAGGATTTTCCCGACGGTGAACAACGGCACTCCCCGCTGCACCATCCAGGAAGCGCACGTGTGGCGAAGCGAGTGGAACACCACCTTCTGGCGGCTGTCGGTGATTCCATCGTTCAAGCCCAGGTGTTCGACCGCCCGCCGGAAGGCGTTGGACACGAAGGCCGTCACCTCGCCTTTGGTGTTCGCAAAAACGAGTTCTCCCAAGTCGCACGGGTCGGGGCGGCGGCCGGTGAGCATGGCGACCACGTTGTTCGGCATGGGCACGGACCTGGGGTGCTTGTTCTTGGTGTCCATGACGTGGAGGACGCGCCCCTCAAGGTCCACGTCTGCCCACTTCAGCTTGAAGCACTCGGAGGAGCGCAAGCCAGTGTAGAGGCTTAGAAGTGACACGTCGTGGGTGTCTCGGCTCCTGCCTGCCGCCAGGGCATCCAGGAGCTTCCCGGCTTCGTCCTGGGTCAAGAAGCGCATCCGGGCGTTGCCCGTGGCAGAGGGCATCTTGATCTTCGTGATGGGGCTCTCCCCGTTGAAGGCCCCGGCACGCCGGGCTGCGTTGAAGCACTGCCGGACGATGGCAAGCGTGTACTGCGCGGTCCTGTGAGTGAGCCCCGCGTCGGCGATGTTCTTCTTGATGCGCTCCAGGTGGAACGGGGAGATGGTCTTCATGGGCATGGAACCGATCACGGGCGCGATCCACTTCTTGAAAAGCTGCTTCTCACGGATGATGCTCCGGGGCGCTTTGCCATCGGCCACTTCTTGGAGGATGTACGTGCCCTCAAAGAACTGGCCGAAGGTCAGGGAGTCCTTTTCGGCCTGGACGGCGGCGGCCTCCTCGGCATCCCTCTTGGCCTTGGCGATGGCCCGCCTCTCCCTGAGGGAGGAAGCCCCCTCGCCAGTCTTGGCGGCGGTCTTGAGCTTCTCCATTTCCACGAGGGCCTTCTTCTCGCTCCAGCCCTCAGAGGACCAGCCAAGGCCCTCTTCGACGCGGCGGCCGTCCACCTGGAATCTGATTGCGTAATACCTGTCTGGGGTGGTCGCACCGTGTTTCCGGTGCGGATGCTCCCGGTAACGGACACCCGGATACCTGTCACTCGTCACGAAAGGCAAAGTCTTCGTCTTCTTGTCGCCCATTGTGCCCTCTCCCGCCCGGTCCTCGTGAGATTGAAAATCCGCCGGGCGAACCTGTCCCCACTTTTCTGTCCCCAGGGAAAGTCGGTCGCCTTGTGTATCCGTCAGGGCTATGTCCGCCAGCCGATCTGTCCCCACACTGTCCCCACTTCCGGGGTCATCCTTTTTCATCCCGACGAAAGGAGAATAGGGACGAAAATCCGCTTAGTCAAGGACTTAGGCCGTCCTAGGGATGACATGGGAAACGTAGAAACAGGCCATTTTGGTTGACTCAAAATCCGCCGGTCGCAAGGCCTTGGGGGTTCGAGTCCCCCTCCCGGTACCAAGCAATGACGCGGCTTGCGGGCGGTTCGACCAGAAAAGGCGAGCCGCCCGCTTGTTTTGTCGCCGCCATGTTGCACCCCTCCGTTATCCCTGGCGCGTGACTAAACATTCCGCTCATGGAGCCGATAGGAAGAGAATGAAGGTCCAGTTGAACGCATCGGAATATCCGACCGCAGCAATGCGGTATGGATGATAGGATTGTCGGACTTGCACTGGACGACGCCTCCGGAAGGGAGTATGGAAAGAAGAAATCGATCTTGTAGGCTTTGAACGCTCAATCGGCTATCAGCATTCCCGCAAGAACGAAACCAGGTCCATAGACGTAAACCAGGAGTACGGTCATGGCTACATTGTCTGGAACCGGTGGACTTTTCGACTTTTCCAGCCTGTTCGCAAACCTAGGTGGCACAAGTTTGTCCAGCACCGTGGCCAGCGGCTCGGGTTTCGACCTGACATCCCTCTTCGGAGGCGGAACCACCTCAACAGTTGTCGGCGGGACCGGTTTCACCGTGGGTTCCCTGTTCGGGCAGGGCACGACAAGCACCACGACCGGCGGCACGGGATTAGACCTGACATCCCTCTTCGGAGGCGGGACCACCTCAACAGTTGCCGGCGGAACCGGCTTCACCGTGGGTTCCCTGTTCGGTCAGGGCACGACAAGCACCGTGGTCGGCAGCACGGGTCTCGACCTGACATCCCTCTTCGGCGGGAGCGGAAGCACCTTGCTCGGCGGCACGGGACTCGACCTGACTTCGCTTTTCGGCGGCTCTTCCAGCAACCTCTTTGGCGGCTTCGCGTCGTCGGGCAGCACCCTGGACTTCTCTTCGCTCTTCGGCAGCGGCGGAACCACGTTCAACTTCTTCAGTTAGCGCCGCCTGTCACGGCAGGGCGCAAGGGCCTCCGGGCAAGCTCCGTACGTGCGTTTGGTGGCGAGGCTCTCGTATCATGCAGGACAAGCGAATGGATGTTTTCGGCCTCTGCGCCGCGGAGCACCTGCCGACCTTCAAGGGCGTTCTCGAGGCCAACGCCCCTGCGGGCTGCGAGGTCCATCTGGTCGGGCACCTCTCCGCGCTCAGGCTCGCCATCGAAAAGGCGGGACAAGGCGCGCGCCTGCTCTCCTATCTGCACCACGAGATCATCCCCGCCGATGTTCTGCGCCGTTTCGATCTCGGGGCCTACAATTTCCACCCGGCCACGCCGGACTATCCCGGCACGGCCCCGGAGGCCTGGGCCTGCTACGAGAAGGCCCAAACCTTCGGCGCAACCATCCATGAGATGACCGAGAGGGTCGACGAGGGCCCCGTCATCGACGTGGGCCGGCTCCCCGTCCCCCCCGGATCGCACCGCCTGGTCTACGCCGAGATCGCCCGCCGGATGGCGCATTCCCTCCTCTGCAAGATGGCCCGGCAGCTCACATCGCCCGACAGGGTCCCCCCCGCCTCCGAAAACGCCTGGGGGGGAACGAAACGGACCACGGCCGACTACCAGGCCATGGTGCAGCTGCGCCCGGACATCACCCCTGACGAGTTGCACCGAAGGATTCTCAGCTTCGGCCCACCGGAAGTGGCGGGCTTTTCCCTGGAGCTGCACGGCGTGCGGTTCGTCATGCTCACGTCCTCGGGCATCAAGGGCCATTTCGACCCGATCCTGCACGACGCGGTGAGCGGATGGGCGCTGCACATGGCCTTCCCCACGCGGCGCCTGGAGATGAAAATCACGGTGGACGGCAACCGGGATTTCACCGTGCGCGCGGATCGCTACCGGGCGGACGTGCTGGAGGCCGGGCACGGCGACGGCTACTGCGGCTTCACCTGGGAGATTCCCCTCGAATACCGTGACGGGTTGCCCCACAGCATGGAGGTCAGCGTGGCCGGAACCCCGCTGATGGGCGGGCCGCGCCTCTACTCCCACGCCCCATCACCAACCCCTCCCAGCCAGTCATGACGCCCGACGAACCGGTCTCCCTCAGGTTCCGCCAGGACGGCGAGGAACAGAACGCCAAGACGCCCTCGGAGCCGGTGTTCGAGAAGCACAACTTCGGAACTTCGTCGCTCTACGGCAGGACGGAACGCAACATCACGTTCAGACAGCGCGGCGTGCACGACGAGAACAAGTTCGAAAGCGCCTTCCCCCGCGCATATCTGGAAATCCTGCGTTCCGCATTCCGGATGGTTTCCATGTTCTTCAAAAAATAACGACGCAGCCCAGACTGGAAGCCGTTCATGTCCGTATCCTTCGACCAACCCAACTCCGGCCTGCTCTGCCTGGTCCTCGTCCTGCGGCACTACCAACAGGACGTCACGCCCGAAAGCCTGGTCCATAAATACACCCTCACGGATGAGCCGATCGATCCCGCCCTCATGCTCAGGATCGTCCGCGAGCACGGCTTCAAGAGCAAATTGACCACTCTCACGTCGGAGAAGCTGTTCCTCCTCGGGGAAGCCTACCCCGTCATCGCCCTCCTGAACGACGGGCGCTACATCATCCTCTCCGGCGTGCGAGGCGCCAAGGACCAGGGCGACATCGCCTACGTGGACCCCGCCAGCGGGGTGATGCAGTTCCAGTTCTGGACCAGGGAGCAACTGGACGCCGTCTGGGACGGGAAGATCATCTTCCTCAAGAAGGAATACAGCCTCACGGACGAAGAGCAGCCCTTCGGGCTCTCCTGGTTCATCCCCGAGATGTTCCGGCAGAAAAAGGTGTTCCGCGACATCGCCCTGGCGACGCTGGCCACCAACGTGCTCAGCCTGTCCTTCCCCATGTACATGCAGATCGTGCTGGACAAGGTGGTGGGCAACCAGAGCGTCCAGACGCTGACTGTTCTTTCCGTCGGCCTGCTCGGCGTCTACGTCATCGAGGGTCTGCTCAACTATCTGAAGCGGTACATGCTCCTGTTCGCCACCAACAAGATGGACCTCAGGCTGGCCAAGGTGGTCTACAACCACATGCTCCGGCTTCCCATCGACTTCTTCGACCACACGCCGTCGGGCGTGCTGCTCAAGCACATCGCGCAGAAGGACCGCATCCGCGAATTCATGACCGGGCGCGTTTTCATGTCCGTGCTGGACATGTCCATCCTGCTGGTCCTTCTTCCGCTCCTGTTCTTCTACAGCAAGGTTCTCACGGCGGTGGTGCTGGGCATCGCCCTGATCATCGCCTGCATGATGGCCCTGGCCATGCGCTCCTTCCGCACCAGACTCAAGACCCATTACCGCGCCGAGGCGATGCGCAATTCGCACCTTGTGGAATCGGTGCGCGGCATCCACACCATCAAATCACTGTCGCTGGAACCACTGCACACCAAGACCTGGGAGAACTCCAGCGCCAAGTCGGTGATCACCTCGTTCGGCGTCCAGAAACTATCGGCCATCCTCGCCTCGTCCACGGGATTTCTCAAACAGCTCACGGGCTTGCTCATCGTCTGGATCGGCTCCACGCTCATTTTCGACAACGAACTCTCGGTTGGCTCCGTGGTGGCCTTCCAGATGCTGGGCAGCCGGGTGACGGAGCCGCTCGTGCAACTGGTTTCGATCATCCACGAATACCAGGAGATCGGGCTTTCGGTCACCATGCTGGGCGAGATCATGAACCGGCCGACGGAGCGCCCGCTCTCCTCGCGCGGGCTCGTGCTCCCCATCGCGGGGAGCATCTCCATCGATCGCGTCACCTTCCAGTACGCGCCAGGCGCTCCGCCCGCGCTGGAGGACGTGTCCCTGCACATCCCGCAGGGGGCGGTGATCGGCGTCGTCGGGCGCTCCGGCTCCGGCAAGTCCACCCTCACGCGGCTCATTCAGGGGCTCTACCCGGTGCAACGGGGCAGGGTCGCCGTGGACGGCAACGACCTGCGCGACATCGAACTCTCCCACCTCAGGCGCTCCATCGGGGTGGTCCTTCAGGAGAACTTCCTCTTCCAGGGCAGCGTCCGGCAGAACATCGCCGCAGCCAACCCCAGGGCCACCTTCGAGGAGATCGTCATGGCCTCCCGGCTCGCCGGAGCGGACGAATTCATCCAGAGGCTGCCCCAGGGGTACGACACGGCCATCGTGGAGGGAGGCGCGAACCTCTCCGGCGGGCAACGCCAGCGCATGGCCATCGCCCGCGCCCTGCTCATGCAGCCGCGCATCCTGATCCTGGACGAGGCCACCAGCGCCCTGGACGCCGAGTCCGAGTCCATCATCCAGGCGAACCTGGCCGGCATCGCGCACGGACGCACAATGATCATCGTGAGCCACCGCCTCTCCATGCTGGCCTCCGCCCACAGCATCGTTGTTCTGGACCAGGGGAAACTCATCGCCAACGCGCCGCACCATGAATTGCTCCGGACGTGCCGACTTTACGCGGACCTGTGGCACAAACAGAACAGGCACATCGTGAGCGCGTCGCTGAACGCGCCTGAAGCATGAGCGGAACAGTATGGACCCGAACGTTCCCAAGAAAATAGAGAAGAAGAACAACGTTCTGGATGTCTATCCGGAGGCGGTCCATTTCCTGCCGGACCACCTCGAAATCGAGCACGCGCCCCTGCCGAGGGCCGCGCGGCTCACCACCATAGCGCTGATCTCGCTGATCTCCTTCCTGACTCTCTGGGCCTGCCTTGCCGATGTGGACATCGTGGTCAACGCCAAGGGGAAGGTCGTGGCGCCGGGCAAGGGCCTGACCATCGCCGCGCTCAACGACTCCATCGTCAAGTCGATCGAGGTGCGCATCGGCCAGATCGTCAAACCCAACGAGGTGCTGGTCACGCTGGACCCGACGGTCCCCGAGGCCAACGAGGCCCAACTGCGCTTCAACCAGGCCCGCGCGCGCCTCGTGCTGTCCCGACTGAGAAGCGAGCTCGCCGACACGCCCTTCACGCCCTCCGCGGAGGCTTCACCCTCCGAGCAGTTCATGCAACGTCGGCTCCACGCCGACCGCCTGGAAGAATACCGCGCCCGGTTGCGCGGTTTCGATTCACGCATCTCGGAGATCTCCGGAAACGTCCAGTCCCTGGAGCGGCAGGTGGCCACCTCGGCACGCCAGGAAAACATCGGCCGCGAGGTCCTGGGCATGCGTTCCGAGGTGTACAAGCAGGGCGTGGACTCGAAACTCTCCTACCTCGACGCGCAGAATGCCCACGCCAACCTGATCGCAAACAACGAGAGGACCAAAAAGGACCTGGAGGCCTCCAAGAAGCTGTTGCTGCAGATCCAGGCGGAAAAGGAAGCCTACGTCAAACAGCGCCAGGGCAGCCTCTCGCAGGAAATCGCCGACAACGAAAAGGAACTGGAGGCCATCGGCAACGAACTGGCCAAGGCTACCCGGCAGCGGGAGCTTTCCACGCTCACGTCGCCGGTGCAGGCCATGGTTCTGGACATTCAGAAGTATCCGAGCTCCAGCGTGGTGAAATCCGGCGAGCCCATCCTCGTGCTTGCGCCCATGCAGTCGCCCCTTGAGGCGGAGGTGTACATCGAACCGCGCGACATCGGCTTCATCAGGGCCAACGACCCCGCCGCGATGAAACTGGAGGCTTTCCCGTACCACCGCTACGGCATCATGTACGGCAAGCTCAGGTCCGTGGGCGAGGATTCGCTCGTCAAGGACTCCGCCGGACACGGCCAGACCGCCTACTACCCCGCACGCCTGGAAATCAGCGACATCACGAAGCTCAGGAACCTTCCCGGCGACTTCAGGCTCATTCCGGGCATGACCTTGGAGGCCAACATCACCGTGGGGCAGCGCAAAGTGATCACCTACCTGCTCTACCCCATACTGCGAGCCATTGACGACTCGATCCGCGAACGCTAGCCGACACCCGAGGAGCGCATGATGGACACTTCCGCCAGCCACTCTCCGCACGCCCCAGGCCATCATACCCAACCCCGGCTCGTGCCGGAGTTGAACCTCATCCCCTTTCCGCAAGGGCGCTACCTCGTCTCCATCGCGCGTCTGGACCATCCCCCGAGGGAAATCGTCGGGGTCCAGTTCCCCAACGTGCTCGCGGCGTCCCTCCCCTCCCCCGGCAGCGCGACCGTGGACGGCAAGCCGTCGGCCTGGCTCGTCGGAACGGGCAACCCCGTCACGGTGGAGGTGAACTCGCCCGGCGCGGTCGTGGCCTTCATCACCCTGAGGCCCAGCGATTTCGCGACGAGCGGGGTGCACGTGAACGTCGTGAAGCTGGGGCCTGCCCAGGTCCATGAGCAGCCGATCCAGGCTCCCGGGCCTTTCGCGGCCAACGCGCAGGGCCACTCCGGCGGCCACTTCGCTCCCGGGCAGGGGCGTCCCTCGGCTTCAGCGAGCGAACGCCAGGCCCCCGCGCGTCCGCAGACCTCGCCATTCGACCCGGGCGTCGCCCCCCCCATGGCAGCCTGGGCAGGAAATCTCGCTCCGGGAGCCCCGCAGCAGCCCGCGGAACCGGAACCGCGCAGCACGGCACGGCTCCCCCAGGCCAAGCCCTTTGTCAGCCCTTACGCGCAGCAAGGCTTCAGGCCTGCCTTCGACGCCGCCTACGGAGCAGGCTCGCCCCCCTTGCGCCCGACAGGGGGCTTCCAGACGCCGCGCAACGCCCCGTTGGTCCAGGCGTGCGGACACATCCAGGAGCGGGGTGATCTGCTGGCCGAGACGGGGAAGGCCGTCGGCTCTCCTTTGTCGCGCCTGCGGCTCGAGGCCGTGGCCTTCAAGCCGGAAGGCCTCCCGGCCGGAGACCTTGAGTACGCGACCGTTGCCCACGACGGCGCCATGAGTCCCTGGACCTCGTTCCCGTACTTCTCCGGCTCCAAGGGCATGGGCCTGCCCCTTTCCGGATTTGTGGCGCGGCTTGGCGGGGAGTCCGCCGAGCGCTATGATGTGGTCTATTCCGGCACTTTCATTCAGGCCGGCCAGACAGCAGACTGCATGAACGGCCAATTTCTCCACTCCAACATCCGGGGGGACGCGCTGGAGTCCTTGTGGCTGCGGATTGTCCCAAAAGGTTGAAGAGCCCCGGCACGATGGAGCGTGAAGCGTGATCTCCGTGCTTTTCGTCCATCGGAGCTTTCCGGGCCAATTCATCGGTCTGGTTTCGCATTTTCTCAGGCGCGGAGACGCGCATGTCGCCGCGATCTGCGAACGCTCCGGCTCGGCGCCCGTGTTCGGCGTTCAGTACGCCGCTTACGATGCGCCACCCCGGTCCGGCGCGGGGGTCCATCCGTATGCGGAACACACAGACCACCATGTCCGGCGGGGCGCCGCCGCCTTCGATGCGGCGCTCGCTCTGAAGGATGGCGGATTCTACCCGGACGTCATCTATGTCCATCCCGGCTGGGGTGAGGCCTTGTTCCTTCGCGATGTCTTTCCGCTCGCGAAGAGCATCGTCTACTGTGAGCATTACTATAGAGTTGTCGGTACGGACGTGGGGTTCGACCCGGAGTTTCCCCTTCCCCTCATGCAGACGCCTCTGTTGGCGCTGCACAACCTGCCCACCCTGCATGCGCTCAATGCATGCGACGCCGCCGTAAGCCCGACCCGCTGGCAGCAACAGGGGTTCCCCGAGCATTGGGCCGAGAAGATCAAGGTGCTCCACGAGGGCGTGGACACGGACCTGATCAAGCCCGATCCCCAGGCGTGTTTCACGCTCCCCGACGGTCGCGTTCTGCGCGCCGGCGACGAGGTCGTCACCTACCTCTCGCGCACCCTCGAGCCCTATCGGGGGTTCCACAGCTTCATGCGCGCCCTGCCCCGACTCCTGGAGCTTCGTCCGAACGCACGGGTGCTCGTGGCCGGCGGCGAAGGCCGGGGATACGGACCCCGTCCGCCCGACGGCGCGAAAGGCTGGCTGGAAACGTGCCTCCGCGAGAATCCCGTCGACTTGGAGCGCGTGCACTTTCTCGGCCCCCTGGCCTATCCCGACTTCCTCAAAGCGCTCCAGGTTTCGGCCTGCCACGTCTACCTCACCTACCCCTTCGTGCTCTCCTGGTCGTTGATCGAGGCCCTCGCGGCGGGCTGCCTGGTGGTCGG
Source organism: Fundidesulfovibrio magnetotacticus (assembly GCF_013019105.1). NCBI lineage: Bacteria > Pseudomonadati > Thermodesulfobacteriota > Desulfovibrionia > Desulfovibrionales > Desulfovibrionaceae > Fundidesulfovibrio > Fundidesulfovibrio magnetotacticus. The sequence goes on from NZ_BLTE01000001.1 coordinate 57,254, forward strand.
CTCCTCCACCGCGCCGCTCCTGGAAGTCATCGAGCACGGCCGCAACGGTCTGCTCACGGACTTTTTCGATGCCCCCGCCCTGGCCGGTCTCATCGCAGCGGCTCTCTCGGACGTTGCGAGCGGGGCGGGGATACGCCGGGAAGCACGCCGGACGGCCGTCGAACGCTTCGACCGGAGCAGGGTCTGCCTTCCGGCGCATCTTGAACTCCTCGAGGGTCTGCTCGGAGAACGTGCGCGATGACGCCGCACCGCGCCCTCCCGCCCCAATCCGGGACCCTCGAACAGGATATGGCACAGATCGAGGCGCTTCTCGCCCAAGGGAAAGTTCAGGCCTCGCTCGACCGATCGCACAGGCTGCTCGGTAGCCAGGCGACGCATGCGGAAGCCTTGTTGCGCCTCTGCCTGCTCTACCGCTCGGCAGCCTTGCACGGCGAGGCGTTGAAATTCTCGGACCGCATGGCCAGGCTCGCCCCGAATGCTCCGGAGACGCGCAGCCTCAACGCCAGCTGCATGTTCGACGCCGGATTGCCGGACCAGGCCCACGGGGAAGCCCTCGCCGCCCTAGCCCTCGACCCCGAAAATCTTGAAGCCTTGCGCGTCCTCCTGAAATCCTCGCCCGCTGCCGAGCACGGATCAGGCCTGGAGGCGCATGCGGAGACGCTGCTGCGCGAAGGCGACCCGGAAAAGGATGCGGCCCTTGTGCTGGCATATCTGGCGAGCGTGAGCAAGGGTGAGCCGTTCGGGATCATCCATGCCTCGAACGGCGTGCTCACCGGGATCGCCCTTTCCCTCTCCAGCCCCGACGTGGCTCTGGAGGTGGAACTGTCGCTGGGGGCATTCCCCCTCGCACGCCTCAAGGTCGACCAGAACCATCCGCTGCTCAGCGTGGTCGGCCTGCCCCAGGGACACGCCTTCATGTTCCGCATTCCACCCGAGCTTCTCGACGTAATGATCGAGGCACGCCTCCCCTCCGGGAAGCCATGCGCCGGATCTCCGTTCCGGGCATACGTGGACCGGCGTCCTGAGGGCAGCGTCGGCGCGGATGTTCCGGGGGTGATCGCCGGGCACGCGTGGCTCCGGTCCAAGCCGGGCAAGCGCCTGATTGTGGAACTCGAAGGGGAGTCCGGAAGGCTTCGGCGTGTTACGGCTTCCGGTTTCGACAAGAAGTTGGTTGCCGCCGGTGTGCACGATGGCAGACACGGTTTTTCCGTGCACTGGCCCATCCCGGAAGGCGCTGCATGCGAGACCGTCAGGATTCGCGAAGCCTCGTCTGGCCAGGAACTGCCGGGCTCACCGGTGACCGTGTTCGACGCGGGCGTATTGGCCGACGCGGTGCAGGAATTGAACGGGTGGCTGCGGCTGGCTGGCGAAAGACCGAAGAACCCTCCGCAGCCGCCCCAAGCGTGCAATGCGGATGTCATGCGGATCGTGCGGAAGCGGCTGGCCCAGTGGATCCGGGAGCTTCGCTCCCTTGCAGCCGAGGCCGAAGAACGTTGAGGCGGACATGGACCAACCGATCGTTGACGTGATCATCCCGGTCTACAAAGACTACGGTGCGACGAGCGAATGCATCCATTCCGTTCTTTCGGCCAGGAATTCCATGCAAGCGAACCTCGTCGTCATTGACGACGCCAGCGAAGACGACGACATCGCCGCCCTGCTCTCCGCACTCCATGACCAAGGAATGATCCGGCTCATCTCCAATACGCGGAACAGGGGATACATTCACGCCATCAATCAAGGCATCGCTGCAAACAGATCTCACGACGTCGTGCTCTTGAACAGCGACACGATCGTCTTCGACGCATGGCTGGACCGACTTGCCAAAGCAGCATACTCCAGAGAGGACATCGGGACCGTCACGCCTTTTTCCAACAACGCGACGATATGTTCGTACCCAAAGACAAACGAAGACAATCCGTTCATGCCGCGCAACGTGAGTCAAGTGATAGACCGCATGTTTGCCGATGCGAATGCAGGAGAAACATGCACGCTTCCGACTGGCGTAGGATTCTGCATGTACATCAAACGATCATGTCTTAACGATACGGGTTTGTTCGATGAACATACTTTCGGAAGAGGATACGGGGAAGAAAACGATTTCTGCCGACGCGCGGAGGAAGGAGGCTGGACCAACGTGCTGGCGGCGGATGCATTCGTGCCGCACAGAGGAGCCGTGTCCTTCGCGAAAGATCGCAAACCGGCACTGGAAAAGAACCTTGCGCTGTTGAACGCGCGCCACCCCGGCTACCGACAGTCCATCGTGACATTCATCCTGGCTGACCCCCTGCTGAAATTCCGCAGGAGGATTGATGAAGCGGTCCTTCGTGCGGCAACCCACCGGCCATTGATTCTTCGAATCTGCCATGGTCGCGGCGGAGGAACGGCCAAAAGATTACGAGACGAAGCGATCGAATTGCAAAACCAGAACTATCGTGTCGCCACATTACTTCCAAAAAAAGATGCACCTGAAGGTCGCACGACCCTGACCATCGAAGACTTTCCAGACCTCGTCAACCTTGAGTACTCTCTGCCAGACGACCTCGAGAAATTGCTTTGCATTTTACGCGACATCAACACTGTCTCTGCCGCAGTCCATCACCACATCGATCTCCATCCATGCGTCCTGGACATCCCGCGACGACTGGACATCCCCTACAGCGTAATCGCCCATGATTACGGATGGTACTGTCCTGGAATCACACTCCTGGACAATCAGCATCGCTACTGCGGCGACCATTGCAACGAACAGTGCACTTCGTGCACAACAAGCAGCGAAGAAAACATCACCACGGAATGGTCCGCGGAGCACAAACAGAACCTGATGTGTTTTCTTGAAAATGCACAGGCAATCGTCGCGCCTTGCCATGACACGGCGCTGCGTTATCATAAACGCACAGCATTGAATAACATCATCACCAGGCGACATTCCGCCAACCAGCTTGAGAATCCTGGCACCACCCGACGCTTTCGCTCGCACGAACGAACACGAGTGGCGCTCTTTGGCTCCATCGGCATGCACAAAGGATACGACACGCTCCTGGAATGCGCCAAGGACGCGCAACGCCGCGACTTGCCGCTTGAATTCATCCTGATCGGCGAATCCTTGGACGACTATGCGCTGTTCGCGACAGGGCGTGTGTTTGTCACAGGCAGGTACGACGAGCGAGAAGTGCGCCGCATCATCATGCTCCATGCCCCTCCCCTCGCGCTCTATCCTTCCATATGGCCTGAAACATGGTGCTATGCCCTTGACATTGCATTTGAATGCAACATCTTCCCCTTGGCCTTCGCCATTGGGGCACCAATGGAAAGGATACGCGAATCAGGTTTTGGAGCTCTGCTGCCTCTCGACTCCCCACCAGCGACCATCAACGACACGCTGTTGGACATTGCCAGAGATCGCTTCGCACACAACGCCATTTGACTCATGGAACCAACTACTAGCCATACTCGAAAAAAGATATTCTAACTGCAACAACCATTCACCAACAATTGGGACACGCATTTTAACACACGCAAGCAACACAACCACAACACTGACAAACACTGAATTTCGCTTACAATCTCACAATCTACCAAACGAAAACCGTTCCAACAACACAATAGCACGAGCCGCACCAATGAACATGAGTCCATCGCGTAAAATCATGCAGCGCAACATCTCCACAGTGAACTTTTTCCTGTCACCAAAGTCAATATGAACGAGATCGACCAGCTTCCAAGGGAGTTACGATTCGCCTGGCTGTTACGGGACGACGTCCGGGCAATGTTTCACCCGACAGATCCCCACTGGAAGGCCAACCTGGACATATGGTGGCTTCTGAACGGGTCCAAGGACTACCCCTCTGCGGCAAGAAGGGTTGAAGCATTGCATTGTAGCCGCCTCTCCGAGGTCGTCATCGCCGCAAGCAGCGCTATGCCTTTTCCTGTAACGCTGCTGATGCATTACATATGGCGCAACCGCGAAGACATATCGACACGCTTCGATCTAAACAATACTACTGACACTGAAGATTTTGTGAAATGGTTCTATGTCTGCGGAGTTCCAGAACACAATCTGTTTGACATCATCACGCACACCTCCATTGCAAGCCTTCTTTCGCCAACGACACCCCACAACCAACACGCCCTGCTGACCCTCAACTATCTCGCGCTCTACACCTGGCAATCGCTTGCACACCTTCAGAACGAATTTGACATTGCCATTCCAAACGATGTGATTCGCTTTCTCGGCTGGTATTACTTCGAGGGGATCGAGAACCTTGGACACGCTCCGTACTGGGCACACCGCCCTCCGAGATGGCTCCTGGACCGGAACCCGCCCGGCCATGACCTGACGAACGCATGTGTCCTGGCATGGCTTTGGATGCACCCTGAAGCGAACATTGAAGCACTGAAGGCACCGGACAAAAGAGGCGAAATCGCCAGATGGTGGACCCAAAACCCAGACCATGCGGCATGCCTCGGGAAATTACTGTCCCAAAAGACACTCGTCCGGAAGGCAAACAGAACGCACGGTGCGCCGGAGAGGCGTCATCAAACCATAATGACCAAGCCCCGCCCCTTCGGGGTCAACATCGTCGGCTTCGCACGGGGCGAGTTAGGCATCGGCGAAGACTCGCGAATGGCCGCTCTGGCTCTGCGACAGGCAGGTGTACCGTTTAGCGTGGTCAACATCGCCTGCGGCCAAAACACCAGACAAAATGACAGGACCCTGGACGCCTTCCTGAATGACGAAGCGCCTTATGCCGTGAACCTCTTCTGTCTGACAGGGATGGACACGGCCAGGGTTTGGCTTGAAAGCGGAAGCGGACTCTTTGAGGACCGCTACAACATCGGATACTGGCCCTGGGAACTACCCGAATGGCCAGCCGAATGGCGGGACGCGTACAATATTGTGGACGAGATCTGGGCATCAAGCAACTACACAAAAGAATCCTATTTGCGATCATCAGACATCCCTGTCCACTTGATGCCCATGGCCGTTCATCTTGGGCCCTTTCCGCAACACGTTCGCCACGACTTCGGACTGCCCAAAACAGATTTTTTGTTTCTTTACGCGTTTGATTTCAACTCTTACCTGGCACGAAAGAATCCCTGGGCAGCCATCCGCGCATTCCGGAAAGCGTTTCCCAAAGGAACTGAACGCGTACGGCTCGTCTTGAAAACAATGAACACCCAACTCCAGTCGCCCTTGTGGCAGACGTTCGCGCATGAGGCCTCACACGACAATCGCATTCTGCTCTTGAACGCCACCCTGGAGAGACAACATGTGACAGGTCTCTTTTCTGTATGCGATGCATACATATCCCCCCATCGTGCAGAAGGCTTCGGGCGAACCCTTGCCGAAGCAATGCTCCTTGGAAAACCCGTGATTGCCACGAACTACTCTGGCAACACAGACTTCCTGAACGAATCGACCGGCTACCCCGTCGATTACGACATCACTCCCGTACAACCCGGGGAATACCCTTATGGCGCTGGAATGCATTGGGCTGATCCGGACATTGAGCATCTTGCCTGGCGCATGCTTGAGGTCGTCAACAACCGCAAAGAAGTAGCCAATAGAACAGCCCATGCTTTCAAGGCGATCTCCACCCGAAACAATTTCCAAACAATAGGTGCTGGTTACAGGGAAAGGATTTCGCAAATACTGCACAAACTCCACAGGAAGTTCAATCGATAACATCGCCACCTTTCTCATCATTACGATACAATCAGCTTGCCATGAGCAATAGCCATGAATTACACGTCTTGGCGACGACAACGACTGACAAAATGACGCAACAGCCAGCACGGCGAACATTCCGGGCGACTTGAAACAATCAGAACCGGAGCATATCGTGAAAGCAGATTCAACTCGTGGCGGAATCGGCACATCCACAGTATGGGCTGAATGGCAAAGCAGACTTCCCGACACCAACGACACCCGCACGGAAACACCGACGAACGTCTCGAACGACCATGCCGACGATCAGGAGCGAGAGGCGTACACAACCCTCCTGACAAAACTTGAACTGATTACTCGCGAAAACGACATTCTTAGACAACGCCTGTCCATCGCCGACAAGCAGATTGAGGTCAAAGACAGACAAATCAATGATTTCAAGGCTCTTTCGGAAGGTCTCTCGCAACAGAATCAAGTGCTTCTCATGCTTGCTCAGGGTGTGCCCATGAGTCGCATCCTGAAGCAGGATCCGTGCGACATAGAACAAGCACACAACATTCATCGCCTTGACGAGAAAGCCAACGATGCGCTCGACCCGCGTGTCAACCCTTTGGCCAAGAACAGACTCGCAATCCACGAGGCGATCAAAACATATAAAGCGAGCGGCATGACACACGGTCAGATTGCGAACAAACTGAACGAGGACGGCATTCCAACGCTCTCCATGTCAGGAGCATGGAACCGAAAAAAGGTTGGCAATGCGCTCAGACGGATACAGAATAACCGACCGGACAACATGCCGACCTGATACTTTTATAGTGTTCCGTTAAGTTTCGGCATTTCCTGAAGGCCCTCGGAACGAAAGGCCCGATCACGTCGGCCCGCCTCGCGCTGCCCTCAGGGATCCCGCCGAAGACACGCCCGGGGTTGCTTCACCAACCGGCAATAGTCGGGCTGCCCAGTCGCACCGCCCGCTCCCGGACAAAGAGGCCGACACGTTCACGAGCCCTCCTTGCGGGCCACGGCCACGGTAAAGTTGGGCACGCCCACGGGCACGGCCGTCACGGGCGTCTGGTCCGACCCCGTGAGCCTGCGGACCTCCTGGTCCACGTAGAGGTCCAGGGCCTTGAAGGTGATGGCTCCTTCGGCATCGCGCGGGGCCTTGCCCGAGAGACCTTCCACCAGAGCCTTGGTGAACGCGCCGTTGCCCCACTCGGGTCGCTCGTAGGAGAACTGCTGCCCCGTGGCGGCCGAGAAGACCACCACGCCCTTCTCCGAACTGGACAGGCGGTTGATCAGGCCGTTGACGTTCCACATGCCCTTGCCCAGGTTGCCCGAATGGCAGGTGTCCAGGAAAACGATGCGCTGCCCCCGGATGCGCTTGAGGGCACTGCCCACGGCCCCGTAGTCCACGGCGGTGGAGGACAGGCGTCTGATCTCCGCATCCACGGGGAGAAAGTAGTACTCGTCGATGTCGTCGTTCACGCCGTGCCCGGCCATGAAGAGGATGGCGGTGTCCTCGGCCCGTACGTTTTCACCCAGCCAGGCCAGCCCGTCCAGGATGGCCTCTCTCCTGGCCTCGCCGTCCTTGAGCAGCTTCACGGCCACATCCTTGTAGACCGTGCCTTTCTGGAGCTTCAGCACCCGGGCGAAGTCCTCGGCGTCCTTGCCCGGCAGGTTGAGCTTGGGCGTGACGCTGCGATAATCTCCAACGCCCACGCAAAGCGCGTAGAGCCTGCCAAGAGGCCCCTTGGCCTGCGGGGCGGCCCCTGCCCAGCGCAACTCGATCACGGCCGGAACGCCCGGCCCGTGACGGTTCTCCGCCACGATGGCCACCCTTGCGTCGCGCGAGGGCAGCGTGACCGTGCTCTCCTGCACCTGACCCTGCGCGGACTGGGCCAGCGCGCCGCGCGGCATCTCGGCGGCCCGTCGGCCGTCCACCTGGATGGACACGCCGGTGATTTCCTCCCCGCCGGGGGAGCGCACCTCGTATTTCACGGTGAGGGTGTTTTTGTCGAAGCTGTGGCCGCCTGCGGGCGAGAGAATGGTCACCACCGGCGGCAGGGAGCGGGCTATGTCCACGGAGCGCGCGACGCGGCCGGCGGTCTGGTCGGCCAGGGCCACGGCCTGCTCCACGTCCAACGTATCGAGGACGCGGTCGATCACGTCGGGGCGGTGGAACTGGTCGCGGAAGCGGCTGGCGGGAAAGAAGTCGGCGGCCTGATCCAGACCGTTGTTCACGTGCCAGCCGATGAGGTCTTCCCCGCCGGGGGAGGCGTCGTAGTGGCCCGATGGCGTCCAGAGCACCCAGCGTTTGCCGTCGGGATGGGGGAACAGGGCCAGGATCTCCCGGAGGTCCTGCAGGCGGTACCAGCGGATGGTTCCGTCTCCCAGCGCGGCCACGGCCACCTTGCCGGAGGGGGCGATGTTCAAGCCCCAGGCCGTACCGGGGATGGACAGCGGGGCCTCCTGCAGCTCGCCCGCGGCATTGTAGAGGCGCAGGCGCCAGTCCGTACCCAACAGGAAAGACTTGCCGTCAGGCGCCACGGCCAGGGACCGGCTTTTCTCGTAGTCTTTGAGCTTCAGGGGGTTTCCGCCCAGCTTGGGCGCGGTTTTATCTTCCCAATCCGTCACGCTCAGGCCAGGGGCCGCCGTGCGCGGCGGTTGCAGACCTTCGGGGGGGCGTCCAATCCGGTAGTCCCGGCCGGGGAGGGAGAAGGTGCAGGCAGAGTTTTGCGTCCTCCAGATGGTCCAGGAAACGGTTTTACCGTCCTGACCCAACCGGAAGCCCGCCAAGTTGCCTCGCAGGTCCGTGAGGGCCGGGGCTACGGAGAAGCGCGCCGTGCCGTTGGATTCTAGGACCCCGAGGGAGCGATCCATTGCGGCCCAGGCCAGGGCCGATCCTGGCAGGGCTTTCAACCCGCCGAGGGTGCTCCGGGCCAGGGCGATGTCCTGGAAGGCTCCCCGGCCGCCATCCTGCCAGATGCGCACGGGATATTGGCCCGCAGTGTCCCACATGCCGCCTGCCGCGAGGCGGTTGTCCGAGAGCCAGGCTACTTTTGACAGACTGTCATTGGTGCCGTCGGCATCCGGGGCGGGAAGCGCGTCCAGGTTCGGCACGGAGATGAGGCTTATCCTTGGGGCGTCGTTATGGCCCACGGCCAGGGTTTTGCCGTCCGAGGAGAAAGCGCAGCGAAAGGGCAGCTCGCCTCCGGGGGACTTGGCCTTGGCCAATAGCCGTAGCGTGCCGTGACCCACGTCGTAGAGCCGGACGAAGCCGTCGTAGCTGGTGACGGCCAACCGCCCCTTCCCGTCGAAAGCCACGCCGTAGACATTATCGTATCCGGCGTCCTGCCCGGCCAGGGTCCAGTCCTTCGTTCGCCAGAGGCGGATCCCGTTCGAGCCCCCCACCCCCGCGGCGAGAAGCGTGCCGTCGGGCGAGAAGGCTAGAGAATGGATGACATTGGGCAGACCCTCCAAACATCGCAGAAGTTTCCCCGAAACGCTGTCGAAAAGGAAGATCGCATGGCCGCCGCTGTCGCCGTACTCGGTCCAGCCGCCGCAGGCCACGGTGCTGCCGTCGGGCGAGACGGCGGCCGTGTAGAGCTTTCCTTCATTGGCATCCCGGCCCACGGGCGGACGCAGGGTGCGCAAGGGCTTGCCGGTGGCGGCGTCCCAGATCCGGCAGGTCTTGTCGTCCGAGGCCGTGACCAGGAAACGCCCACGGGCGTCGGCGTCGATGTATTTGATGACCGCGCCGTGCGTGCCCGTCTCGATGCGCAGAATGGGTTCCCTGGGCGGCTCCCCGGCCTGGGTTGGCGCGGCCAAGAGCAGGAGCAGCGCGGCGAGGAACGCCCCCAGCGCCTCTGCGCGGAAGCGGAACGGGGGCCCAAACTTTGCCGACCACATACGTGACAACCTCCAGGATCTGGACTTTCGATTTTCATACAAAGCGGCTCCATCCGTCAACCCATCGGGGTCGGGCCATCGGGGTCGGGCCGCTCGCCGGGGCCGACGGGTGGCATGGGCCCGACGCACCCTGGAACGCTCCGTCGGATGGACTACGCCGCCCGGGGAGACTGCCCAGCAACAAAACGACAATGGATACAAATTGTTACCGAATTTCATACGTCACATTGATTCATTTTCGTCAAAGAGCACGACGATTTCGCGCCATCCGTCCGTCGGGTGATTGTGTGTCGCGGGAAGGCCAAGCAGGCAACCGCGTGTTGCATAATCCCGGAGGAGTCTCATGCATCTTGTACGTCTTGGCGAACACAAACTCTACGATTGCTGGATGCCCATGATCTTTCAGGGCAGATACTTCGTGGTCGAACAGGCCTACAGAATGCGCTTCGTGAGCGTCTTCACGCTGCGCAACGGACGCATCAGCTTCGAGTTTCTGCGCAATGTCCCCCAGCAATCCAAACGTTCCCGCTGCCTCACCACGCCCGAAAAGATCGTGTCCCTGGCCGGGGGCCGCAAGGGCCTGCTTTACAGCGTAAGCCACCGGGGCCCTTTCCTCATGGAACTGCACCTGCCGGAGGGCGGCGTGGTGCAGGCCCACGGCCTGGACGGCTCGCTCCTTGTGAATGGCTTTCACATGGAATGCCCAACCTTTGACGGCACCAAGGCCTGCTGTCTGGTCACCGACCAGGGAGGCATTGCCTGCAACCCCCGCCTCCCCCTGGAGTTGGCCTGTCTGGTGAGCCTGGAGCCCATTTGAGGCCTCACCGCCAATTCCCCATGAGAATGAACGGGGCCCAGTAGAACGGATGGGAGTAGCCCGGGAAGTCTCCCGCCGGGGCGGCATCCCCGGCCCGGGATGGGGACTGGCCCTTGGCCTGGATCGCCTGGCCGCGCCCATCCCGGGCCTGCCCCGCCGTCCGAGCCGTGGTCGGGGCGGGAACCTGCGCCGTAGCGCCCGCCCCCGATCTCCCGATCAGGTTCAGTTGCGCCCTGCGCAGTGCCTCGGCCTTGGAAAGCCCCTGCTCTTGGCGTAATCGGTAGAAATCGCGCATCAAGCGCGCCGTGCTCTGGTCCGCCACGGGCCACAGGGAAGCCAGCACGCCCCTGGCCCCGCGACGCTGGGCCGTGATGCCCAAACCGTCCAGCTCGCGGCCGTCGGCATTCTGGGCCTGCACCGCCGTCTCGCAGGCCGAGAGGGTCAGGAGGTCCACGCCGGTCAGGTCGAAGTCGCCCTGGCGCAGGTCGGCCAGGGTCAGGTGGCCGCCGTCGCCCAAGAGCAGGAAGGAATCCCTCTCCGTGCCGCCGGGCGTGAAACTGAAGTGCGAGGCGATGTGCACCACCGGGTAGCGACGCTTGAGCGCGGCCGTCAGGGCCTGGGCCGTGAAGGCCTGGTCAAGGCGGGATTTTCCGGGCAGCACCCCCTCCCTGGCCTGGGGGCTCGCCTTGACCACGCCGCGCAGTTCCTCGGCCACTGCGGGCAGGGCCGCGAAGCCTCCGATGGCCTGGCTCGTGCCGAAGCCTGCGGCGCGCCACTTCGCTTCAAGCGGCTGTTTGAGCCCGCCGCGCCCCGCCGGAGTGAACACCGAAAGGGGATAGCGCTCCACGAGCCAGCGTGTGCCGTCGTGCAGGGCAGCCATGGGGATGTAGCGCAGGCTGCCGTCCAGGGAGAAGGTCAGCTGCCCGGCCCCCATCGCGTCCAGGTCGTCCCGGATCGGCGCGACGAGCAGGTCGTAAAGCTCCTTGCCGCCGGGCCTGGGGTCCTGACGCGGGTTCAGGAGGGCCTGGCGGAAACGGCCGATCTTGGTGTTCAGCTCGGCCGAGGAGACGGCCGATGTCCGGGCGACCTGCCGGTCCGCCCCGGTGACCAGGATGCGCAGGCCGTCCTTGAGCACCAGGTAGGAGACCAGCACGGGCTTGCCGGGCAGGCCCTCAAGCTCGGAGCGGGCGTCATCCGTGACGCGCTCTGCCTTGATGCGCTCGGCCTGCTCGCGCTGGAGCCCGGCGAAGGCCTGGGCGCAGTCTGCAAGCAGGGCGGCGACGTCGGCCTGTCCGGCCTGGAGCTTGTCCCGCAGTTCGGCAAGGCGGGCGTTCTCCTCCGGGGAGCGGGCGCGGTTGTTTTCCAGCACGCCCAGCTCCGCGCCGAGTCTGGCCAGCGCCGCAGCGGCTTGCTCGTGGCGTTCGACCCAGGCCTTTTCGAAGGAATTGTAGTCGGCCTGGGTCTGGCGCGGGTCCTCCCCGCCCTGGTCGCGCCGGGTGTAGTCGAAGTATTCCTCCTGCTTGAGCATGCGCAGCACCTGCTCGGCCTCGCTCAAGCGGCCCTCGGCCATGAGGAGATCGGCAAGGCGGCGGTAGACGACTTCCTTGCCTCCCATGAAGGATGACTGGAGCGTCTGGTCGAGGTTCAGGATGTCCCTGCGCATCGCCTGGATGGCGTTCACGGCCTGCTTGCCGTGGAAGATCGCGGCCCCCTTGTTGCCAAGACGCTCTTCGACCTGTGCGAGGCCGTTGTGGCAACGTCCCTGACTATTCGGGCCACCCTGCCCAGCAAGCATAACGAGTGCCGAACGGAAGGCCTCTCCCGCGCCGAGGGCGTCGCCCATGCGCAGACGGGTCCAGCCGATGTTGGCGCGTTCGCCTGACGCAAGGTGGCCTGAGCCGGCTGAAAGCCAGATTTCGTATGCCTGTTCGTGGCAGTGCAAGGCAGGTTCGTAACGTCCTTGGCTGCGGTGCACGCGACCCATGTGCGAGAGTGCCCTCGCCTCCTCATCCGGCACGCCGATATGTCTGCTCAGGGTCAGAGCCTGCTCGATGTTTTGAACCGCTTGATCCGGCTTGCCCAAGTCGATCAGTGCCCAACCAAGGGTCGTAAGGCAATTCGCTTCCAAACGCACATCGCCGATTTCTCGGAAAATGGTCAGGGCGATCTCAATCTGCTCGATCTGTTTTTCGTATTGCCCGAGGGCGGAATAGACGTTTCCAAGCCCCATCCGGCTTGAGGCTTCCTGGGACTTGCCGCCGGTTTCCCGGAGGATCGCCAGCGCCCCGGCATAGTTTTCGAGGGCCATGCCGTAGTTCCCGGTTTCATGCAGCAAGTCCGCGATGCTCAACAAGCTTACCGCCTCGCCGTTGCGGTCGGCGAGGGCGCGGCTGATGGCCAGGGTCTGCTCGAAACAGCGTTGAGCCTCGGCATGGTCGCCCATTCTCCTGCGGACGGAGCCGATGTTCATAAAGACTGTTGCCACCCCGTGCTTGTCTCCGAGTTCCCGCTTCACAGCCAGGGCTTGGGTGTAGAAGCCAAGGGCCGTGTCGTGATCGCTTCGGTAGTTGGCGATGTTGCCGAGGTTGATCAAAGCATTGCCTTCTCCGGATCTGTCCTTCAGCTCACGGGCAAGAGCCAGGGTCTGCTCCTGGCGCTCCTGGGCCTTCGCGTATTGTCCCAGGCTCCAATGGACATTGCCCATGCCGCCAAGATTGCGGATATTGTCTTTTATCCCGATCGTCTGCCTGATGGCAAATGAGCGTTGGTAATGTTCCAAGGCCTCGGAATATCGCCCAAGCTCGAAAAGCACATTTCCCGAGTTGGTCAGGAGCGACGATTCCCCGGATTTGTCTTCAAGTTCACGGTCGATCACCAAAGCCATGGCGTAATATTGCAGCGAACGTTCGAATCGGCCGAGGCTCTTGTTGACCACGCCAAGTTCCGTGAGCAGGGCGCTTTCCATACGCCTGTCCTTGAGTTCGCGGCTGAGGGTCAACGCCTGTTCAAAAGGCTCCAGGGACCCTTCTGGCTTGCCGGACTTGCGCCAGACTCGGCCAAGGGCTTGCTTCGTCTCCATGAGCCCCCGCGTGTCCCCGAGAACTTCCAAAAGGGCCAAAATCCGCCCGAGAGCCTCGATCTCCGCCTCGTAGCGGCTCGCTTCGGAATGAATCCTGACCATGCGCTTCAGAACGGAAATTTCTCCCCTTACGTCCCGGTCCTCCTGTCGGAGCAGGAGCGCCTGAGCGTAAGCATCCAGCGCTCCGACGTGGTCGCCGATTTTTCGAAGGGTCACCCCCGTGTTCAGCAGCCGGTCGGCAAGTTCTTTCCTCTCACCGCGTTTGCGAGCAATCGCCACGGACTGCCCGTAGAGTTCCAGCGCCTCCTGGTAGCGGCCCTGGTCGTCCAGAACGATCGCCACATTGGAAAGGAACATCCCCAAGCGCTCCTCATCGCCTTGCGCCCGGGCCAGTTCGAGCCCCTTGCTCCAGGCTGCCATGGCCGTGTCCCGATCGGAGGCTTCATAGGCTTTGGCCCCCTGTGCGTTCAGAAGGTCGAGCTCCTGCGGCGTGACTTGGCCGAAAGCCGGGGCTGCCACCGGCAGAAACAAGGCCGCAAGCCAAACAAGCAGCTTCGAGGAGAGCCACATGCTGCGGGGCGTGTGGCCATTGAAGCCCCTCACCGCCAATTCCCCATGAGAATGAACGGGGCCCAGTAGAACGGATGGGAGTAGCCCGGGAAGTCTCCCGCCGGGGGGGCGTCCCCGGCCCGGGATGGGGACTGGCCCTTGGCCTGGATCGCCTGGCCGCACCCGGCGTCCTCCCGGTCGGCGGCCGGGGCCTGGGCGGCCGCCTGCTCGCCCGTCGGGACAGCCGTCGGCTCCAGCGCCTGGACGGGAGCATGCACGGCGGCTTGCCCGCCTGCCGGGGCGGGAACCCGCGCCCCGGCGCCTTCCCCCGCTCCCTCGATGAACTCCAACTGCGCCCGGCGCAGGGCCTGGGCCTTGTCCAGGCCTTGTTTCTCCTTGAGGGCGTAGAAGCGGCTCATGAGCCTGCCCGTGCTCTCGTCCGCCACGCTCCAGAGCGTGGCCAGCACGCCCTTGGCCCCCTGGCGCTGGGCCATGGCCCCGAAGCTCTCCACCTCCCGGCCGTCGCCCATCTTGCCCGTGCCGCCCACCGCCGTCTCGCAGGCCGAGAGCGTGAGCACGTTCACCTCGTTGAAGTCCAGGAGGCGGAGGCGGTCCAGGGTCAGGCGGTTGCCGTCGCCCAGCAGCAGGAACGAGTCCTGCTCCGTGCCCGGCCGGAACTGGAAGTGGCTGGCGATATGCAGCACGGGCGAAGCGACCACGGCCTGGCCCAGGGCGGCCTCGGTGAACTGCTCGTCGAGCTTCACCTGCCCGGAGATGGCCCGGGACACGGCCTCCAACTCACCGCGCACCGCAGGGAGCGGGCTGAAGCCCTCCACGCCGCGCGTGAGGCCCAGGCCGGAGAGCGTCCACTCCTGGGAGGGGCGGTCCTTGAGGTTTTTGCTGGCCACCTCGGTGTAGACCACCGTGGCGTAGCGCTGGGCCAACCACTGCTCGCCGTCGTGCAGGGCCGCCATGGGGATGTAGCGCAGCGCGCCGTCCAGGGAGACCATGAGCGTCCTGGCCCCTGCCTGCTCCAGGTCCGCCCGCAGGGGTGCTATGAGGTGGCCGTAGAGTTCCCGGCCCAGGGGGCGCGGGTCCTGCCGGGGGTTGTCCAGGGTCTGGCGGAAGCGGCCCACCAGGGCGTTGAGGTCGGCGGCCTTGACGGGCGATTCCCGGGCGATCTGGGCGTCCGGGGTGGTGAGGATCAGCCAGAGCTTGTCCGGGGCCGCGATGGTGTGCAGGAGCACCGCGCCCTGGCCCAGCTCGCGCAGGGCGCCCTGGAGTGATTTGAGGTCCTTGAGCTGCATCTCGCCCAGTTCCCGGGCGCGCTCGGTCGAGACCTGGGCGAGGCCGGACTCGATCCCGGCCAGGGTTTTGAGGAAGACGGCGCGCCCGGCCTCCAGGTCCTTGGAGAGGGCGTCGTAACGGGCCTGCTCCTCGGGCGAGAGGCCCAGCTTGAGCTTCCTGCGCAGCTCGCCGTGCTCGCGGCCCAGGGAGGCCAGCTGGTCGGAGATTTCCTGGAAGCGCCGGGCGTACTGTTCCTCGGCCGGGGTGTAGGCGGCGGTGGTGGCGCGAACGTCCTGGGTGGAGTCGCGGCGCACGAAGCCGAAGTATTCGTCCTCCTTGAGCATGCGCTGCACCTGCTGGGCTTCGGGTATGCGCCCCTGGGACATCAGGAGGTCGGCAAGGTGGGTGTAGGAGAACTCGTTCTTGGTCAGAAAGGATTTCTGGAGGTCTTTGTCCAGGGAGGAGATGTTGCGGCGCATGGATTGGAGGATGTTCACGGCCTGCTTGCCGTGGAGGATGGCCGAGGCGAGGTTGCCCTGGCCGACTTGGAAGTGGGACATGGTGGAGAGGACGGTGTGCTTCGCCACCACGGCATCCGTGGGCAGGATAACGGCCAGGGCGCGCTCCTGGAGCAGCATGGCCTGTTCACGGTTCCCCGTGGTCCATTCCAGCCAAGCCAGCCTATTAAGGCTGGTGGCGGTGTCCGGGTGCTCTGGCCCCAGAGCCTTTTCACGGATGGCCAGCGCGCGCTCATGTAGAGGCTTCGCCTGGGCGTAGTCGCCCATGGACTCGAGCAGAGCGGCCAGGTTGTTCAGGCTGGTGGCTGTGGACGGGTGCTCAGGCCCCTGGACCTTCTCACGGATGGCCAGCACGCGCTCGAAGAGAGGCTTCGCATGGGCGTAGTCGCCCATGGACTTGAACAGAGCGGCCAGGTCGTTCAGGCTGGTGGCTGTGGACGGGTGCTCAGGCCCCAGGACCTTCTCAAGGACCGCCAGCGCACGCTCGTAGAGAGGCTTCGCATGGGCGTAGTCGCCCATGGACTTGAACAGACCGGCCAGGTCGTTCAGGCTGGTGGCTGTGGACGGGTGCTCAGGCCCCTGGACCTTCTCACGGATGGCCAGCGCACGCTCGTAGAGAGGCTTCGCATGGGCGTAGTCGCCCATGGACTTGAACAGACCGGCCAGGTTGTTCAGGCTTGTGGCGGTGTCCGGGTGTTCAGGCCCCTGGACCTTCTCACGGATCGCCAGCACGCGCTCGTAGAGAGGCTTCGCATTGGCGTAGTCGCCCATGGACTCGAGCAGAACGGCCAGGTTGTTCAGGCTGGTGGCGGTGTCCGGGTGCTCAGGCCCCTGGACCTTTTCAAGGACCGCCAGCGCACGCTCGTAGAGAGGCTTCGCATGGGCGTAATCGCCCATGGACTTGAACAGAGCGGCCAGGTTGTTCAGGCTGGTGGCGGTGTCCAGGTGCTCAGGCCCCAGGACCTTTTCACGGAGGGTCAGCGCCTCCCGGGCCAGGGGCAGCGTCTCGGCGTACTTGCCTTGGTCGTACAAGGCCACCACGCGGCGATTGAGGTCACTGGCCGCGGCGTTAAGAACACGGGCCTCGGCCTCGGCCCGGTCCTCGCCCCTGGCCTGGGCCTTTCTTCCGGCCCACCGGGCCTCCTCCTGGTGGTCGCCCGATCTTCCGGCCAGGGTGACCATGCCGTCCAGCGCGTCCACGCCGTCCGGGTTGAGCTTCAGGGCCGCCTCGAATTCCCGTGCGATGGCCGCGTTGTCGCCGTATCGCCAGAGCCCCCAGCCCAGCCAGTTGCGCGCCAGATAGGACTCCGGCGCAAGGCGCGCGGCCTCCTTGTAGGGAGCAAGATCGGGCTTGGCGTCCTTGTCCCGAAAGCCATGAACGGCGTAATGCTCCATGGTGGCCGCGCCCAGGGCCTCCAGGGCCTTAGGGCTGGTCTTCTCGGTCCACAGGGTCCTGGATCGCTGTCCCTCGGCAAGTGGCAGGCCGTTGGACGCCAGGAAGTCCAAAAGCCCCGCGCGCAGACCCTGAAGGCCCGTGTCCGGGTCCAGCGGCAGCACGGCCCGGGCCATGTTGCCGCCCTGCACGTCAAAGAGCCATGCATCGACCGTGCGCCGTTTGGCGTCCGTGAAGCGCCCGCCCAGCACGTAGCGGACTTCGGCCTTCCTGGCGGCCTCGCCAGGATCGATCGCCGGTCCGCGCCCGACGGCGTATTCCCGGAAGTCCTTCTCCGAGGCGAAGAGCTTGCCCAAATGCCAGATCAGGGCGTTCTGCTCCAGTCCGTCGTGCGCGAAGAGGGTCATCTCCAGGGCGTTCTGCACGCCCATGCCCAGGCTGCCGTCCACCTGCCCCTGGGCCGGGAGCACGGGCAGCACCAGGAGCTTCGGCCGCCCGGCGGCGGTGGCAATGGCCGCACCGGCAAGAACGAACAGGGACAACAGCAGAAACCTGGCGATACGTGCGAGCATGGAGAACCTCCTGCCCAGCGGGCGGACGCGCGGCCGTTCTTCGTCGCGCGCCTGCCTTGGGCGTTCCCGCGTTCACTCCGCGCGGGACGGCACACCGGCTACTTCGCCTGAGACAGGGGAAAATCGACGTGCCCGGTGCTCAGGAGCACGGGCGTCTGCTTCATCCCCAGGGCCTTCAGGCGCTGTCCGGCGTAGGCTCCGACGTCCAGGAAAGTCACTTGTTCAGCGCCCGGGCGGACCGCCTTGCCGGAGAGCCCTTCCAGAAGCACGGCCGTGAACGCCCCGTTGACGCTGGGCGTCTTTGTTTCCACGGCCATTTGATCCGAGGTGCTGGCCAGGAGCGCCGCGAAACCCTGCTCGCGACCGCCGCAGACCCGGGCGACCTGCCGCGCGAAGTCTCCGGCGTGGCAGACGTCGGCCACCAGCAGCACGTCGCTTTTGACGCCGCACAGCGCGCGCACGATTTCCTCGAAGGAGAGGCCGGTGGTCCTGGCCTCTTTCATGGTCCCCCCCGAAGGAAGAAACCAGGCCGTGCCGTCGGAGGCGCGCGCTGCGTATCCGGCTAGAAAGACCACCGCAAGGTCCCCAGGAGCGGGGGCCTGGGCGATCCAGCGCAGGCCGTCCAGTACGGCGGCCTTGTCGCCGCCCAGCACGGCGCGCCCGTCCACATTGGCGAACACGCCGCCGCGCTGCGCCTCCAGGAGGGTCAGCATGGCCCGGGCGTCATTCTCGGCGGCTTCAAGGGAGGCTTCGCCGCTCTTGTCCACGCCAACGCTCAGAACGTAGAGAGCCCGCCCTGGCGTGTCCCCGATCTTGACGGCCTTTCCCGCCAGCGCGGGACGAATGGTGAGAGCGCAAAGCATCAACAGGACAGATACAAGCAGATTGACCCTACGCATGCGAAGACTCCTTCACAGCACCGTCCATGCTGCGCTGACGGTTTCATTCCATGATCAACGCGCCTTCTTCAGGATCTCCTTCACTTGCTCCACGGGCACGGCGAAGCCCAGGCCGATGGAGAACCCCTGTTCGCCCTTGCGCGCGGCGCTGCGGATGGCATGGCTTACGCCCACCACCTGGCCCTGCATGTCCACGATGGGGCCGCCGGAGTTGCCCGGGTTCAGGGGGGCGTCCGTCTGGATCATGCCGGGGCCGTTTTGATCGAGCCTGCGGCCCTTGGCGCTCACGATGCCCGAGGTGACGGTGAAGGTGAACCCGAAGGGGTTGCCCATGGCCAGCACGGGCTCGCCCACCTCGATGTCCAGGCTGTCCCCCAGGGCGAGGCCCCTGAAGGCCTTGTCGGTCTCCACGCGCAGCACGGCCAGGTCGGTGCGCTCGTCGAAAACGGCCACGGCGGCGGGGAGCACGGTCTGGTCCTGGGTGACCACATAGAGGCGCTTGAACTCTCCGGCCACGTGGGCAGCCGTGACGACGAGGTTGGTGTCTGCCACGAAGAAGCCGGAACCGAAGACGCGTAGATCCTTGGGGTCCACCTTTCCGGGCTTGGCCTGGGGCGAGTTCATTCCTTCCGGGGCCTGGGGCGAGTTCTTTCCTTCCGGGGCCTGGGGCTTGGCCTTGCGAGCGAAAAGGTCGCGCTCTTCGGGAAAGCTGTCGCCGAACTCCTCAAAAAAGCGCTTCAGGGCTTGATCCTTTTCCTGGTCCTGCCCGCCCCTGGATCGGGGGCGCTCCTCCGAGAGGTTGGCGGCAATGCCCACCACCGAGGGCAGGGCTTGGCGCGAAACGGTGACCGAACCCGGGGGGGCGGGTTGGGCGCTCGAAGCGATGTTTGGAGAAAGGCCGATCGAGGCGGCGCTCAAGAACGCGGCGAACAGAAGATGACGCATGAAAACTCCGGGATGAGGCGCGGGCGCGGCCTTGTGGCCGCGCCCGCCAACGGGATTACGGAATGTACATCAGGTAGTTGGAAGAGACATTACCGAGGTTCCTGATCTTGATGGTGAAGGGTCCCTGCCAGCGGGGCGACCATTCCACAAGGCAGCGGGAGGTCCTGTCGATGTCCTTGCCGATGAGGTTGCCGTTCTGGTCGTAGACGAAGAGGTCGATGTCGGCGTCGCCGTCACCGATCACCAGGACCCCGGCGCGTTCGTTGCCCTTGAAGACAAACTCCTTGTAGATGTCGGAATAGCCGGCCTTCACGTTTTCCAAAATGCGGATGGGGCCGTTCACGACCTGGCGGGTGGAGCCCTGTTTCATCTCCTGCTCGATCACCTCGATCAGCTTGGCGTTGCCCTTGGCCAGGGTCTTGGCTTCGGCCAGAAGCTTCTCGGGGGTGTCCAGTTCGCCTTTGCCCTTGGCGTCGCCCTTACCCTCGCCTTCGGTGGTCTTGGCCTTCGTGGCCTCGGTGACGGGAGTGTTCTTCATGATCTGCGCGGCGGTAAGCAGCGCCACCGCGGACTGGTTGGCCCGGCCATACTCCGCGAGCTGCGCGGCCATGGCCAGGGCTTCCAGGCGCTTGGCCTCGTCGGAGACCTTGGCGGTTTTATCTTCGGAAGCGTTGGGATTCTTGTCCTGGGCCATGGCGGCCGGGGCCGCCAGGACCAGGGCCAACATCAGAGACACCACGATACGAGACACACGGAATTGCATTAACGATACTCCATGGGTTGATGTTGATTGGGGCCGATCCCTACTCCGCCACGAACTCTCCAAGCATGGTGGACCACTCCGCGGCCCCCGTGCCGCCCGCAGGCAACCCGCGCGTGCTTTGCTTGCCGGAGCTGACCTCGAACAGGGTTTCCAGCGGATTGGGGACAGCCCTCTTTGCCGAGCGGAGCGCGCCCTGTTCCAGCAGACGCACGTCCACGGGTTCCCTGCTCGTGAGCACGCGCACGTATTCCTTTGCCTCGGTGAGATACAGGCCGCCACGGCAAAACATCTTGGTCTGGCCCGGCTGGATCTGATGGATGGTGTCGGTGGGATTCATCGCACCGCGGTCAAAGGGCACGGCGAGCACCTGCCCGCTCTTGCTGATGTTGATCACATAGAAATGCAGCGGGAGCTCCGTGAGGTTTTCGGCCTCGAAGAGCAGTGCCGTCTTGCCCGCCGGGCGCCGGACGGCCGCCAGATCGGCCAGGTTCACGGTCATGGTCCGTTTCCAGATGGCGCCGTCCAATTCCACGAACTCCGTGCAATCCCGCGACACCGCGGCAGGGCCGAGGTGCGGCACGAACACGTGCACCTTCACGTTCACCGAGGCGGGCATTCCGGGCGCTCCCTGAAGGCTCAACAAGCCGCGCATGCGCACGATCTTGCCCAGGGACTCCACAAGATCGGCCTGCCCTTTTCCGTCCAGGGCGTAGTGCAGCTTCCCCTGGTCGGCGCTGAACATCTCGTCGGGGCTCAGAACCCAGCACTGGGGTTGGGCGTCCTCGAAGGACTGGGGCAGGCTGTCGCCCTCCCGGGCGTAGACGGGCTTGCCGGACGCGTCCTGTTTGGGGCGCAGGATCCACAGCACAACATCGGCGGCCGCCTGGCTCTCCACAACTTCCACGGCCGGCATGTTCCGTTCAAGATGTTTGCGCAGGGCGTCCAGGGCGGATTTGTCCTGGGGCAGATCGGCGCGAAGGTACACTGCCAGAGGTTTGGCGGAGGGCATGTAGCGGTCGATCTCGAGGAGGTCGCCCGGCTTGAACGCCCCTTGGACGGTTCCGTCGGCCCCGGTTGCATCCAATTCCGTGATGGTCAGCGTGCCCTGGGACGGGTCCTGCCCGGCCTTGCGCAGCACGCTGCCCCTGGTCATGCCGAGCAGGGCGCCCGCGTCGATGGTGGCGGTGGTCCCGTCCGAGGAGACGGACAGCACGCAGTAGCGAGGCTTTCCCTGTGCGGCGCTCCCGCCGCCGACCGGTCGGGAGCCGTCGCCGTCCATCCGGGGCTGCTGCCGGAGGCCGTCGTTGGCCATCATGGCCGAGGCGCGCCGGAAGGCGTCCCTCCAGGTGTCCGTTGGGGAGGCTGTCTCCAGGGCCTTGGCCCAGAACCAGGTGAACGCACCCTGTTGGCGGCCGGTTTCGCGGTCGTGATATTCGGAGGCAGCCTCCTTGTCCCGGGCGGAGCCGATGGCCACCCAGGAGGCCTTGGCCTGGTTGTAGCTGCGGGCGCCCAGGGGGTGCGGCCTTGCGTCCATGGCCACGCCGCGCGTGCGCAGGGACTCCGCCCCCCGGGTGATGGTTCCCGAGTGGCAGGAATCGGAGACGAAGACCACATTGGGACAGCGGGCCGCGATCAGGCCGAGCAGTTCGTTGAGTTCGTCGTCGAGCAGGTCGTAGGCGTCCATGGAGGCGTTGGGGTCCACCTTGGCGTCGGCGGCGGACGCGGGGTCGCACTGCTGCTTCGCCGACGGCGGCGAGGTGGCGGGCGGCCGGGAACCGTATGTGACCAGGGTGGAATCGAGCCCTTCGCGTCCTGCCTCGTCGCCGTTGAGGTCGCAGGTGCGCGAGCCGTGACCCGCGTAGTGGATGTACACGCGGTCGTCCGGCCCGACCTTGGCCGCAAGTTCTTCCAGAGCCTTGCGGATGGCGGTGTGGGTGGCCTGGCTGTCGCGCAGGACGGTCACTTCCTCGGGCTTGAAGCCCAGACGCGGCGTGAGCAGCACCGCGCGCATGAGGGCCACGTCGTTGCCAGCCCCTTTGAGATCGGAGAACCCCGTCCCTTGGTACGAATCAATGCCGATGAGCAGCGCGTGGCCGCGCGCGTGGGCAAGGTCCGTCACCGCGAGGAAGCCCGCCAGGAGCAGGGCCGCAACGATCAGACCGGCCTCGCGGTTTCTCGTGACGTTCTTCATGGCTTCGTCTCTCCCTGGTGGTGTCTCCTGTCTGCGTGGACGGACACCGGATCAAAGATTGTCGCTGTCACTTCGCAAAAAGCTTGCCCTCAAGTTCTTCCGAACAGCGATTCAGGGATATGCAATCGACGGGGCCCGCCCCGACGCAGGCGGACAACGCGCCCAGCGCGGCCTTGTCCAGGTCCGAAGCCGGACGCCTTCGTTCCACGCGGGCAAGTATGCGCGCCAGGGCGGAAAGCGCCTCCTGGCTTTCCCCGGCGCTCAGGTGCACCCGGCCCTCGCAGCCCAGGCGGCGCAGTGCCAGCCACTGTCCCAGCTCGAAATAGTCCGCATAGCCCGCCGAGGCCCAGGCCTGCAGGTCCGCCCTGCCGTCCGGAGCGCGCAGCCACGCTCTGGGAGCGCCCTCCCCGCCTTCCGGAGGACTGGCCGACACGCTCCACTGTCCGGCCGCAAAAGCCCGGGAGCGCTCGGGGAGGGCCGCAGCCGCCGCATCGTCCCGGAGCCCCCGGAGGTATGGCGGCCCGGGTTCCGCGCCCCGGCTGGCCACCATCCGTCCGGAGGCGGTCGTCAGGAAGGCTTGGAATGCAGGGTCCGGCTCGCCCCCCGCCTGGGGCCAGAACAGCAGGAAGGCCGCCAGCCCCGCCGCCCCCGCGGCGGCTGGCATGGCCAGCCAGCGCAGGGGCCGGAAAGTCGCCGCTTCATGGATCGCGGACTCTGCGCTAGGCGCGTGCGCCCCGGACGCAAGCGCGATCCAGAGCCCTCGGCAGTCGGGACACCCCTCAAGGTGTTCCAGAAGCGCATCCCTCGGGGCTCCGTGCAGCTTCCCTTCCGCCAGGGCCGCCAGACTTCCCGCGTCGGGACAGGGCGTGCCGCATGCCTGGGGCCTTGCGGCCAGCAGGGCCAGACCGGCCAGGGCGGCTTCCTCCCGGGAGACGGGCGCCTGCGCCGGGGAGCGCCCGGCGAGGCGCAGCAGACGGTTCCAGAGGGTGTAGAGCATGGTGTTCATCGCTTCCATGATCCCAGACGGACTGGGCGTGCGGGATTTGTCGTCACGGCACCCCCAGGATGCGCAGAAACTCGATGGAATGTTCAGACACGCCGAGGGATTCCAGGACTTCCCGCACCTTGACCTTGATCCGGCCCAACAGCCGCCGCATGCGTCCGTGGGCCTGGTCCTGCCCGAGGCCCAGCATCCTCCCGGCCTCGCTGACGCCCAGCCCGTCCTGGTGGACCAGGCGCAGGAAGAGGCGCTCCTCGGCGGTCAGTTCCAGGCGCGGGCGCATGGTTTCCAGCACGCGGCGCGCAAACTCCGGGTCAGGGTCGGGGCCGTCCTCTCCGGGCAGATCCAGGCAGAGCCGGAAGGCCTGGAGGAAGGCTACGCGCTCGCGGATGGCCAGGATGTCCTCGGGGTCATGCTGGTGGGCGCAAGGTTCCGAAGGCGCGGGAGGTTCCGGAGCGTCGTCCAGGGAGGTTTCGCGCGGGGCCGACGAACCGCAGTCCGGGATGTTCTCGAGGATGGCCGTGCAGGCATCCAGGAGCGCTCGGCGGCCGGGTGCGCCGGGCGAGAGGGCGTCGTAGGTTTCGACGGCGGCTTGGCGGCCCAGGCCTTCCAGGCAAAGCAGACGGAAGAGCCGCTCCCAGAAACCGCCCTTCAGGAGAAGCCATTTGGGCGGACGGCGGCGACCGAAGCGCGCGCGGGCGAAGTCTTCCAGAAGGCGGACGGCCACGGCGCGCAGGAAGGTCTTGAAGGAACAGTTGCCCTGAAATTCTTTAAGCCGCCGCCAGTCGTTCTCGGAGCATTTTTCGTGGAGGTAGGTGAGGGCGAGATCAGCCAGGGCTTCCTGACGCGGAAAGCGCCGCCGCGCTTCCTGCTGCAGGAGCGCCCAGTGCGCGTAGAATTGCCCGGAAAGGCCGGAGGCTTGCTGATGCGGCATGGAATCCATACTTCACGAATCGAAAGTCCAAAGCATTGTGAAATATCTATCCGGCAAGCGCAAATAAATCAAGAGGCATGCGCACTTAGGCGGGCCGTGCGACCTGAAGGCGGAACATGCATACCGAAACAGTATGCATATGTTGACCGTCGCGGAAGGTCTAATCGCTGTTCGCGCCGCGACCAACAACTTCAACCAGACTGCTCTCCTTCGCGGACCAGAGCGCTTCCGTCACGTCTTCGCCAAACCGGCTTTTCAGGGATGACAGGTCCACGTAGAGACGCATGAATGTGTTGCCGTTCTCATCCCACCCCCATGTCCTGTTGGGAGCGTGAATGTCGAAGTCTCGCATGTGAATACCCAGAACGTAAGGGGGGATGCGCGCGCCGGAAACCATTTTGTTAATGTCGCGCATGGCATCCCAGTAGGAACCATAGGCCGTTTGTTGCTCCTTCAAGACCTCCTCCAGCGCCCCATGGCCTCGGTAACAGAGATCAGGCCGGGCATCGAGCGTCAATCCGAAACAGGCCGCAATATAAAGCGAGCGCAATTCCTTCCAAGACTCACCTGGGACGACCTGAAACCTTCCAAGATTTTGGGCGATATCGTTGAGCAGGTTCGACTTTTCGTCGAATACTGGTGCGGAATGGTCTAGCCAGTAAAAATTAGCATTGATCTTTCCGACAGCTTCCAGCGCCTCCCAATAGGCGCCCTGAACAGCAACCTTCATCGCATTGATCTTGTACATCATCTCCGTTCTGGCAGTACCTAACCCGATGCCGTCCACTCGGCCGTCCTTGTAGTTGTGGCCGATTTTGTCCGGCAGCACCACATGGCCGCTGCAGTACGCCACCCCTTTCTCGGGGTCGTAGATCAACTGATCCCTGACGAATCCTTTGAGGTTGAAGGCGGCGCGCGCCATCTCACCGAAATCGGACTCCGGCTCGAAAAGATAGTCCTTGTGCCATCTGTCGAATCCGTAGATGAGCCCGGCGATCATCCACTTGCAGTTATAAATCGCCAGTTGTTCTGCCTGGCGCTGGAGGAATTCCCTGTAGTATTTCTTTTGTTGTTCAACCTGGCCGCGCAAAGACTCCGGGGCGAAGACGAACTCGCCCTCGTCGAAATCGGGGTCCTGCAGTTTGCCGTATTGCGGTGTTTGTCCCCGGAAGGCCTCCGGCACTTCTTTCTGCAGATAGATGCCCAATTCCGCTGCCGTGACGTAGCCGTCCTTGTCCAGGTCCGCCGCGCCGTCGATGCCGCGCACGAAGAAAGGCGTGAACACGCTCTTGCCCGGAACGGTCTCCGAGGCAGAGCCCGCCGTGATGAACTGGCGCACGGGCCTGGACACCTTCTGGGAGATGACGTCCCGCATCAATCCGCTGGCGCGCGACTTGAAAATGGTCCCCGAGAAACAGCTGTCGAACACGAAGAGCACGTGCCGCGCCTCCATCTCCCGGCACCACGTCTGCACCTGGTTCATGGAGACGGCCTTGCTCAGGAAGCCCCGCTCGTCCTTCTCGGGCAGCGGCGCGTCCACGGGAACGATGTAGCCCATCTGGTTGTTGTTGCGGCTGTAGCCGTGGCCGGAATAGTAGAGGAGGAGACGGTTGTCCTTGGTGTAGCCGTTGCGGTCGATGAAGTCCTTGATCTTCGCGCGCAGCGTGGCGGCGTCGGCGTCCTTGAGTGTTTCCACCTGGAAGTCCTGGCGCTTCAGGGCCTCGCCCACCTGCTCGAGCTCGGCGGCCACGGAGTCCAACCGCGCCCAGCCGCCCTTGTACGCCGCCTGCCCGATGAGCAGCGCGTGGCTGCCCGCGTAGGTGACGGCGTCGCTGCCGTCCTTGGACTGGATGATTACCCCGGCGTGGGCGGCGAGAGGCGTGAGCAGCACGAGGGCCAGGACGGCAAAACAGGCCATACGGTTGAGGCGAACGAGGCTACGACAGGACGTACGGCGCATGGCAAACTCCCCCCAGGCATTGCCGAACCGTTTTCCTGAAAGGTAGCCGCCCTGTCAATCGCCAACCGAAGTGTCGCCCCCATGAGTGCGGCAACAAGGGCGGCCCTCCCGCGCGGACTGCAAGAACAAAGAGGATGGCCCCACGGAACCGGGACGCGGCCCGCGCGGCCATCGCCGGAATCCGGACGTGGCCGCGCAAGCCTCAAGAACGCCTAGAGCCCGCCCGCCTGCCGCCGGGCCTTCATCTCCCGCACGAATGGCTGCCATTCGCCCAGCGAGAGCTTGCCGTCGCGGTCGGCGTCGGCCTGGGCGAACATGGCGTTGGTGAAGGAGGGGAATTGCTTCTGGATTTCCGACTTGGTCAGGTAGCCGTCCTTGTCGGCGTCCAGGCGGTCGAAGAGGGGGTGCTTTCCCGTGGATTGGGCCTGAACGGGCGGCGAAAAGACGACGAATGTGCAGACCGCGACAACGAGGGCGAAGAGGGAACGCATCGGTGTGACTCCTTGGGGTTTGCGCCGCGAGATGCGGCGCTCTGCCGGGAGTCGGGCGCGCGGAGGATGCGGTTACGTCGTCGCGGAACCGCCTCTTGCGTCGCGCTGCCCTGCCCACGGTCCCGGACGGAAGGCCTCCTGTGACCGCGAGTCCAACGAGGCCTCGTCCCAGGGGCAGAGGCCAAGCCGCCCGGCGGACGCTGTTGCGTTACGGCCGTGCCGCCAGGTTGGACTGGCCCTGTCGCAGCACTCGAAGCGCGCGAAAAAGCGCCGGACGGCCACGGCCGCCCGGCGCTTTCGATGGTTTGCCCCGAAAGGCGTCGTCGTTTCGGGCGCAGGGCCCGGGTCTAGCTTTCGTAGTAGCTGCGCAGGTGCTGGCTGCGCACTGGGTGGCGCAGCTTGCGCAGGGCCTTGGCCTCGATCTGGCGGATGCGCTCGCGCGTGACGTTGAAGAGCTTGCCCACCTCTTCGAGGGTGTGGTCGCTCTTCTCGCCGATGCCGAAGCGTTTGCGCAGCACCTGCTCCTCGCGGGGGGTGAGGTCCGAGAGCACGCGGGCGATCTGCTCCATGAGCTTGGTGTTCACCACCTCTTCGGCCGGGGCCAGGGCCTTCTTGTCCTCGATGAAATCGCCCAGGCTGGAATCCTCTTCGTCGCCGATGGGCGTTTCGAGGGAGATGGGCTCCTTGGCGATCTTGAGGACTTTCTTCACCTTCTCCAGCGGATAGTCCATGCGCTCGGCGATCTCCTCGGGGGTGGGGTCGCGCCCGAGTTCCTGCACGAGGTAGCGGGAGGTGCGGATGAGCTTGTTGATGGTTTCGATCATGTGCACGGGGATGCGGATGGTGCGGGCTTGGTCCGCGATGGCGCGGGTGATGGCCTGGCGGATCCACCACGTGGCGTAGGTGGAGAACTTGTAGCCCCGCTGGTACTCGAACTTGTCCACGGCCTTCATCAGGCCGATGTTGCCCTCCTGGATGAGGTCCAGGAACTGCAGGCCGCGGTTGGTGTACTTCTTGGCGATGGAGACCACCAGGCGCAGGTTGGCGCGGATGAGCTCCTGCTTGGCGCGCGAGGCGGCGTTGTTGCCGCGCTTGATGCGCCAGAGCACTTCCTCCAGGTCCGAGACGTGGTGACAGCACTTGTCCTGGAGCCGGTGGAGGATCTCCATCTTGGCCATGATCATTTCCTTGAAGGAGAAGACCTCCTCCACGGTCATGGACAGGGATTCGGCGGCCACCATGGGGTTGATGTCGCGGGCTTCGAGCTGCTGGAAGAGGCTCTGAATTTCCGACTGGGTGCGCCCGGTGGAGAGGATGTAGGCCGAGAGGTCGCGCTGGCAGTTGTGCATCTGGCGCACGTAGTCCTCGACGGTCTCGATGACGCGGTCGATGAGGGTCTTTTCCAGCTTGATGTCTCGCAGCCGGTTCACCACCTCGTCCTTGAAGGCCATGATCTCGCGCTGCACACCCGCCACGCGGCGCTCCAGGCAGGCGCAGGAATCGAGCTTGCAGTACACCTTGCGGCGCTTCTTGAAGATGGCCTTGAGCTCGTCCAGAAGCAGGATGACGCGCGAACGCTGGTTCATCTCGTCTTCGGAGGGGTCGTCCTCCTCGATGGTCTTCACCACGTCCTTGAGCTTGATGCGGCCGAGCTTGAGGTCCTCGCCCACCTGGATGAGTTCTTCCAGGGCCACGGGCACCTCGACGAGGGCGTAGAGCACGTCCATCTCGCCGTTTTCGATCTTCTTGGCGATGTTCACCTCGCCGTCGCGGTCGAGCAGCGGCACCGCGCCCATCTCGCGCAGGTACATGCGCACGGGGTCGGTGGAGCGCGAGGAGTAGTCCAGCGCGTCCTCGCTCTCGGTGAGTTCCAGGCCGCCCTCCTCGGGGGCCTCCTCGCCCTCGGCGGGCATGACCTCGATCTTGCGCATCTCCTTTTCGGAATCGACGATGGCGATGTCCATGGAGTCGAAAATGGAGATCACTTCCTCGATCTGGTCCGGATTGGCGGACAACTCCGTGGGCAAGGCCTTGTTGACTTCCTCGAAGGTGAGAAAGCCCTTCTCCTTGCCCTTGGCGATGAGGGTTTTGATCTGCTGGATGTCCTTGATGTTGCTCACTGATTCCTCCCCACAAGCTCGCTGAATGCAGCCATGAGGCGCTTCTCCTCTTCGGAGTCGCCCCTGTCGCGCGCCACCCGCATGGCCTCGATAAGCTCCCGCCTGCGCTCTTCGGCCCGCACCTTGTCGGCGTGGGCCGTTATGTCTTCCCACCAGCGCCGGGCCTCCTCCTCGGGGAGGGGGTCCTTGCTGGCGCATAGTCCCCAGAAACGCTTCTGGCGCTCGTCCAGGTAGGGCAGCACGTCGCTTTGCCCGTACCTGGCCAGAAGACGCCAGAAAGCCCTGGCCCTCTGCGTGGCCAGGGTCTCGAACACTCCAAACCGCTCCATTTCCGGAAGGAAATCCGGACAACGGATGGCGAATTCCAACACCTGGGCGTCGGCGCGGGCCTCGACGCTCGGGGCGCGCTCCTTGCCGCCTGCGGGCGCTCCTTTGGGCCCTTCGCCCCCTCTGCCCTGTTCGCCGCCCTGCTCGCGGCCCTGACGAGGGCGCGCGCCGCGCCGCGCCGCCAGGTTGCGCAGTTCGTGCTCGCCCACGCCCAGGCCATGGGCCAGACGCGTGAGCATGGCCGCACGCACGGCGTCGGAGGCAAGTTCCTCCAGAAATTCCAAGGCCCAGTCCACCACCTCTTTCGATGAGCGCGACGCGCGCACCGTGGAGAGGCAAAAATCAATCCCGTCGCGGGCCTCGTCCAGGCAGGCCTGGAAAGCCCGCGCGCCCCCGGCCTTGAGCAGGCTGTCGGCGTCCTCGCCCTGGGGCATGAGCGCCACCCGGCACTCGGCGCCCTGGGCGAGAAGCATCCGGGCGCTGCGCAGACCGGCCTTGAGCCCTGCCGCGTCGCCGTCGAACACCAGCGCCACATGGCGCACGAAGCCCGTGAGCCGCTTCACCTGCTGGGGCGTCAGCGCCGTGCCCAGTACCCCGCAGGCCTCCCGGAAGCCGTGCTGGTGCAGGGCGATCACGTCCAGGTAGCCCTCGGTCAAGAGCGCCCGGCCAGCCTTGGTGAAGTGGGGCCTGGCCTGATGCAGGCCGTAGAGGTGCTCCCCCTTCTTGTAGACCGTCGAATCCGAACTGTTGAGGTATTTGGGCTCCCCTTCGCCCATCACCCGGCCGCCGAAGGCCACGACCTTGCCCGAAACCTCGTGGATGGGGAACATGAGCCGGTCACGGAAGCGGTCCCAGACGCGGCCGTCGTCGCCCCGGACCAGCAGCCCCGCCTCCACGGCGTCCTGTTCCCGATATCCTTTGCGCCGCAGAAGTCCCTCCAGGCCGTGGTAGTCCGCCGGGGCGTAGCCCAGTTGGAAGAGTTCCGCCATTTCGGGGCTCACGCCGCGCCGGTCCAGATATTCCCGGGCAGAAGCGCCTTCGGGGCCGTGCAGGCGTTCTCGGTAGTGGTCGCGGGCCAGGGAGTGCATGAGCGCGCCGGCCTGGCGTTGCCTGCGGCGCTGCTCCTCCTTGGGGTCCGGTTTGTAGTCCGCCAGGGCCACGCCCGCCTCACGGGCCAATTGCTCCAAACCCTCCCGAAAGTCCAGGCCGTTGATACGGCAGTAGAAATCGATCACGTCGCCCGAGGCTTGGCACCCGAAACAGTAGAAGACGCCCTTGTCCGGATTCACGGAGAAGGACGGCGTCTTCTCGTTGTGAAAAGGGCACAGTCCCACAAGCCGCGACCCCGCGGGCTTGAGCGCCATGTACCGCCTGATCACATCGGCGATGCCCATTCTGGACTTGAGGGCCTGGATGGCCCGCGGGTCGCTTTTCATGCTCCGCCGTGGTTTGGGTTGGGCTCAAGCTAAGTCCGTTTCCGCCGGGGGCAAGCCCCGGGCGCGTCTATTTCAGTTCCACCATGGTCATGCCGTCTCCGCCGCGCTCCTCGTTGGCCAGGGCGAAGGAGGCCACGGCGGGAAAGTCCTTCAGGAAGGCGTGCACCTCGCGGCGCAAGGCGCCCGTGCCCCGGCCGTGCACCACCTCCAGCGAGCCCACGCCGCGCAGGATGGCCTTGTCCAGGGCGCTGCCGAGTTCCGAGAGGGCCGCGTCGGCGCGCAGCCCGCGCAGGTCCACCACCATGGCCGGACCGGACGGGCCGGAGGGGGCCTCCTGGCGTCCGGCCTCCTGGGTCTGCGCCGAGGCGGCGCGGGGCTTCGCGGCGGCCGGGGGCGCGGAGGCGGCGGCCTGGGGCGAAACGTCCTCGAAGGCGGCCCAGAGGCTCACGCCGCCCATGTCCACCTTGAGCGCGCGGCGCTTGTCATCCTTTTCGCGCACAACGCCCGCCTTGTCCCAGCCCTTGAGGCGCACGCGCGCCCCGGGGAGGGCGTCCTCCCAGCTCCAGGCCGGGGCGGCCGGGGCCTGGACGGCGGCCTCTTCGCGTCCCAGGGATTCCACGGCCCGGCGGGTCTCGGCCAGGTCCTTCAGGGCCTGCTTGCGGCCGATCTTCTCCTGCTCGGCCTGGCGCAGGATGACGCGAGCCTGCTGGCGAAGCTCTTCAAGAAGCCTTCCCCGCTCCTTCTCGAAGGTCTCTGCCAGCTTGCGACGGCGCTCCTCCAGCTTGAGCTTCTCCTTGGCCAGCGTCTGGATCTCTCGCTCGCGCTCCAGAGCCAGCTCGTTGAGCCGCTCGAAGAGGCGTCCCGAGTCCTCGCCGCCCAGGAGCAGGTACTTCTGGGCCTGCTCCAGCACGGCGTCGTCCAGGCCGCAGTCGCGGGCCACGTCCAGGGCCACGGAAGCGCCCACCTGGTCGTAGGCCAGCACGTAGAGGGGTTTCTTGCTGGAGGGGTCGAAGAGCATGGAGGCGGAGCGCGCCCCGGGCTTGGTGAGCCCATAGGCCTTGAGCGCCGGGAAGTGGGTGGCGGCGGCGGCGAACGCGCCCTTTTCCAGAAGCTTGTCCACCACGGCCTGGGCCAGGGCCGCGCCCTGGGCCGGGTCCGTGCCGGCGCCGAACTCGTCCAGGAGCACCAGGCAATGGGAGCCCAGTTCGCCCCAAACGGCGCTCAGATGGCTGATCTGGGCCGTGAAGGTGGAGAGGTGGTCCTCCAGGCTCTGTTCGTCGCCCATGAAAACGTGCACGGCGCTCCAGAAAGGGATGCGGCTGCCTTCGCGGCAGGCCGCGGGCAGACCGGCCAGGGCCATGAGGGCCGTGAGGCCCAGGGTCTTCAGGCACACGGTCTTGCCCGCCGCGTTGGCTCCGCTGATGATCAGGGCGCGCTGCTCGGGCTTGAGCAGGATGTCCACGGGCCGGGCCTTGCGCGGGTCGGCCAGGGCAAGCAGGGGGTGGCGCGCGGCGAAGAGTTCCACGGAGCCCTCGCCCCCCACCTCGGGGGCGTGGCCGTCCAGGAGCGAGGCCAGCTCGGCCTTGGCCAGGAGCACGTCGAACTCCACGGCCAGGGAGTATGCGGCGCGCAGGGCGTCCTCCTCCTGTCGCGCCAAATCCGTGAGGAAGGCCAGGACCTTCTGCTCCTCCTCGCGCTCCTCGCGCTTGAGCTCCTGGAGGCGGTTGTTCACCTCCACGAGGAAGAGGGGCTCCACGTAGCAGGTCTCCCCGGTCTGGGAGTAGTCGTGGATGATGCCCTGGACGCGGCCCTTGAAGTTGGTCTTGAGGGGCAGCACGTAGCGGTCGGACGAGATGGTCATGAAGTCGTCCTGGAGGTAGACCGTGAGGCCCTCCTTGGAGACGAAATCCTTGACCTGGCTGGTGCAGCGCTGGTGGATGCGCCGGATTTCCTGACGCACCGAGAAGAGTTCGGGGCTGGCCTCGTCGCGCAGGCCGCCGTCGCGGGCCAGGCAGCGCTTGAGGGCCTGGTGCAGGCGTTGGGGCCAGGGGGCTTCCAGGGCGGTTTCGGCCAGGAGCTGCCAACGGACGGGGTCCTGACTGCCGGAGAAGTGCTCGCGCAGGGCGTGGGCGGCGTCCAGGGCCTCGCGCACGGCCCAGAGGCCGTCGGCGTCCAGGACGCGGTGGGCCTGGCCCAGATAGCGCAGCACGCCTTCCAGGGAGGGGAAGGCCCTGGAGCGCAGGCCCGTCTCCTGGGCGCAGGCCCGGGCCTGGCGCAGGAGTTCCTGGGCGCGGAACAGTTCGGCCGGGTCCTCCATGGGGGCCACGGCGAGACAGGCGTCCGCCCCGGGCTCGCTGACGGCAAGCCGGGCGAGATGGGCCAGAACCTTGTTGAATTCCAACTGGATGAGTGCGCGGGAGTGCATGTGGGATCAGCTCGCGGAGGGACGCCCTGGACGCTGGGATTCGTCGCGGCGCAAAGGACGAGGATTCATGCGAGGCCCCGAATGGATGACGGTCCGACCGGTTGCGCCGCAGCGTGCGGCGCGGCTTCGCGTGGGGACGACGCTCCCGAAGGCCAGGGCCTCAGGAGGAGAGCCTGGCTTTGACGAGTTCGCCGGTGGCCTTGCCGTCGATGCGGCCCTTGTGCCGGGCCATGAGCGCCTGCATCACCTTGCCCATGTCCTTCATGGAGGCGGCCCCGGTCTGGGCCACGGCCTCCTCGACGGCGGCCGCCAGGGCATCGGCGGAGAGCTGCTCGGGGAGATAGCCTTTGAGCACGACCATTTCGGCCTCTTCGCGATCGGCCATCTCGGCGCGTCCGGCCTTGCGGAACTGCTCCACGGACTCCAGGCGCTGCTTCACCTGCCGCGCCACGACCTCGAGCACCTCCTCATCGGAAAGGGGGCGCAGGAGTTCCACCTGACGATTCTTGGCGGCCGTCTTGAGCATCCTCAAGACGGCCACCTTGATTTCGTCATGGGCCTTGTAGGCGGTCAGGCAGTCCTGTTCGATCCGCTGGAGCAGGCTCATGATGGGGTTCTCTACATCTGGTTGATCTTGCGCATTTTCTTGAGCAGACGCTTGCGGGCGGCCGCCTTCTTCTTCTTGCGCATGACGCTCGGCTTTTCGTAGTGCTGACGTTTCTTCAGCTCCGAGAGGATGCCGGCCTTCTCCACCTGCTTTTTGAAACGGCGCAGGGAGATGTCGAAGTTGTCGGATTCTTCAAGATAGACACCGGGCAAAGAGATCACCCCCTCGTTCGGTCCGGCCGTGCCGGACACCCAATATATTCCAGGCAAAGATGGGTTGATACCCCACACGCCCCGGCATTTCAAGTGTTAATTGTCACGCCGGACGAAAAACCGCCCGGCCTTGCGACCGGGCGGCGATCTGGCGTATCCCAGCAGTAAGGCCCCGTTGCTCAAATCTCTTCGCGCCGCCACCCCCCGAACGGCCGGCGGTTTTCCGCGCCTGCCGGCGTTCCGTGCGGCTGCGCTTTGGAGAAGCGCCGAGCCCCGGACGGCGATGCCGTCCGCAGAACTACTTCACGGAATCCTTGAGCAGCTTGCCGGGGCGGAACTTCACCACCTTGGAGGCGGGAATCTTGATCTCGGCGCCGGTACGGGGGTTGCGGCCGGTGCGGGCCTGGCGCTCTTCCACCAGGAAGGTGCCGAAGCCGGTCAGGGTCAGCTTCCCATCGGAAACCAGCGTACCCTCCACGGCGTCCAGGAAAGCATTCAGGGCGCGTTCGGCGTTGGCTTTGGTGATGCCGGCCTTCTCAGCGATTTTGACTACCAGGTCAGCCTTCGTCATCGGTCCTCTCCTCCTCGGGTTCTGTTGCGATACGCCCTCGGCGCATCGGGGCTAGCAGGCGAAAACATGTATCCTGACCGACCATCCGGCCGCAAAGCCAGACGAACGGAAGACGGGTCAGGCTTATAGCAATCACGGGGTGTTGTCCAGCGGGAATGCCCTGTTTTTGCGGCCTCCTGGGCTTTTGGGGGGCCCTTTGCCCCCCCTTTGCGCGGTTTTGGGAATCAAGCGTCGCCCATGGCGTTCATGAGCAGAAGGATCTGGCCCGGCGTGAGTTCCTCGGGGCGACAGCGGGGCGAAAGCCCCTGGGACTCCAGGAAGTCTCCCGCCCCGGGGGTGAGGTCCGCCCCCAGGATGCGTCCCAACTGCTTGCGCCGCATGGAAAAAATGCGCTTGATGAACCGCGCCAGCCGTCCGGGCTCGCGGGGCCGTTCACTGACGGGGCGCGGAGTGAAGGCCACCACGGCCGAGTCCACCTTGGGCCTGGGCGTGAAGACGTTGGGCCCCACCTTGAAGAGCTTCGCGGGCGTGACGAAGCTCTGCAGCCATACCGAGAGCCCACCGTAGTCCCCCGTCCGCGGAACCGCCACGATGCGCTCGGCCACCTCCAGCTGCACCATGAACACGGCCCGCGCGAAGCGCTGCGCGAGCCAGGCCAGGTCCCACATGATGGGCGAGGCCACGTTGTAGGGGAGGTTGCCCACCACGCGCACGCGGGGCAGGCGGTCCAGGCGGTCCCAGGCGAAGCGCATGGCGTCGGCGTTCACCACGCAGAGCCCCGGGAAGCGCAGGGGCAGCTCCGGGGCCAGGTCGCGGTCCTTTTCCAGGGCCATCACCCGCCCTGCCCCGGACACCATGAGAAACCCCGTGAGCGCGCCGCGACCGGGGCCGATCTCCAGCACCGCGTCGCCGGGCTCCACGCCGAGCGAAGCCACGATCCGCCGGGCCACGTTGGGGTCCGTGAGGAAGTTCTGCCCGAGGCTCTTCTTGGGCCGCCCCCCGAAGCTCCCGGAGGCGGCCCCTCCTCGAACGCCCTGGGCGGTCTTTTCCTTGCGCGGCCTCACGACTGGCTCGCCGCCAGGGCCTGGTCCAGGTCCGCCATGATGTCGCCCGCCGTCTCCAGGCCCACGGAGATGCGCACAAGGTCCGGCGTGACCCCCGCGTCCAGCTGTTCCTGGGGCGTGAGCTGCGAATGCGTGGTGGAGGCGGGATGGATCACCAAGGTCTTGGCGTCCAGGATGTTGGCCAGATGCGAGCAGAGCTTCACCGAATCGATGAATTTGCGTCCGGCTTCGATGCCGCCCTTCACCCCGAAGCCGAACACCGCGCCCGGCCCCATGGGGAAGAAGCGCCTGGCGCGCTCGAAATCCTGGTGGCCGGAGAGCCCGGCGTAGTTGACGAAGCTCACGGCCGGGTGGGTCGCCAGGAACGAGGCCACCTTCATGGCGTTTTCGCAGTGGGTGCGGGCGCGCAGGGGCAGGGTCTCCACGCCCTGGAGGATCAGGAAGGCGTTGAGGGGCGCAAGGCAGGCCCCGGTGTCGCGCAGGAGCCCGCAGCGGATCTTGAGGGTGTAGGCCATGCAGCGCAGCTGGTCCTCCTCGAGCCCGCAGAAGCTCTTGAAGAAATTCACGCCGTGGTAGGTGGGGTCGGGCTCGGTGATCTCGGGGTAGCGTCCGCCAGCGACCCAGTCGAACCCGCCCTTCTCCACGATGGCCCCGCCGATGGAATTGCCGTGGCCGCCGATCATTTTGGTGAGCGAGTAGACGCACACGTCGGCCCCGAGGTCGAAGGGGTTGAGGATGGGCGGCGGGGAGACGGTGTTGTCCACGATGAGCGGCAGTCCCCGGGAGTGGGCCACGCGGGCGATGGCCTCCAGGTCGTCCACGTTGCAGCGGGGGTTGCCGATGGACTCGGTGAACACCAGGCGAGTGTTATCATCGATGGCCTGGGCGAAGTTTGCGGGATCGGCGGACTCCACGAAGCGCGTCTCGATGCCGAAGCGCTTGAGGGTGTGGGCGAAGAGCGTCACCGTGCCGCCGTAGAGGTTGGACCCCGCCACGATGTTCTGCCCCGCCTGGGCGATGGACGTGACGGCGTAGAATATGGCGGCCATGCCCGAGGCCACGGCCAGGGCGGCAGTGCCGCCGTGCATGGCCGCCAGGCGCGTCTCCAGCACCTCGTTGGTGGGGTTCATGATGCGCGAATAGATGTAGCCCGCCTCCTTGAGGGCGAAGAGGTCGGCCGCGTGGTCGGAATCGCGGAAGGTGTAGGAGGTGGTCTGGTAGATGGGCACGGCCCGGGACCGGGTCTGGCTGTCCGGGGTCTGCCCGGCGTGCAGGGCCAGGGTCTCGATGCCGGGTTTCCTGGTGTTCATGGCTGGCTCCTTGATGGTCGTGACCCATTCTCTACCCGCCGCGCGGGGAAAAGAAAAGAGTGTTGAACCCCGATGCCGTCCTCGGCTAGTGTTCCGTTCCATGGGCATCTTCAGGAAACTCATCTCCGCCATGGCGGGCAAGGACGCAAGCATGGACAACCACGCCCGGGACGAGGGCTGGCATCTTCCCGAGCGCAGCCGCGACGAGCTGCGCCACCTCTTCCAGCAACTCGACAAGCCCGTGAACCTCCACGCCTTCACCCGCGAAGGCGAAAACGACGTGTTCAACCACTTCCTGCTGGGTTTCCTGCGCGACCTGGCCCGGCTTTCCGAGCGCATCCTGGTGCATGAGCACGTCCTGGGCGGCGAGGAGGCCCTGCGCCACGGCGTCACCCACTCCCCCACCGTGCTCGTGGCGCCGGAGCGCCTGCGCGCGCGCTTCGTGGGCGCGCCCCTGGGCGAGGAGGGCCGCACGTTCCTGGCGGTCCTTCTCATGGTCTCGCGGGGCGATTCGGGTCTCACCGAGACCACGCGGGAAATCCTGGCGGGGCTCACGGAAGAGCGCGTGGCCAAGGTGTTCGTCACGCCCACCTGCCCCTACTGCCCCGGCCAGGCCGTGCACGCCTTCCGCTGCGCCCTGGAGCGGCCGGACCTTGTGGAGGCCTGGTGCGTGGAGATCGGCCAGGCCCCGGACCTGGGCGAGCGCCACCGCGTGGGCAGCGTGCCCCAGACCAACTTCAACGGAGTGCTCGACGTGCTGGGCCTTGAACCCGAGGAGCGCTTCGCGGCGGAGCTCGTCTCGCTCAAGGAGCAGCGCGAGGCCCCCCGCCCCGCCCGCTACAAGCCCGGCGAGACGGTGCGCGTGGACCTCTTGATCCTCGGGGCCGGCCCGGCGGGGCTCACGGCGGGGATTTACGCGGGACGCGCGGGCCTGAGCTCCCTGCTGCTGGAGCAGGGGGTGATCGGCGGGCAGGTGTCGCTCACGCCCGTGGTGGAGAACTACCCGGGTTTCGCTAACATCGCGGGGCTGGCCCTGGTGGAGATCATGGCCGCCCAGGCCAGGCTCTACTGCGAGATCGTGCACGGCGAGGCCACGGAGTTTGCCCTGGAGGACGGCGTGGTCCGCGCGCGGGCGGCCGGACTCCAGATCGAGGCCCGGGCGCTGCTGGTGGCCACGGGGGCCACGTGGCGAAAGCTGGAGGTCCCCGGCGAGGCGGAGTTGTTCGGGCGCGGGGTGAGCCACTGCGCCACCTGCGACGGCTACTTCTACAAGGGACGCCGCGCTCTGGTGGTGGGCGGGGGCAACACGGCCGCCACCGACGCCCTGCACCTGAAGAACCTGGGGGTGGACGTGGCCCTGGTGCACCGGCGCGGCGAACTGCGCGCGGAAAAGCACCTCCAGGACTCACTGGCCCGCGAAAACGTGCCCCAGCTCCTGCACCGCACCGTGGAGGCCGTGATCGGCCAGGACCGGGTGCGTGCGGTGCGTCTGCGCGACGCACTGACCGGCGAGACCTCCGAGGAACCGGCCGACGCGCTCTTCGTGGCCGTGGGCCAGACGCCCAACACCGGAGCGGCCGTGCGCCTGGGCTGCGCCCTGGACGCCGACGGCTGCATCGTGGTGGACAAGGCCATGCGCACCAGCGTGGAGGGGGTCTACGCGGCAGGCGACGTGACCGGAGGCGTGCGCCAGATCGTCACCGCCGTGGGCCAGGGGGCCACGGCCGCGCTCACGGTCTTCGAGGATCTCAAGCGGCGCGAGGCCCAGGCCAAGGCCTGATCCAGCGGAGCGTGCGGCGCGCACGGGGGAACCAGCCGCCGGGCGCGCCGTGAAGGACCGCAAAGGGCCTTCCGGCAGGCCGGGCGCGCTCCATCGCCAACGCGCCGCTCAAACTGTCCCTGCCTTCAGCACTAGTGGGGGCTGCGATGGGCATGCGCGCACGCGCGCAGGGCGTCCAGGGCCTCGCCCACGGTGAGCGCGGCGAGAAGCGTCCAGCAGAGGGCAACGGCTGCAGCGCTGCCCAGCCTGTCCCAAATGTGCATGTCATTCATGATAGGTACTCCCTAGATCGGGCGGGGCCGCAAACCGTGCGGCCCGCCCTAGTTAGCCATCTAACAAACCTTCCCGGACCTGTCGAGGCTCATCGATCGCGCTCCGGCCATGACTACTTCGTCACGGTGGTGGACTTTTCCCAGCTTTTGCTCGTGCCGCCGGGGCCGGTGACTGACTTGTCCTTGGTCCAGGTGTTGGTGTTGCTGTCCCAGTTGCCCGAGGACTGGGTCTGCACGGAATTGTCGCGCGGCCCGGTGGTGGTGGACGAGCGCTGGTAGCCGGTGGCGGTCCGGTTGGCGTTCACGTCCTGTGTGACGCTGCGACCGCCCTGCCCCGTCACCGACGACTTGCGCTTGTAGGCCCATGCGTCGCCTCCCGACAGGACGGCTATGCTCAAGAGCAAAAGGGCGGTGGCGGCCAGGCTTTTCATGACGCGTTTCATGGTGGTCTCCTTTCCCTTGAGGGGGATTGTTTCCCTGAAGGCAACGAACGGGCCAGGGGCGCAACTCGCAAAAAGGATCAGCAATGCCGGAGAGCTAAGGCGGCGGCAGTCCCAAAAGGTTCAATCGCCGGATATGACGGGACGTCAAATCGACGATATACCACCACGGGCGGCTTGCTTTTCAAGTCTCGGAACGGAGGCGTGCGGTTACATCTTTCCGTCGGGAAGCGAACAAATCGTTCCCGAACGACTTCAGATCTTGGAAATCCCCAGTTTTTTCAGGCGGGAATCAAATGTGGAGCGGTTGAGCCCGGCCTGTTTGGCGGCCTTGCTCACGTTCCAGCGGTGGCGCTCAAGCAGGCTCGCGGCGTAGGCGCGCTCCATCTCCTCCCAAGTACAGGCAGCGAGATCCGGCGTCTCGGCGTCCCTGGGCATCTGGGTCTCCGGCGAAGCGGCGCTCACGTGGGCGGGCAGGTCCGTGGCCTCGACCACCTCGCCCTCCACCACGGTGAGGATGTATTTCACCACGTTCTCCATCTCGCGGATGTTGCCGGGCCAGCAGTAGTCCAGGAGCAGCTCCCTGGCCGAGGCGGCGAGGCGCTTGGCCGGGATTCCCATGCGGCGGCAGTCGGCCTTGAGGAAGTAGTCGAGCAGTTCGCCCAGGTCCTCCCTGCGCTCGCGCAGGGGGGGCAGGTGCAGGGGGAGCACGTTGAGGCGGTAGAAGAGGTCTTCGCGGAATTCGCTCTCGGCCATGGCCTGCTGAAGGTTCTTGTTGGTGGCCGAGATGATGCGCACGTCCACTGTGCGCGCGGCCGCCCCGCCCAGGGGCTTGATCTCGCTGTTCTGGATGAGCCGCAGGATCTTGGCCTGGAGCGAGGGCGCCATGTCGCCGATCTCGTCGAGAAACACCGTGCCCCCCGAGGCGGCTTCGAAGAGGCCGGTTTTGTCGCGGTCGGCGCCGGTGAAGGCCCCTTTCTTGTAGCCGAAGAGTTCGCTCTCCAGGAGCGTTTCGGGGATGGCCGAACAGTTCTGCACGTGGAAGGGCTTGTCGCGGCGGGGGCTGGACTGGTGGATGGCCTGTGCGAACAGCTCCTTGCCCGTGCCCGATTCGCCGGTGATGAGCACGGGGAAGTCGGTCCTGGCGTAGGAGTGCACTTTTTTCATGGCCTCCTGCACGGCCGGGGAGCGCCCCACGATGGGAGGAGCGCCCTTGAAGCGCTCCAGGGCGGTCTTGAGGCCCCGGCATTCGCGCTCCTTGTGCTCGAAGGCCAGGGCTTGGCCAAGGGCGATGGAGCCGATGCCCACCAGGTGTTCGAGCACCTCCAGGAAGTCCTTGCGCAGGTTGAGGCGGCTGCCCTGGGCCGAGGTGTCGATGAGCTCCAGCGCCCCGTAGACCGTGCCGTCGCGCAGGATGAGCGGGTAGCACAGGATGAGCGTGCTCTTGGCCGCGAGGCCCTGCTCCAGATCCTTGTAATGGCGGGGGTCCTTGAGGGGTTCGGAGATGGTCATGCGGGCGTTCTCGATAACCCAGCCCACCACGCTGGCGCGGCCCGTGGGAATCTCCACGCCGAGAATCCGCTCGCTCTGCTCCCCGGCGGCCTCAATGCACGCGATGGTCTCGCCGCGCTTGACCCAGAGCGAGCCGCGCTCCACGTTCTGCACGGCCAGCAGCGCCTCCAAGAAACGGCGCTGGAAGGCCCCGGGGGCCATGTCCTCGAAGATGGAGCGGGTGAAATCCAGAACCTTGGCGAACATGGGGTCTCCGGATCGGACGGGGATGCGGTCGTGTTCTTAGTCCTTCGTGTCCGATACCAACCGGAAGCGCCAGGAGCAATACGTGTCCTGCGGGATCGGGTCCGGCGGGCAGGCGATGCATTCACAGCGGATGCGGGGGTCCACGAAGCGGGCGAAGCCGGAATACTCCGTCACGCCCGCCGAGCGGCAGGGATAGTCGGCCAGGCCTTTGCGCCGCCTGGCGGCCTGCACGCGGCAGGTGACCGTGCGCAGCACCAGGGCCTCGGGCTCGCGCTCGAAGGCCACCTCGTTGACGATGCTGCCGAAGCGCATGCGCAGGGCGGCCTCCAGGGCGTCCAGGCCGCCGCCAGGGACGAGCTTCAAGAGGGCCGACCAGCGGCGGGCCTCCAGGGGGGCGAAGCGCGCCCAGCAGGTGTCGTTGACGCGCTTGGCCGCGTCCATGCCCTCCAGGGACTCCACGGCCTGGAACCACACGCCGTCCATGCCCAGCCAGAGCTTGGCCAGGGTTTCGCGCAGGGCCGCAAGCTGGGCCTCGTCCAGGGTCGCGAAGGGGTTGCCCTGGTGTCCCAGGCGCTTGAGGGCCATCTCCGACACCAGGCCGCCCGCGTGCTCCTCGGCCTTGAGGGCCTGTTCGATGCCGTGCTGGTGGACGGTTTCCGCGAACCAGAGGCCGTGGTGGGCGGCCATGAGCCGGATGGTTTCGAGGATGGAGGCGGCGAGAAGGTCTTTGTTTTCCGACATGGGCGCTCCTGGGGTGGTCCGGGGAACGCCTGCCGCGCGCGACGGTCGATGCGCTGGCCCCGCGCGCAAGCCCATACACCGGAGCGCCGCCGAAGGCCAGGACAGGCTCCGACGGCCGCGGGCTTCCTGGAAGCTCCGCCCAGCGCCCCCCCATCCGCTCCGGACGGACGGGCCAAATCCGCCTGCTGTGCGGCCCGGTCCGCATGGTCGCCCGCCCAGCCGTCTCCCGCAGGGCGCGCACCGTTGAAACGCGGAGCCGCTGCCGCCTACTGCACGGCGCTTCCCGCGTGGACGGCCTGGCGGTGGGCGAATTCGGCATGGGCGAGGAGCGCGTCCTCCACTTCGCCGCGCGGAAGCTTGGTGCATCGGCAGAGGCTGTCGATGCAGCCTCCCAGGGTGTGCTCGTCCACGGCCTGCCGGAAGGTGAGCCCGGCCACGGCCATCCAAAAGCTCAGCAGGTGGCCCCGCTGGGCCACGCAGGTGCAGTCCCAGACCTTGCGCAGGAGCCCCTGGAGCAGGCGGTTGGCCCGGGGTGATGTGACATGAAGCCTCGTGCGCACCAGCACCTCGATCCACCTGCCGTAGGCCACCATGCCAGAGGCGGCGAAGGCGTCGATGTCCTCCAGGGGGACGCGGGCGAAGATGGTGTCCATGGCCCTGGCCGCCTCCTGCCAGCGCTGTCCGTCCAGGGCCACTTCCAGTTCGAGAAGTCTCAGCGTGATGTCATGATCCGGCATGATGTCCCCGTGCACGCAGGGTGCTTCGTGCGCAATGCCGCGCCATCGGCCCACGGTCATCGTCGCGGAACGTGCCGTCGATTGCGGCTGAGAAGACGTTCGGGACGAAGGGGCAGACGCGAGTGCACCAGGATTACGCCCAATCGCGGAGGGGGCGAAGGTAGGAACCCCCTACTTCCGCATACTTAAAAACCCAAACCTCCTCTTGGGGATGCACGGTCATGGATTCGCACGCACCACGATACGCAACACACTGCCATGAGAACACGAAAGCGCCCCGTCCGAAGGCGGACGGGGCGCAGTAGAGGTCAACCATACGCTGTCTTGATCTGTTGATGCGAAATTCGGCTTTGCCTTGCCTGTAGGGCTGTGCGGATTCTCCGCTGAGTGTGCCTGGACTGCGTTTGCGTCCTTCGGCTTCTTGGTGCCCTACCCTGGTTTCTGCTGTTCTTCGTCAGACTGGCCCAATGGACTTCCCTCCGTTCGGGTTGATCCGTCTGTCGCCTTCGTACGATTTCAAAATAATCCTCGTCCCCATGGTTGTCCAGTGCGTTTGAAAAAAAATTCTTGAATTGGTGAACAACGCGAAAAAAAGCGCCCCGGCCGTTTCCGGCCGGGGCGCTGCATGTCTCAGGTTATCGAAACGTTTCGTTTGGTCTGTTGTTTGAAAACTGAGCGTGCCTCATCTGTAGAGCAGTGCGGTTACTCCGCTTAGTTTGCCCGGATCAATCGTTTTTCGTATCCTGGGCCGAGGCTGCTCTACCTGGTGAAATGCTGCTG
This sequence comes from Fundidesulfovibrio magnetotacticus, assembly GCF_013019105.1. NCBI lineage: Bacteria > Pseudomonadati > Thermodesulfobacteriota > Desulfovibrionia > Desulfovibrionales > Desulfovibrionaceae > Fundidesulfovibrio > Fundidesulfovibrio magnetotacticus. Next base: position 100,812 of record NZ_BLTE01000001.1, read on the forward strand.
TTCATCCGACTGGCCCAACGGTCTTCCCTCCGTTCGGGTGAATCCAACAGTCGCCTGGGACACGATTACTTTATAGGCCCCTGCGGGCCGATTGTCCAGTGGGGCGTCTCGAAAAAAACACGGCCCCCTGCCGCGTTGCGGACAGGGGGCCGAAAGAATTAAGGAATTTTTCCTGGAAAGGATCAGCCCCGCGCGAATTTGCGGTACTTGATACGGTGGGGCTGTTCGGCCTCCTTGCCCAGGCGGGCTTTGCGGTCGGCCTCGTACTCCGAATAGTTGCCGTCGAACCACACGGCCTTGGAGTCGCCCTCGAAGGCCAGAATGTGCGTGGCCACGCGGTCCAGGAACCAGCGGTCGTGGCTCACGATGAGGGCGCACCCCGCGAAGTTCAGCAGGGCCTCCTCCAGGGCGCGCATGGTGTTCACGTCCAGGTCGTTGGTGGGTTCGTCCAGGAGCAGCACGTTGGCCCCGCTCTTGAGCATGCGCGCAAGGAACACCCGGTTGCGCTCGCCGCCCGAGAGCACGCTCACCTTCTTCTGCTGGTCCGGCCCCGTGAGCCCGAAGCGCGCCACGTAGGCCCTGGAGTTCACCTCGCGCCGCCCCAGGGGGAAGGAGTCCTTGCCTTCGCTCACGGCCTCCCAGACGGTCATGTCGTCCTTGAGGGCGTCGCGGGACTGGTCCACGTGGGCCACGCTCACGGTGTCTCCCAGTTTGATCTCGCCGGAATCGGGCTTCTCCACGCCCGTGAGCATGCGGAACAGGGTGGTCTTGCCCGCGCCGTTGGGGCCGATGATGCCCACGATGGCCCCGGGGGGGATGAGGAAGTTCAGGTCCTCCACCAGGAGCCTCTCGCCGAAGGCCTTGGCCACGCCCAGGGCCTCGATCACCTTGTTGCCCAGGCGGGGTCCGGGCGGGATGAAGATTTCGAGGTCCTTGGCGGCCTTTTCGGATTCCTGGGCGGCCATGGCCTCGTAGGCGCTGATGCGCGCCTTGCCCTTGGCGTGGCGGCCCTTGGGGCTCATGCGGATCCACTCCAGCTCGCGTTCCAGGGTTTTCTGGCGCTCGTGCTCGGCCTTTTCCTCGCTCTTCAGGCGCTCCTGCTTCTGCTCGAGCCAGGAGGAGTAGTTGCCCTTCCAGGGGATGCCCCGGCCGCGGTCCAGTTCCAGGATCCAGCCGGCCACGTTGTCCAGGAAGTAGCGGTCGTGGGTGACGGCGATGATGGTGCCGGGGTAGTCGTGCAGGTGGTGTTCGAGCCAGGCCACGGTCTCGGCGTCCAGGTGGTTGGTGGGCTCGTCCAAGAGCAGGATGTCGGGCTTCTTGAGCAGGAGGCGGCAGAGCGCCACGCGGCGCTTCTCGCCGCCGGAGATCACCTTCACGGGGGTGTCGGGCGGGGGGCAGCGCAGGGCGTCCATGGCCATTTCCAGGCGCGAGTCGATGTCCCAGGCGTCCAGGGCGTCGAGCTTCTCCTGCACCTGGCCCTGGCGTTCGATGAGCGCGTTCATGGCGTCGTCGTCCATGGGCTCGGCGAACTGGGCGTTGATCTCCTCGAACTCGCGCACCAGGGCCATGGTTTCCGCCACGCCCTCCTCCACCACCTCGCGCACGGTGCGCTCCTCGTTGAGCAGGGGCTCCTGCTCCAGGTAGCCGATGGTGTAGCCGGGGGCCAGCACGGTCTCGCCCTGGAAGTCCTTGTCCACTCCGGCCAGGATGCGCAGGAGCGAGGACTTGCCCGAGCCGTTGAGGCCCAGGACGCCGATCTTGGCCCCGTAGAAGTAGGACAGCGAGATGTTCTGCAGGATGGGTTTCTTCTCGTGGAATTTGGAAACCCGGATCATGGAATAGATGATCTTGTTCGGTTCGTTGCTCATGGTCTGGTCACGTCCGTGGTTGGAGCCCCCGGTCCGGCGCGCGGCCCGGGGGACGTTCATTTTCGTTGCGTTGTCGAGGCGGCCCCGGTCAGGGCCTCGGGAAGGCCAGGCGCGCCGCCGCCAGGTCCAGGGCGGCGTGGCCCACGCCCTTGTAGAGCACGGGGCCGGACAGTTCAAGACGCGCCTCCACGGCCTCCAGGGGCGTCACCCGGGAGAAGTCGATGTCGGCGCGGAGCAGGTCTCCCGCCTCGGCGCGCGCGGCGGCGAGGTCGTCCACGAAGAGGCTGCAGCGGCGCACCAGGGCTTCGGGGATTTCGGCCCGCTCCGGCTGGAAGGAGCCCACGGCCGCCAGGAAGACATCATCGCGGACGCCCTCTCCGATCACGGGCTCCGGGCTCGATGTGGCCGTGACCACCAGCGCGGCCCGCTCCAGCACGGCCGAGGGCGAGGCCACGGCCTGGGCCTCGGCCCCCAGGGCGCGCAGCCGGTCGGCCAGCGCCTCGGCCCTGGGCAGCGAGCGCGCGGCCACGTAGACCTCGCGCACGCCCAGCACCGCGGTGAAGGCCATGGCGTGGGCCAGGGCCTGCACGCCCGCCCCCACCACCAGGAGCGGACCTTCCGGGTCCGGTGCCAGAAGCTGCGCCGCCAGGAGCGAGGCCGCCGCCGTGCGCCGCGCGGTCACCTCCGGGCCGTCCAGCACGCCCAGGCGCACGCCCGTGGCGGCGTCCAGGGCCACCACCTCGCCCTGGATGAGCGGAAGGCCCCGGGCTGGGTTGCCAGGGGAGACGCTCACGAGCTTGGTCACGGCCAGTTCGGGGTCGGAGGCGGGCATCACCAGGAGCGTGCCGCCTCCGGGCAGGGGCAGGGCCAGGCGTTCGGGGGCGTGCACCAGGCCCCGGGCCTTGCGGGCCAGGACGGCGGCGACGGCGTCGGCCAGGGGCGCCCAGGGGAGCAGGCGCGCCGTGGCGGCGGCGTCGTGGACGGTGAGGGTCATGGGGCTCCTCGGCCGGAGGCTCCGGCGCGGCTGCCCGGCGCGCGGCCGGGGCTCAGAGTGATTCGCCGGAGGCGGCCACCACGCGGTCGCGCCCCTGGCGCTTGGCCTCGTAGAGGGCGTCGTCGGCGAGGCGGAAGGCGGTGTCCAGGCTCATGCCCGGGCGCAGCTGGACCACGCCGAAGCTGATGGTCACCTTGATCTTCGAGCCCTCCCACTCCGGCTCCAGGCCGCGCACCACGTCCAGGATTTTTCCGGCGGCGGCAAGGGCGTCTTCCTGGGGGGTGTCGGAGAAGAGCAGCATGAACTCCTCTCCGCCCCAGCGGGCGCAAAGGTCTTCGGCGCGCAGGTTGGCGCGCATGGCCCCCGCCACGGAACGCAACACGTGGTCGCCCGCCGCGTGGCCCCGGGAGTCGTTGATACGCTTGAAAGTATCCAGGTCGCCCAGGGCGATGGAGAAGGGAACCCCGCGGCGCATCATGCGGGCGTACTCCACGTCCAGGCGGTGGGTCATCTCCCAGCGGTTCACCAGGCCCGTGAGCACGTCGGTGCGGGCCAGAAGCTCCAGGCGCAGGGAGAGATCCTTGAGCTGGGACTGGTAGGAGTCGCTGATGCTCACGGTTTTGGCGAAGCGCCGGGCCAGCTTGGCGTGGAGCTGCGCGAAGCGTTCCAGGCGTTCGCCCTGCTCGGGGTCGCTGGCGGCGGCCTTCGCGGCCAGGGCGCGCATCTCGCGCACGGTCTCCTCCTCGGCGGGCGTCAGGCGCGCCGGGGGCTTCGCGCCGACCGGCGCGGGCGTGCCGAAGGAGGGACGGCTCTCGCTCCCGGCGCGCAGGGCGTCGTGCCCTGCCTGGACGCACTCGGGGCACAGGGCCTGGGCGAAGAGGGTGTCCACGTTGTCGCGCAGGAAGGTTTCGATCTGACGCCAGTAGTCGTCGTCAAGTCGTATCTTGCGGCACTGCACGCAGATGGGCAGCGTGAGTTCCTGGAGATGGCGGACCTTGGCGGCCATGCGCTCCATGTTGGAGGCCATCTCGCGGATCTGGAGCTGGTAGGTGTCGCTGATGCGCAGGGTCTTCTCGAAGCGGCGCACAAGTTCCCCGTGGGCGTCGGCCAGTGCGGCCAGGCCCCGGGCAAGTTCCTCGCGGGAGGCTTCGCCCTTGAGGAGCGCGCGGGCGCAGACTGCCGGCGCGTCGCCTTTGGCGGGCTTGCTGCGTCTGGCGGCCATGGCCCCTAGGACTCCACGGCGACTATGGCGAAGGGGAAGGTGACTTCCTCCTCGAATTCGTGGGCCAGGTCCAGGGCGCGGGGATTGGCGGCGTCGTAGCGCCATTCCACGCGCACGGGCGCGCCCTGCCCGTGGGCTTCCTCCAGCAGGTCCAGGATGTCCAGCATGCACTTGGTGCTGCTGCTGTTCATGTAGCTGATGTCGATGACCACCGAAAGGCCATGGCCCGCGCCCAGGCGTTCCTTGAGCCAGATCATGACCGGTTGGTAGAATTCGAAGGAATATTCCGGGTAGGACTCCCCCTCCATGCGCAGGACGGCCTCTTCGGGCTCGAAGCGGATGAGCGGAGAGGTGTGTGTTGCCGGGATGTCCAGAGACTGCATGCCCCTACTCCTTGCAGGATACGTAGGCGGTGAGGCTGAAGAAGGCCATGGCCCCGTCCATGTCGCTGACCGCGTACGTCATTTTTTCGGTGGAACGCCTGGCCATTTCCAGGATGCCGAGCCCTGCTCCCAGGGCCTCGGGGGGCGTCGCGCGGCGCATTTGCTCCTTGTAGAGCTTGCGCAGGCCCGCGGCGTCAAGGCTGTTGACGGAATCGATGGTCTCCGTGAGGGCGGCCACGTCTTCGCGGTGCACCACGTTGCCCGAGGTGACGGCGTAACGGCCGTCCTTGCGGGCGATGGTGATGATGGCCGAACTGGCCTCGTCGGAGGGAATATCGCGCACCTTGTTGTAGTTCTTCACGTTCTGCGCCAACTCGATGAAGATGGCGAACACGTCCAGCACGGCGGCCTTGGTGAGATTCTGCGCCGTGAGGTGGTTGCGCACGGCGATGCCGATCTCGTCGATGATGCTGTGGGAGAACGGCCCGTTGAAGCAGATCATGATGCCTGCCTTGCCGAACGCGTCGCGAATCCTGAACAGATCCATGCCTTGCTCCGCCGCGCGGCCCGGGCCGCGCCACTTCTGATGATGTCTCCCGAACCGTCGTCACGCGCCCGTGCGGTCCAAGCTGAAACCGACGACGGTGATGTCGTCACGCTGCTTGCGCGAGCCCCGATACCTTTTCAGGGTCTCTTTGAAAAGCTCCGCCTGGGCCTCCAGGGGCGTGGCGGCGTTCGCCAGGAGCATTTCCCTGAAACGCTCGGCCCCGAACCCGTAGCCCTGCTCACCGCCGCCCTCGTCCAGAAAGCCGTCGGTGGTGGCGTAGAAGCGCATGCCTGGTTCAAGGGGGATCACGTGGTTCACGTGCTCGCTGCGGGGCTTGCGGCCCCTGTAGCCCAGGTTCTGCCGGTCCCCGCGCACTTCTTCCAGCGCGGCGCCCCGCAGCACGTGGAGCGAGATGCCCGCCCCCGCGAAAACCACCCTCCCCCTGGCGGGCTGGCACAGGCACAGGGCCATCTCCAGCCCGCAGTCCAGGGCCTCCCCGCCCTGGCGGTCCATGCCCATGGTGGCGCGCAGTTCCCGGTCGGTCTCGGCCAGGATGCGCGCCGGGTCGTCGGAGCAGACCACGCTGACCACGTGCCCCAGAACCGCATGCACCGACATGGACATGAACGCCCCGGGCACGCCGTGGCCGGTGCAGTCCATGACGCCGATGAGGCAGCCCTCCTCCACCTCGCGGAAATAGTAGAGGTCGCCGCCCACGATGTCGCGGGGCAGGTAGAGGGCCATGTGTCCGGGGAAGGCCCTGTCCAGGGCCTCCCTGGGCGGCAGGATGGAGCGCTGGATGGCCTGGGCGTAGCGCAGGCTTTCGAGCATGCGCTGGCGGGAGCGGTCGAGGTGCTCGTAGGCCGCCGTGAGTTCGGCGGTGCGCTCCTGGACCTTGCGTTCGAGGTTGCGCGTGTGGTCGAGCACTTCCCCGGCCATGCGGTTGAAGCTGGCCGAGAGCCTGCCGATCTCGTCCTGGCGGGTTACGGGGAGGGTCTGGCCGTAGTTGCCCCGGGCCATCTCGGCCGAGGCCTCGGTGAGGGCCGCCAGGGGCTTGATGACCATGCGCCCCAGCAGGAACGTCACCGCGCCCAGCACCACCACCAACGAAAGCACCGTGAGCGCCGCCAGGGGCCTGAAGAAGCCGCTGCCCGCCGCGCGCGAGATGTCCACCAGCACCAGGCTGTACCAGCCCAGGTCCGGCAGGGCCGTCATGGCCGCGAGGCGCTCCGTCCCGTCCAGGACCAGGGGGAAGCGCTCCACCACGGAGGCCCCGGCGTCCAGGCGCTGCAGGGCCGCCTCCACGGCGTTGCCCCCCGGGCCGTGGCCCAGCAGACCCTGAATGGTGATCTTGCCCGCGTCGGAGGTGGCGCGGGCGTTGTGCGTGACGATCTCCAGGTCCGGGTGGGCCTGGATGGCCCCGGCGCGGTCCACCACGATGGTGGAGATCTCGGATTCGCTCTGGCTGACGATCTCCCGGAAGAACTCGGTGATGTCGATGCCGCTGCCAGCGATGCCGACCTTGGCGCCGTCCGGCCCGCGCAGGACGACATTGATCCAGACCTTGATGGAGTTGAAGGCGCGGTCGTAGTCCAGGTTGAGGGCGTAGTCCTCCACCTGGGCCATGGAATAGAAGAACCAGCGGTCCTTGGGGTCTTCGCGGTTGAGGGTGATCATGGCGAGGCCCTGGTCTGGTTTGGTACCGTCGAAGAACCAGTAGTGTTTGGTGCGCTCGACAGCCAGGAAGTAGCTTTTGTCGCGCAGCAAGGTCCGGTAGTTTTCCAGTTGCGCGCGGGCGGCCTCCTTGACGGCGGGGTCGGCTTCGTTCAGGACGAAGCGCCCCACCAGGGCGTCCCGGGCCAGGGCTCGGGCCAGCGCCACCTCGCGGTCGATGACGGAGGCGATCTTGTTGCGCTCCAGCAGGGCCTGCTTCACGGCCAGGCTTCCCGCGAACCCGGTGACCACCTCCCTGGACGTCACGGCCAGAAAGGCAAGCACCACGCAGAGCGTGGCCAGAAACAGGCCTGCCACGGCCAGGTTGAGCCTGGACCTCAGGGACGTGCGGACGGAGACTGACGACATGCTGCACCCCGGTGGCTGTTCGTGACGGCCCGGAGTAATCCCTACCGGGCGCGGAGCATAGTGCCCGCGCCTCGGGGCCTTGTCCAGACTTGGCGGGATACGGCTGGAGCGATCGCGCCGGGACGGACGCGCGGCCCCTCGCCCTGCCGACGCGCCCGAGCCTCCAGGGGCTCCCGCCGTGCCCCCTTGAAGACGCTCCGGACGCAGGTCCGGGACGAACGCCCCGGACCTGCACGGGTGCCGTCTAACACGTTTCCGCCGTGGGTGCACTACCCTCCGAACGAACCGCCCATGCGGCGCTTGAACCATCCCTGGAGGTCGTCCAGGTAGGTGTAGGCCACGGGGGTGAGGTAGAGCGTCACCACCTGGGAGATGGCCAGGCCCCCGGCCACGGCCAGGCCCAGGGGCTGGCGGGCGTCGCCGCCCGCGCCGTAGGCCATGGCGATGGGCATGATGCCCGCGACGGCGGCCACGGTGGTCATCATGATGGGCCGGAAGCGCGTCACGCAGCCCTGGAAGGCCGCCTCGCGCGAGGTCTTGCCGGTCTTTTCGGCCTCGATGGCGAAGTCGATGACCATGATGGCGTTCTTCTTCACGATGCCCATGAGCATGATCACGCCCACGAAGCCGTAGAGGTCCAGTTCGCGGCCGAAGGCCAGCAGTGCCAAAAGCCCGCCCAGGGCCGCCGAGGGCAGGCCCGAGAGGATGGTCACGGGGTGGACGAAGCTCTCGTAGAGCACGCCCAGGATGATGTAGATCACCACCACCGCCAGGAGCATCAGGAAGGGCACGCTGGAGGCCGATTCCTTGAAGGCCGTGGCCTGGCCCTCGAAGGTGCGGCTCACGGCCCCGGGCAGCTCGCGGTCGGCCAGGGTCTCGATGGCGGCCACGGCGTGGGAGAGCGAATAGCCCGGCGCGGTGTTGAAGGAGATGGTCACGCTGGTGAGCTGTCCGGTGTGGTTCACGGTGATGGGCCCCACGCCTTCGTCCATGGCCACGAGCCCGGCCAGGGGCACGAGCTTGTCCTTGTTCTTGTCCTTGTTGTTCTCAAGGTCGGGCTGCACGTAGAGCTTGGAGAGCAGGTCCGGGGAGCGCTGGTACTCGGGCTCCACCTCGATGACCACGCGGTAGGTGTCGGTGCTGGCGTAGATGTTGGAAATCTGGCGCGCGCCGTAGGCGCTCCAGAGAGCCGTTTCGATGGCCTTGGCCGAGACGCCGTAGCTTGCGGCCTTGTCGCGGTCGATGCGCATGAACACCTGCGGTCCGTCGATCTGCATATCGGAGTTCACGTCGCGCAGTTCGGGCAGGCCGCGCATGAGTTCCTCCATGCGCCGGGCCGCCGCGTAGAGGCTCTGGGTGTCGGGCGAGAGCAGCGTGAACTGGTAGAGCGCCCGTGTGGAGCGCCCGCCGATCTGGATGGCCGGGGGATTGAACATGAAGAGCCGCAGGTTGGTCACCTGGGAGAGCGCGCCGCGCAGCTGGCCCAGCACGGCGTCGATGTCGTCCTTGCGCTGGGAGGCGGGTTTGGTGAGCGTGAAGAAGGCCGCGTTGTTCATGGAGGTGTTGGGGCCGCCCACGCCCACGATGCCCACCACCTTGTGCACGTTGGGATTCTCCGCCACGATCTTCGTGACGTTGAGCACGCGCTCCTTCATGGTCTCGAAGGAGGCCGACTGTTCCGCCTGGGCGTAGCCGTAGATGAAGCCCGTGTCCGTGGTGGGGATGAAGCCCGTGGGCACCCTGGTGAAGAGCCACAGGGTGAGCCCCAGCACCGCGAAGCTGGCCAGGAGCACGGCGAAGCGGTGTTCCAGGGCCAAGCGCAGGCTCTTCTCGTAGGCCGCCTCCAGGGCCTTGAAGATGCGCCCCGAGTGCCCCACCCTGCCCTCGCGCAGGAACCGCGAGCAGAGCATGGGCGTGAACGAGAGCGTCACGAAGCCCGAGACGAAGATGGCGATGGTGATGGTGACGGCCAGCTCGTTGAGCACGCGGCCCAGGATGCCCGCCATGAACATGATGGGCACGAAGACCACGGCCAGCGAGAGCGTCATGGAGACGATGGTGAAGCCGATCTGGCCAGCGCCGTCCAGGGCCGCCTCCATGGGCTTCTTGCCCATCTCCATGTGGCGCACGATGTTTTCGAGCATCACGATGGCGTCGTCCACGATGAAGCCGATGGCCAGCGTGAGGGCCATGAGCGAGAGGTTGTCCAGGGAGAAGCCGAACTGCTTCATCACCGCGAACGTGCCGACCACGGCCACCGGCAAGGCCAGGCAGGCGATGAGCGTGGCCCGCACGTTCTTGAGGAAGGCGAACACCACCAGCACCACCAGGGACACCGAGAGGGCCATGGTGAACTTCACGTCCTCCACGGACTCCTTGATGGTCTGGGAGCGGTCGTACATCACCTCGAATTCGATGGACTGCGGCAGGGTGGCCTGGATGGCCGGGAGCTGGTCGCGGATGCTCTCCACGAGCTTGATGGTGTTGGTGCCGGGCTGTCGGCGCACGGCGATGGTCAGGGAGGGCGACTGGTTGTGGTAGGAGGCGTTCTTGTCGTTGAGGGTGGAGTCCACGGCCGTGCCCACGTCGCCCAGACGGATGGGCTTGCCCGCGCGCCAGGCCACGATCTGGTCGATATAATGGCGGGCGTTCATGAGCATGCCCTTCACCTTGATGGTGAAGAGCCTGGCCTGCCCGTAGAGCGAACCGGTGGGCAGGTTCACGTTCTCGGCCTGGATGGCGTCGGCCACCTGGGAGATGGAAAGGTTGTAGGCGGCGAGCTTGTCGGGGTCCAGGCGCAGGCGCGGGGAGTAGGTCTGGTCGCCGTAGATGGCCACCTGGGCCACGCCCGAGACCATGGAGATGCGTTGGGAGACGTAGGTTTTGGCGTAGTCTGTGAGCTTGTGCAGGGGCAGCGTGGCCGAGCGCATGCCGATGAAGAGCACCGGGGCGTCGGCGGGGTTCACCTTCTGGTAGGTGGGCGGGTTGGGCAGGTTGGGCGGCAGGTAGCCCGAGGCGGCGCTGATGGCGGTCTGCACGTCGGAGCCCGCGCCGTCCATGTTGCGGCCCAGCTCGAACTGGAGAACGATGGTGGTCTGGCCCAGGGTGTTCACCGAGTTCATGGAGGTGACGCCCGCGATGGTGGCGAACTGCTTCTCCAGGGGCGTGGCCACGGAGGAGGCCATGGTTTCGGGATCGGCCCCGGGCAGGTTGGCCGAGACCTGGATGGTGGGGAAGTCGATGGCGGGCATCTCCGACACGGGCAGGGCGAAATAGGCCGTGAGCCCAAGGAACACCAGCCCCAGCGTGACGAGCGCCGTGGCCACCGGGCGTGTGATGAAGAGCCGTGTCACTGCCCGCCGCCCTTGCCCTGCCCCGCGCCAGCGGGCTTGTCCGGCGCCTGCCCCGCTTCGGAGGGCTTGTCCAGTCCGGAGCCCCCCTGCCCCGCCCCGCCCTGCACGAGCACCGCGCCGCCCGGGGCCACGCGCACCACGCCCTCGCTGATCACCGTCTCGCCCGGCGAGAGGCCCTCCTCCACGACGATGCGCGTGCGCTCCACCATGCGCCCGGTCTTCACGCGGCGCAGCTCCGCCGTGGACTTCTCCGTGACCACATAGACGAACGAGCCGTCCTGGCGGTTCATCACGGCGTCGAAGGGCAGCACGATGCGGCCCTGCTCCACGTCCAGGGTGGCCGTCACGTTGACGAACTGTCCCGGCCAGAGGGCCAGGTCTTTGTTGTCGAAGCGGGCCTGGAGGCTGATCATCCCTGTCTGCACGTCCACGGCGTTGTCGATGGCCGTGAGCGTGCCGAATTCCTTGAGGTCCTGCTCCTCCTTGGGCACGCGGGCCGACACGGGCACGGGGCGCGCCCCGAAGTGGCGGCGCACCTGGGCCAGGTCGCCCTCGGTGACGGAGAAGCGCACAAACACCGGCCGCACCTGGTTGACCGTGAAGAGCGAGGTGGTGTTGGCGGTGACGATGTTGCCGGGCTTCACCTGCTGGTAGCCCGCCACGCCTTCCAGGGGCGAAAGGATGCGGCAGTAGCCCAGGTCGATGCGGGCCGAGGCCAGGGTGGCCTGGTCGGCCTTCACCTGCTGCCAGGCGGCCTCGAAGTCGGCCTTGCGCTGGTCGAAGTCCTCCTGGCTGACCACCTGTTTGCGGATGAGCTCCCGATAGCGCAGGTAGTCGCGGGTGGACTGGTCGGCCTTGGCCCAGTCGCGCCCGAGGGTCCCCACGGCCTCGTCCACGCGGGCCTGGAAGGGCTGCGGATCGATGGAGGCCAGCTGCTGGCCCTCGCGCACCCAGTCGCCCTCGGCGAAGTGCATGGCCAGGAGCTTGCCCGTCACCTGGGGGGTCACGGTCACGGTGCGCATGGCCGTCACGTGTCCCACGCCGCGCACCGCGAGGGGGGCGTCCGCCAGCTCGGCCCGGACCACGCCCACGGGGGCGGGACGCTGGGGCGGGGCCACCTTCTTCCTGTCGCACCCGGCAAGGCAGGCCAGGCACAGCGTCAGGGCCAGCAGCAGGGGCAGGACGGTTCTGGGCATGCGTTCCCTCCGGCGGACAATGCACCGGGAATTATCCCCTTTCGCACACGGCGTCCAGAAGCGCGGCCCCGCACTTGTGGTTCGCGCCCGCGCGGGCTACAAGACGCGCAAAGAAGCGGCCCCGGGGGGCCGCATCGCAAGCCGGAGCACCGGAACCTCTTCGCTTATGGGCAAACTGATCTCTCTCCTGCTGTTGATCGTCCTCGTCGGCCTGGGCGTCGGCGCCTATCTTTTCACGCGCGACATGGCCGCCCCTGAAGTCTCCCTCACGCCGGAGCGCGCGGCCACGGGGGCCAAACGCGAGTTCACCCTCCAGGCCAGGGACCAGGCCTCGGGCATCAAGACCGTGAAAGTCTCCGTGCTCCAGGCCCAGAAGGAGACCACCGTTCTCCAGAAAACCTTCGACCCGGCCCCCGCCGAGGTCCGCGAGGCGTTCACCCTGGAGCAGGCCGGGCTGCGCGAGGGCCAGTTCGACATCATCGTGGTTGTCACGGACAAGTCGGTGTTCAACTTCGGGGCGGGCAACACCACGCGCGTCACGCGCACCATGGCGCTCGACAACCGCGCCCCCGTGATCTCCGTGCTCTCCCAGGCGCACCACATCAAGCAGGGCGGCGCGTGCGGCGTGGTCTACCAGGTGAACAAGGACGTGGAGCGCTCCGGCGTCTTCGTGGGCGATCGCTTCTACCCCGGCTACAAGCTGCCCAGCGGCAACTACGCCTGCATCTTCGGCTTCCCCTGGAACATGGACATCAAGGCCTTCCAGCCCAGGCTCTACGCCGAGGACCAGGCGGGCAACGAGCGCGCCATCAGCTTCCGCTTCAACGCCAAGCCCACCAAGTTCAAGCACGACTCCATCAACATCGGGGACGACTTCCTGCAATCCAAGATGCCGCAGTTCGAGGCCATCTACCCCGACATCAAGGACCCGATACAGCTCTACGTGAAGGTCAACCGCGACCTGCGCAAGGAGAACGTGGCCAAGCTGGGCGAGTTTGCCAGGAACTCCGCGCCCCAGATGCTCTGGGAGGGCGTGTTCCTGCGCCTGCCCAACGCCGCGCCGCGCGCGGGCTTCGGCGACGGCCGCACCTACCTCTACAAGAACCAGAAGATCGACGAGGAAACCCACCTGGGCGTGGACCTGGCCTCCCTGGAGAACGCCCAGGTGCCCGCCGCCAACTCCGGCCGGGTGATCTACACGGGCTTCTTCGGCATCTACGGCAACGCCGTGATCATCGACCACGGTTGGGGCCTGCAGTCCATCTACTCGCACCTCTCCCAGATCACCGCCAAAGAGGGCGACACGGTGCGCAAGGGCGACATCATCGGCAACACCGGGGCCACGGGCCTCGCCGCCGGCGACCACCTGCACTTCGGCCTGATCCTGGGCGGCATCGAGATCCAGCCCATCGAATGGTGGGACCCCCATTGGATCAAGGACAACATCACCGACAAGTTTCAATAGCCTTCCCAGAAGGCCTCCCGGATGGTATGGATGCGCATCCATACGTCCGGGAGGCTTCATGCGCGCCCAGCTCCTCAAATCCTTCGGCGACACGCCGGACTTCCAGGCCGCCGACATCCCCGTCCCCGCCGTCACCCCGGGCCACGTGCTCGTGAGGGTGGCCGCCTCGGGCGTGAACCCCATCGACCTCAAAATCCGCAAGCTCCGGCCCGCCTTCGCCCCCCAGCTGCCCGCCGTGCTGGGCATGGACATGGCCGGCGTGGTGGAGGCCGTGGGCGACGGCGTTGCCGACTTCGCCCCCGGCGACGCCGTGTTCGGCTGCGTGGGCGGCGTGGCCGGGCTCCAGGGCACACTGGCGGAATACGTGTCGGCCGACGCCCGGCTGTTGGCGCGCAAGCCCGCCTGCCTCTCCATGGTCCAGGCCGCCGCCCTGCCCCTGGTGACCATCACCGCCTGGCTGGCCCTCTTCGACCGCGCCCGCATCCAGCCCGGCCAGCGCGTGCTCATCCACGCCGGAGCGGGCGGCGTGGGCCACGTGGCCGTGCAACTGGCCCGCGCCTTCGGGGCGCGGGTGGCCGCCACCGTCTCCGGGCCGGAGAAGGCCGCCCTGGCCGAGCGCTTCGGCGCCCAGGACATCGTGGATTACCGCCGGGAATCCGTGGAAGCCTGCGTGGAGCGCCTCACCGGCGGCCAGGGGTTCGACGCCGTGTTCGACACCGTGGGCGGCAAAACCCTGGACGACTCCCTGCGCGCGGCGCGCGCCGGGGGGACCGTGGTCTCCATCAACACGCGCTCCACCCATGACCTTTCGCCCCTGCACGCCAAGGGGCTCACGCTTTCGGTGGTGTTCATGCTCCTGCCCCTGGTCACGGGTCAGGGCCGGGAACGCCACGGGGAGATCCTTCGCCGGGCGGCCGCCCTGGCCGAGGAAGGAAAGCTCACGCCGCTTCTGGCCGCCCGGCGCTTCCACCTGGAGGAAGCGGCCCAGGCCCACGACTACCTGGACTCGGGCCAGGCCGTGGGCAAGGTGGTGGTGGAGGTGGCCTGAAACGGCCCGGCGGCCCCGGCGCATCGCGAACGACACCCCAAACCACGGAGACCCCCATGAGACTTCTCGCCACGGCAGCGCTTTTCGCCCTTCTCCTGGCCGCCCCGGCCCTGGCCCAGCAGCCCGGCCCCATCCCCAACCTGGTGGGCACGTGGGAGGCCGGCCCCTTCGAACTGCATCACAAGAGCCACGGTTTCATCATGAACAAGGGGCAGTCGGCCAAACTGGTGGTCACGGCACAGGAGGGCCGGGTGTTCCACGGCTCGGTGGAATGGGGCAACAAGGCGCCGGGCAAGGACACCTTCTCCGGCGTGATCGACAAGGACAACGTCACCTTCTACCTCGCCGGGCACGAAGAAGGACTGCGCCTGGGCAAGCTCGACGGCCCGGACGCCTTCACGTTCTACTACCTCGTCCCCGGCGGGAAGAACCCCAGGGCCGGATTCGTGGAATACAAACGCAAGAAGTAACGAAACCGGGGCCGCCGGAAACCCCGGCGGTCCCGGCATCGGAGCGACACCCCCGGCACGGGCCGGACGGCCCGTCTCATGCCGGGCATGGGAATGCGCGCCCCCGGCGCTCCGGGGACACCCCCGCCAACCGCGCCGCCGTGGGAGACCAAGCCCTCACGCAGGCAGGCCGCGCATCGGGCCTGCCATGTCCCGCGCGCCGCGCCGGAGCGCATTGCTGAACGGGCAGCGCCATCGTCCGCCGCACCGGGCTGCTAGAGCGTGGGCTCCGACGTCTTGCCCTCGTCCTTGGCGCGGATCTCGGCGCGTTTGATCTTGCCGCTGATGGTCTTTGGCAGCTCGGCCACGAACTCCACCACGCGGGGATACTTGTAGGGCGCGGTGACGCGCTTCACATGGTCCTGCAGCTCCTTGACCAGGGCGGGCGACGGCGAGTAGCCGGAGGCCAGCACCACGGTGGCCTTCACGGCCTGGCCGCGCTCGGCGTCGGGCACGCCGGTGACGGCGGCCTCCACCACGGCCTCGTGGGTGATGAGCGCGCTTTCCACCTCGAAAGGACCGATGCGGTAGCCGCTGGACTTGATGAGGTCGTCGTTGCGGCCCAGGAACCAGAAGTAGCCGTCCTCGTCCATCCAGGCCTTGTCGCCGGTGTGGTAGTAGCCGCCGAACATCACGGAGGCGGTCTTCTCGGGTTCGTAGAGGTAGCCGTCGAAGAGTCCCACGGTCTTGCCGTCGCCCAGGCGGATGCAGATCTCGCCCTCGTCGCCCGGGGCGCAGACGCGGCCCTTCACGTCCAGGAGCACGATGTCCCATCCCGGGCAGGGTTTGCCGATGGACCCGGGCTTCACGGGCATGTTGGGGAAGGCCGCGATCTGGAGGGTGGTCTCGGTCTGGCCGTAGCCCTCGAAGATGGTCAGGCCGGTGGCCTTTTTCCATGCGTGGAACACGCCCTCGTTGAGCAGTTCGCCCGCCGTGGTGCAGTGGCGCAGTCTGGAGAGGTCCCAGTCGGCCAGATTCTCGCGGATGAGAAAGCGGTAGATGGTGGGGGGGGCGCAGAAGGTGGTCACGCCGTGCTTGCTGATCACGTCCAGCAGCTCGGCGGGCACGAACTTGCCCCGGTAGTCCCAGGTGAAGACGCAGGCCCCGGCCATCCACTGGCCGAAGAACTTGCCCCAGATGGACTTGCCCCAGCCGGTGTCGGCCACGGTGAGGTGCAGGTCGCCGGGGCGCAGGTCGTGCCAGTGGACGCCGGTGGTGATGTGCCCCAGAGGGTAGTTGTGGTTGTGCACCACCATCTTGGGCATGCCCGTGGTGCCCGAGGAGAAGAAGATGAAGGACACGTCTTCTCCGCCTGCCGCGCGTTCAGGGCGGGGAAAGGCGTCGGGGTGCGCGTTCTCCAGGGCCTCCCAGGCCAGCCAGCGGCCCTCGGCGGAGCGTGCGCCCACGCGAACGAAGCACTTGAGCGAGGGGCAGGCGGCGGCCACGGCGTCCACGCGCTCCATGAAGTCCTCTTCCACCACGCAGGCTTTGATGCCGGCCTTGTTCACCCGGTATTCCACGTCGTGGGCGGTGAGCAGATGCGGCGAGGGCACGGGCACGGCCCCCACCTTTTGCAGGGCCAGCACGGCCAGCCAGAACTCCACGCGCCGCTGGAGCACGATCATCACCTTGTCGCCCTTGCCCAGCCCCATGGCCTTGAAGGCGTGCGCCATGCGCGAGGAGCCCTTGCTGAAGAAGGCCAGGTTCAGTTCGCGTCGGGCGCCGTCTGGCCCCACGTGCACCATGGCGGGGCGTTCAGGGTCCTGGGCGGCCTGGGCGTCGAGGAAGTCGAAGGCGAAGTTGTAGGCCGGGGGCACGTTGACGGCGTAGTTGGCGCGGAAGTCCTCGAAGGTGTCGAAGCGTTGGTATTGGGGCAGCATGACCTTGTCCTCGTTAGTTGATCACGTCGAGAAAGAGGGCTTCCTTGCCGTCGAGTCCGCGCATGGCGTGGGGAATGGTGGAGCTGAAATAGAGGCTGTCGTGCGGGTTCATCACCACCACGTCCTTGCCCAGGAGCAGCTCCAGGCGGCCTTCCAGGAGGTAGATGAACTCCTCGCCCGCATGGTGGTTGAACTCCAGCTCCTCGCGCTCGCGGGGCGGCACCGTGACCAGGAAGGGCTCCATGGAGGGGCGGTTGAAGCGGTAGGCCAGGGCCTGGTACTTGTAGGCCTTGCGCCGCGTGACGGCGAGGCCCTGGTTCTTCTTCACCAGGCAGTATTGGTGGAGCTTGGCCTCCGAGCCCGTGATGAGGGCCGTGAGGTCCACGCCGGTGGCCTTGGCCAGGGCGTAGAGGTAGCTGACGGGCACTTCTCCCGATCCGGACTCGTAGTTGGTGATTTCCTCGGGGGTGCAGCCGACGCGCTTGGCGAGCTCATCCGGCGTGATGTCGAGGGCGTCCCGGAGATCCTTGATGCGCCGGGAGATGTCGCGGTCGAAGGTCGAAGGCAGGCTCATGGTGCTCCTCCTTGTGGTGCTCGGAGGGGGGTTAGCGCAAAACAGTCACAATTTCGAGTTTTTTCGTCCGCGATCCCCCTTGCGCCAGAGGCGGCTGGTCTTATAAGAAGGGGCGTGACACATCCCTGGGGGCGCACCGGTTTCGACGGGGATAGTGACGTCAAGGTTGCAGGCCGAGGTTCCGCGTGGCCTCGTTAAAAACGCGGAAACAAGATAATCGCCAACGATTACGACTACGCCCTGGCCGCTTAAGGCCAGCCTCCGTCCGGCCCACGCCTGGTAAGCTGGAACCGGGGGACACCCCATCAGGCTGGCGCGCTCCGTTGTCCGTTGAGGCGCGCGCGAGAACCTAAACGGTCTGGGATCGGGATGCCCGTTAGGGAGGCACGTCCGAGCCGAGATCAAATCCCTTACTAAGCCTGTAGACGCTTTGCCCGAGCGTTCTCGGACGGGGGTTCGACTCCCCCCGCCTCCACCACCAACAAGTCCGGAGCAGTCCGGCAACGTTCCAATCCCCCAGGTACTCTTGAAGAAGGCGGCTCCGGTGGGCCGCCTTCGTTCGTTTTGGGGCGTAAAGTCCGAGGACGCCCGCCTTTGCGCCGACGCTGCGGCGCGTTACGCGGGCGTCCGCGGAAAGGGCATGCTTGCAACACTCCGCACCGCGACGAAGCTCGCCGCCCGACGGCCCGGGGCATCGCCTCCGCCAGTGACCCATGACAGGGAAGACGCTGGACCGTTGCGGCACGACACTGCTACAGGTCGCCCGAGAAGTTACGGGAAACGCTCCTTGCAGACCCCGGCAAGGCGGTTTGCTACTGGCGGCGAACTGTCCAATAACGCCGGTCCGCTCCATCGTCGTCCAACGCGGCCGCAACGGACTCGTCAGGTCGATTCTCGGATCGTGTCCCGCCCTCCTCCCCGGTTCGCCAGGGGGGACGGCCGCATCGGATGCAGCTCCTGTTGCTCCCCCCCGGCGATCGTGAGGTAACATAACACAATGCGCGATTTTCGTCTCGACATCTATGATCTCGACTCCAAACGCCTGGAATCCCTTCCGGTAAGCCACCGGGACGTGGACCGCATCCGGGAGCAGGCGAGCGACGAGCCGGTCTCACCACTTCTCGCCAGCTGGATTGAAAACCTGCTCGACCAGGCCGGATATCGCCTGGACGGCAAGGCCCAGCTGATGGAAGCGGCGCGGCTCATACTCGGTCAGGACGCCCGCACGCTCCAGCTGAGGGCGCGCCGCAAAACCGCCGCGCAGCGCCCGCCGGAGCGCGAAGCAGCCCCCCCCGTAAGCGTGCTGCGCTGCAAGGACCCCGCACAGGAGGCCAGGCGTTTGGCCCGCGAACTTGCCGCCCAGGGGCACGTGCCGGTCTTCTGGAACATGCGGGCAGGCCTGCGCTTCGAGCTGGACTACGCCGCGCCGGAAACCGGCGGTCAGGATACGCCGGTGCTTACGGATCTCGCCGACCTGCTCTCGTTCATCCTGCGTGCACCCAACCGGAGGTTGGCCTACATCCTGGAGGACTACCAGGAAGCCCTTGACGCGGCGGACGCGGCGGGACGCGCCAAGACGAACCGACTGCTGGAAGAGGTTCGCACGGCGCTTGCCGACCGCGATGAAAAGGTGGTGGCCCTGGTGCGGGAAGCGCCCCCCGCGCCCGTCTTCGCACCGTCGGCTGAGTTGTCGCCTGGTCCGGAAGTCGCGCCCGGGGGCTCGCTGCTCGCCCGCCACGCCGTCAACCTCACCGACCCGCGACGCCTGGCCCAGGCCAAGCCCGTGATCGCCATGGAGGCCTACATCCGCAGGGCGGCCCAGATCCTCATACAGATGGAGACCAACAACCCGCTCCTGGTGGGGCATCCCGGCGTGGGCAAGACCGCCGTGGCCGAGGGACTCGCCCGGCTCATGGCCCAGGACGACTGCCCCCCGAGGCTCAAAGGCCGCAGCCTGTACAGCCTTTCCCTGGCGAGCCTCATCGCGGGAACCCGCTACCGGGGCGACCTGGAAGACAGGGTGGACGCCCTGCTCCGCGAAGTGACCGCCAACAAGGACCGCGTCATCGTCTTCATCGATGAAATCCACACGCTGATGAACGCGGGCGCGTCCGAAGGCGGGCTCGGCCTTTCCGAAACGCTGAAACCGGCACTGGCCAGGGGCGACTTCCCCTGCATGGGCGCCACCACGCGCGAAGGCGCTGCCCTCCTGGCGGAGGACCCCGCATTGGCCCGCCGATTCAAGCTTATCGCCGTTTCCGAGCCGGACCGGGACACGGCCGTGGCCATCGTCACGGGCGTTGCCGCCTGTTTCGAACGTCACCACGGACTGTCCATCGCACCCGGCGCGTTGGCGGCGGCCGTCGACCTGAGCATCTCGGGACTTGCCGATGCATTCCTACCAGGAAAGGCGGTTTCTCTCCTCGATGGAGCGGCGGCTTACTGCGCGATGTGCGGCTCCGGGCATGTCACGGAAGAAGACATCGCGGAAGAATTGAGAAGAATAATCAGCTTCAGGATGTGATGTGCCCAGCACAGACCTACTCGATACAGATTCTCTTCGCGCATCAAAAGCAATCAAAGGGTGGATATAACGCATATCGATTGACAATAATAATTTTCCTTACTAGTTTGCACTTCATGAAGGTCACACCGGTGGTTGTTCAGCCGGCCAATCCGATGGAAGGCGTACTCCCATGTTGTATCCGACCGAGCACTCCGACAATCAGGAAGCGATCTGGGTAACCACTCCGGTCTTCTCATCTTCCCGGAAGGTTTGCGGCAGGAAGTTGCACATGCTGGTGCCACAAAGCGCGTGCGCCCCGGGAAATGCCACAGGCATGGACCTCGCGCCCTCGGCGGCGCAACCCTCCAGGGGCAACGGCGGTGTGGGCGGCAACCAGTTGACCATTGTGGACATCCCCTTCCCGCTCCTGGACGATGGACTCCTGGCTGAACTCCCACCAGCGGACACCGTGCTCAGCCTGAGGCCGGACGACGCGACATCCACGGAAACGCTTGCCCGCGCGAGGGCGGCCAAGGCTCGCGGCTTCCGCTTCATGCTCTCTCGCTGCAGACGCGAGACCAAAGTTGGCGCGTTCATTCCCCTGTGCGAGTTTCTGAGCATCGACTTCGCCAGCGACCACGGCATCAACCTCGACATCGTCAAGGCGCTCAAGCGCTACAGTCTCACGGCGGCCGCAAGCAACCTCGCCTCCTGGGAGGAATTCGATCTTGCCGTTCGCTGCGGGTTCGACCTTTTCGGCGGGTCGTTCTTCCACAAGGTGGAGCTGGGAAGCAACAAGGTGAAAACCCTTCCGCAGGTCAAGCTCAACCTCATGCGGCAGCTCTCCAAGAGCATTGACGAGATCGACATCAACGAGGTCATCAAGACCGTATCGCTTGATGCCAATCTGTGCATCCAATTGTTGCGCATGGTGAACTCCGCCGCCTTTTCCTTGCCATCACCTGTTGACTCCATCAGCCACGCTGTCCGGGTGCTCGGCATGGCGGCTTTGAAGCAGTGGATCAGCGTCGCCATGCTCTCCGAGCTGGATTCCAGCGACAAGGGGCAGGAGTTGATGTTCCGCGCACTGCACCGCGCCACCTTCCTGAGCCAGCTCTCGCAGGCAGGAGCCCTGCAGGGCATGGACACCGACCGGCTCTTTCTGTTAGGCATGTTGTCTTGCGCCGATGCGCTTTTTGGCGTGGAAATGGTGGATTTGACGACAGAACTCCAATTGCCTGAAGACTTGTCCGACGCTCTTTGCGCAAAGCAGCAGTCGGAATGGGCCTGGGTCGTCTCCATGCTTCAGGCGATTGAAGACAACAGACCCGAAGAAGCGCGACGGCATGTGGTGTTCAGGGGGCTTGACCCCATGCTGACCGCGCGACTCTACATGTCATCCTGTCGTCTCGTGGACTGCATGCTCAAGGGACTTGCCTAGAATGATGCCCCCCCCCCGCATTGCAGCAGGCTTACAGCACGACAAGGTTGCGTACGCCGTACAGTTGATAACCACTATCAAGCTTGACCTAAACAACACAGGAGGACCATAATGGTTCACATCATTCTGGGGCTTTTGCTCATGGCGCTGGGCGTCTGGGGCCTCTATGACGAGTATTATTACGTTGTGGACTTCCTGAAGGGCAGCATCCCGTTGGCACTGATGGCGGGCGGACTCCTTGCCGCACTGGCGGGGTTCGTGCCGGTCAAGCAAGAGGAGGAATTGTGCGATGAGTAAGGGCGATCGCAGCAAGAGCGAGTTTCCCGAAGAGGATATTCTCGAGGACGTGGCCGAACCCGTGGAGGCGGCCGACGAGGACGAACAGCCCGAGCCCCCCAAGAAGGGCAAGGCAAAGCCGAAGAAACCGCGCCGCGAGGAAGAATCCGGCGTGGGAGAATCGCCCAGCCTGTACCTGCATTCCGCGCTGCTCCTGAGCGGCAGGCTGCTCAACAGGATGCTCAACTGGTACAACAGCATCTTCAGCCTGACCCCCAAGGACAAGGCCAAGATGTACCGGAACCTGAGCCGCCGCGCCATCGTTGCCGGCGAGCCCTCCGAGGCCATCCGCTACCTGAAGGAGTGGGCCAAGAACGATCGAACCGACGTGGAACCCGTCTATCAGATGGGCGTGGCGCTCTCCATGATGGGCGACTACGCGCGGGCCACCGGCGCTTTCGACAAGGTGCTCAAGCTGCGCCCCAACCACGTCATGGCCGCCTACCGCAAGAGCGCGGTGCTGCTCAAACTCAAGAAGTTCCCCGAAGCCGCCGAGAACCTCGAGCGCGTGGTGGAGGCCATGGCCGACGACGCCCGCGCCTATTATCTGCTCGGCCTGGCCTACGAGGGCATGGGCAACCTGGAGAAGGGCGTGGCCGCCATGAGCAAGGCCGTGGAACTGGACCCGGAAGAGATCAAGTACCACCAGCACCTGGGCTTCATGAACGTCCGCCGCGACGACCACAAGACGGCGGCGGAGCACTTCACCAAGGTCATGGAGCTGGAGCGCGAGCACAACGGGGAAGAGTCCTGATCCGGACGAGACCCGTCTTGCCATGAAGATACGCTTTTTGGGAGCGGCGTTCTTGGTCGCGGCTTGGTGGGTGGCGGCAATCGCGGCCGAACCCGTCTACTACGACCCGACGATCAAGAACATCATCAGTAAAGACTGCAGCCGTTGTCACTCCGGGCCTCTGCGCAACCTCATGGACTACTCCAGCGTGAAGGCCTACGCGGACAGCGGCATGCTGGAGGCCATGCTCGTGGGACTGATGCGACAATTCGCCGGCGCGGACGGCCCCGTGATCCTGGACTGGATCGCGGCGGGAGCCCCCAAGGCGCCGCCGAAACCGGCGTCGGGGGCCGTCGCCGCCGCCGCAACGCAGGTCTACTACGAGCCGACCATCCGCGACATCATCCGCAAGGACTGCCTGCGCTGCCACACCGGCGGAACAAGGGACCTGCGGGACTGGGACAGCGTTCGGGCCTATGCGCAAAACGGCATGCTGGAGGCCATGGTGTTGGGCTCCATGCGCCGCTTCGCCAACCAGGATGCGGACATCATCCTGCAATGGCTGCGCAACGGCGCCCCGGAGAATCCCCCGAGGGCGGGGCGCGCCGCCCCCGCCGTGGCCGCAGCAACGCAACCGCTGCCCCAGGGACAGGGCCTCGCGCCCGCGCCGCCCTGCCCCCCGGGAGCCGGTCCGGGCAACGCGCCCGGCGGCGGTCTGGGCCAGGGGCACGGCCCCGGCGGCGGGGCCGGAAGACATCCGGGAGCGGCCCCCGTCGCCCCAGGTCAGCTGACTTACGAGGGGACCATCCAGGGGCTTCTGGCGCAGGACTGCATGCGCTGCCACCTGGGTCCGTTCCGGAAGATGACGACCTACGAAGACGTGAAAATGTATGTGGACAACGGCCTGTTCGAGGCGCTGGTCATGCCTGGCGGCCAGATGCACCGCTTCGCGGGCCCCAATACGAGAATCTACCTGGCCTGGGTGCGCGCGGGCGCGCCGAGATAGTGCGGTTGATTCATCCCAGCAGATGAAGGGCGAGAGGAAACCATGAGAATCCCCCACATCGTATGCGGCCTGCTTGCTTTCGCGGTCGGCCTGTTCCTGACCTACCTTTGGAGCCCGCTCGTCGTGGGCGTGTTCAAGGGGGCCGTGCAGCCCATCGCGCTGATCATCGGCCTGCTCGCGCTGCTCTCGGTGGTCTTCGACAAGACCCAGTACAAGAAGATCAACCTCGTGGCGGCCGTTCTGCTTCTGGCGGTGGGTGGATACGGGCTCTACGACGAATGGATCGCCACGAAGGATTTCTGCATCGGCTTTGCGCCCGTGCTTCTCGTGGGATTCGGTCTTCTGGCCGTCATGCACGGGATCCGGAACCACAAATAATTCGCGAGACACTCCATGGGTTCCAACCGCATATCCCGGATGATCGTGAAAGCGTACGGCAAGAAATTCAATCTTGTCCAGCGCACCGAGCCATCCTCCAACAACTTCCAGCACTACTGGGACATGCTGGTTGAGCGCATCCCGCAGCTTGCGAACTACAAGTTTCAGATCATACTCGCCCTCACCTGCGGATCGCTGCTGCTGGCCTGCATCATCTACTTCAACATGCTCACCACCGCCGACCACGCCTGGCAACGCAGCGCGGGACAGGTTGAAGTGTTCATGCAGCGTCGCAACGACATTTCCATCAACCTCTCCAAGGCCGTGCAGGGTTACTCCGCCTACGAGCGGACGGTGATGACCGAGGTCGTCAAACTGCGCAGCCTGATCCGCCCCGGCGACCTCAAAAGCGGCAAACTGGACGATGTGCTCAAAGGCATGCGGGAAAACCAGGCCGCGGTCGGCAAGGACCCGGTCGCGGGCAAGGACGCCGCCGCCCTCATGGGCAGCATGGTCGGCCTGTTCGCGGTGGCTGAACAATACCCGGACCTGAAACTCTCCGCCAACTTCCAGAGCCTTATGGCCGCCCTCATCGAAGTCGAGAAGGACCTCGCCCAGGAGCGCGTCAAGCTCAACGAGGCCATCTTCGCCTACGCCGAACTGACGGACCACTTCCCTTCGCGCTATTTCGCGGCGCTCTTCGGCTTCAAGGCCCCCGATTATTTCAAGGCAACTCAGGACGCCAGGGCGCTTAACCCCGTGCAGTTCTAAGACAACTCGAAAGCACCATGTCGGAAGACACCTACCTTGACAGCCTCCCCATCTTCGGATGGGGCCCCATCCGCAAGAGGCTGGCCTATCTCGGCGTGTTCCTCTTCCTGTGCACGGTGTACGCGGTCAATTCCGACTACAACTTCGCTACGGGGAGCGGCAACCTGAGCATGGTGCTGTTTCTCGCGGCCAACGTGTACTTTCCGGTCAAGCGGATCGTTTTGCATTACAGGCTGAAGGGCACCCAGGAGATCATGCGCCAGCTTCTGATTTATCACATCTGGCTCAACACTTTCTCCTTCCTGGCTGCATGCGTGCATTGCTATGTTGCCCTGTGGGGCAACTTCTGGCTGATGGTTGCACTTTCACTTATGGGATTCCTGACTTTTTTTGGCTTTCTCATGTGGATCAAGTATCAGCCGAACAGAATGAAGAAAGGCATTTACATTTTGCATACGCAGCAGTTCCTGTTCTTCATCATGATTTTTGCAATGCTCAAAGGGCATTACGTCGTCTAACGAGGAGAAGTCCATGGCGCTTATACACACCATAGGCATCCTGATCGGCCTTGGCACGTTGGTGGCCTCCGTGATTTTGTACAGGGGCGCCCACAACCTGGAGCAATCCATCCGGGACGAACTGAGCGACGTGGACGAGTAATGAAGTACAAAGCCTGCGAGCGTTGCTTCCGTTCCGTCGGAATGGTGAACATCATCGGAAACGTGATGATGATCGTGCTGAAGGCCTACCTTGGTGTGGTAGGCGGCAGCAAAGGTCTCATCGCGGACGCCATCCATTCCGTGGCGGACCTTTTGGCTACCTTCGTCATGATCATCGGCATGCGCCTTTCGGCTCAAAAGCCCGACGAGGACTATCCGGACGGCTACGGCAAGACCGAATACATGATCGCGATCTGCATCTATCTGTTCCTTTTCGTGATCGGCCTCTACATCATGCACGACGGCTACGTGACCATCATCGAAAAGAAGATCGTGCACCCGTGCTGGTTCGCGCTCTGGGGCGCTTTCTTCGCCATCGCCATCAACGAGTTGATGTTCCGCCAGAGCGTCTGCGCCGGAACACAGGCGGGCAGCCCTTCCATGATCGCCAAGGCCTGGGAGAGCCGCTCGGACGTTTACGCCTCCATCGCCGTGCTCATCGGCATCCTCGGGGCCATGATGGGCTTTTCCTGGATGGACCCTCTGGCTGCGCTGATCGTTGGCGTTGTCATCATCAAACTGTGCATCGAGTCCATCTACGAATCCGTGCTGAAGCTCATGGACCAGGCGGCAGAGGGCGACGAACCCGACGAGGCCAGGGCCGCCATCGAGAAGGAACTGCCCGAGGCGGCGTTGCACAAGCTCGTGGCGCGAGAACTCGGCCCCGTGCTCGACATGAGAATCTGGCTGGCCATCGACCCCGCCATGACCATGGAAGAGGCCGAAGCCCTCAAGGCCAAGGCCGAACGGGTGATCCGGGCCGCCGTCAAACGCAACAAGATGAAGCTTTCCGTCAATCTGGTTCCCGCCGGGAGCGAAGGGTAGAGTCATGAAGCAATATGAAAATGATTTCTGCATGAAGCAGTTCAAGCCCGCCATCGCCGTCATGGCCGCGCTCGTCATCGTGATTGTCGGCTGGACGCTGTGGAGGCTATGCCCTGGCTCGTTCATCACCTACACTCCCGTTCCCGCCGGGAAGCAGCAGCCCGCACTGGCGGCCGCCAAGACCCCCATGGGACCGCCCATCGACGTCAACACCAAGATGACCCACGCCGATTGGGGCAACTGCAACAAATGCCATGTCACCACCGGCGCCGCGGGTCCCGTCTCCAAGGTGATGACCGGGCCTCCCGTCATCATTTCGCAGAAGGCCACCCACAAGTACTGGGGCAACTGCATGCTCTGCCACAAGGTGACAGACGGCTGGCAGGCCAACGGCAAGTGGATCGAGCCCAAGGCGGCCCCCGGCGCCGCCGCCAAGGCCGCAGGCCTTCCCTGGATGACCGCCGAGTCGCTGGGCCTGAGCGTGCAGCCCGTAACCGGGGCCATGATGGCCAAGTTCAGCCTTGCCAAGGAGGACGCCCTGCTCGTGCTCGACGTGGCCCCCGGTTCGCTGGCCGAAAAGGCCGACTTTAAGCCCGGCGACGAGATCGTGCGGGTGGGCAAGTCCCCCACGGCCACCGTGTCCGCCTTTGAAGCCGCGCTCAACGACTTCGGCGCTGGCGACGACGTGAAGTTCGCGGTCTACACCGGCAAGAAATCGCGCAACATCATCATCACCCTGCCCAAGAACCTCGATCCGCTTTTCAACCAGCCCTCGGCGCAGGCGAAGGCCGTGTCCCCCCAGGCCGGCCTCGCCGGGACGCCCTCTGCCATCGTGGCCCTGGCGGTGAACGGCTCCACATTGGATTCGCCCGTGGCGCAGCAGTTCGACAACGCGCCCTTCTTCGTGCTGGTGGACCAGGTGAACCGTTCCTACCGGTTCGAGGCCAACCCCAACACGGGCCTTGCGGGACGCGGCGTTCAAACCAGTCAGCTCATGGCCAACCTGAAGGCGGGCGGCGTCATCGCGGGCGGATTCAGCCCGGACGCCACGGCGACGTTGGGCAACCTGCGTATCGTCACCTACCCCGGCGTCACCGGCACGGCCCGACAGGTGATCGAACTCTACCAGGCGGGTGCGCTGCGCGCCGCCCAAATCCCTCAGGTCGCCCCGGCGCCTTCCGCTGGCGCTTCCGGCCGCACGGTTACCTTGTACTAGCCAGGACGAAGCCGTTGCAGGAGATGGTCTCATGACAGACAGAGAAAGCCAGGAACCTCGGCACAACGCCGCGGACCCCCGAGAAATGCAGAAGGCGTTTCTCTGGGCGGGCGCGTTGATGTTCGTCTGCATACTGGCAATGCTTGTGATTCTCTTGAAGTTCACAGGCGTCGGTGCGCCCGGGAGCAAAAGCGGCGAAGACGGAACCGAGCTCAGACTGGCCGCGCAGGCAGCCGGACAGGCGCAGCCCGCACACCAGATCATCACCCTCCCGTCCGGCCTGGGCAATCAGCAGATGCAGCTCATCGACACGCCCCTACCCTCGGGCTTTGGCAACCAGCAGATGCAACTCATCGCCCAAAGCGGCGTGTACCTTGGCCTGGGCCTTTCCGACCTGCAGCCTACGCCCGGTCAGCAGTCTCCCGGCGGGGCTTACGTCACGACCGTCATCCCCGGCTCGCCGGGCCAGAAGGCCGGCATCGAGGTCGGCGACGTGCTGCTCTCCATCGACCGCACCGCGCTCATGACCCCGGCGGATCTCGGCGGCATCCTCTCCGGAAAGCGCGCGGGCGACGTGATCAAGGCTGTCTACTCGCGCAACGGCGTCATCACGAGCGCCCACATCACCCTTGCCAACGTTCCCCTCGGGGCCTCGGTGGGCGACCCCGGCGATTCGGTGTGGCTGGGCGCAGACATCCAGAACATCGACGCGATCATACGCATCCAGTTCAACCTTCCCGACGCTAACGGCGTCATCGTAAGCTACGTGGCGCCGCGGTCTCCGGCCGAAACGGCCGGCCTCGCCACGGGCGACGTCATCAAACGCATAGGCGAGACGCGCATCAGCGACGTCAAGCAGCTCTCCGGAATCATCGCCAAGAGCGCACCGGGCCAGCAACTGCGCATGGTGGTCGAACGCGGCGCAAAGCCCATGAACGTCACCGTGACCTTGTCGCGGCGGCCTCCCCCGCCTGCGGTGGTGCCCATGGTCGCCCCGCCGGACATCACCATCGAGGCCACCTGGATCGGCATGGGCACGGCGGAACTCACCGGCAAGGACGTTTCGGCCCTGGGGCTCCCCCCCGGCACCAAGGGCATCCTGGTCACCGACGTGGAAGGCCGGGCCATGGCCGCTGGTTTCCAGAGCGGCGACGTGATCCTGGCGGTCAACAACGTGCCCACCCCGACCATGGACGCCTTCGTCGGCGCGGCCAGCCAGCAAGCCGGCGCCGTGGCGGAGATACTTCGCGCGGGAAAGCACATGTTCCTTTCCGTGCCGCCTCCGGGCTTCACGGCGCAGGGCACGCAGCTCAACGCCGGAACCAACCAGAAGTTCCAGCAGGTCGCGGCCACGCGACCGGCCATGGTGGGCGTGCTGGTCCAGCACAAGACCGTGGACTCGGCCGTGGGCTCCGAAGGCGTGAGCAACGGCCTCATCATCGTGGACGAGGCCAGGCGCACCTACGCCATCGTGGAGCTCAAGCGCGACAGCATGCTGCCCCCCCTGCTGCAGCAGCTGGGCGTGGCGGCGCTCATCTGCGCCGACGTGACGCCCCAGACGGCCAACGTGCTGAACAGCTCGCGCATCGCCGTGTACAGCGGGGTTTCAGGAACCGTTCTCGGCGCCGTCAACCTCTACGAGCAGCAGGGCCTGGTCCCCTACGGCGGCAAATAGGAATGTCCGCCCGGGTTTTCGTTTTCCTGCTGCTTGCGGCGTGGCTCGCTGCCGCGTCGGCGCACGCGGCCCCGGGCGGCAAGCCTGGCAACCTCGCGGAGCTGCAGGACGCCATCACGCGAAGCGTGGCGGCCAACAAGGACTCCGTCGTCAGCGTCAAGGCCCGCAAAAAGGCCGCGACCCAGGGCGGAGGCGAAATCTGGTACGAAAGCATAGGAACGGGTGTCGTAGTGGACGAGCGCGGTTACATCCTGACAAACTCCCACGTCGTGCGCGGCGGGGAGGGCATCCTTGCGGGCTTCTGGCGGCAAGGGGCTCAGGAGGTTGCCGCAGTGATCGTGGACGAAGACCCCCAGCTGGACCTGGCGCTGCTGCGCGTCACCCCGCCCGTCGACCTGCGCAAGGCCGTGTTCGGCGATTCCACCCGCCTCGCCCAGGGTGACTGGGTGGTGGCCCTGGGCTGCCCGCTCGGATACGAATTCTCGGCAAGCTTCGGCATCATAAGCGCCCTGCAGCGCGACCTGAGCATCGACGGCGTGGCCTACAGGAACATGCTCCAGACCGACGCCGACATCAACCAGGGCAACAGCGGCGGCCCGCTCCTCGATCTGAACGGCAGGATCGCCGGCATCAACGTGGCCATCTACTCGCCCGACAACGCCTATACGGGCGTGGGCTTCGTCATCCCCGCCAACAAGGCCCGCAATTTCGTCTCGCAGACCGTGGGCGTGGTTTCAGCCATCCCCGCAGCGCAGGTGACCCCCGCCCTCCCGGCCATGCCTGCGCCTGTCCTGCCCCAGGTTCAACCGAATCCTCAGAGGCTGTCGGCGCAGCCCGACCAATCGGTTGCGCAGCTTCCGTCGGCGCAAGCAACGCCTGAAGCACCCGCTCCCGCCACGACGCCGCAGCCGGGCGGAGCCCCGGGCCAATGGACCGCACTGCCCGCCGCGCAGACCGCTGTCGCGCAGCCGCAGACAGGCGCGGCTTCCACGCCGAGCCCCACGGCGCAGGACCAGTGGACCCCGCTGCCCGACGCCCAGCAGGGCCCGAGCCAATCCACGGTCCAGCAGGCTCCGGCGCCTGCTGCACCCCTGCAGCAGGCGGCCGCGCAGGCTCCCGCCGCCCCGGCGGCCGACCCGGCCAAGCTCCTGCCCCTGGACGTGACCAAAAAGATGCCCAAGGACGCCACCCACAAGGACTACCCTCCTTGCGCCACCTGCCACGTGGTCACCAAGAAAAGCGTGGTGAACATCAACAAGCCCATGCCGCATCCGCAGCTCGGCTCCTGCTCCACCTGCCACGACATCATCCAGGAAAAAGTGGCCCAAGGCCCCGTGACCGTAGCCTGGGAACGGGTGATCGAGCGCGTTCCCGCGGCATCGTGGGTTCCCGCATCGCACGTGTCCGCCTGCCTGTGGCTTCTCCTGGCCGCTCTGGCCGCCATGGCCATCCGGCTCGACCCCGGCCTCCTGGGTGTTCCGACGCTTCTTCTCATGGGCTACGACGTGGTCACTGCCATCCAGGCGGGTCTCGCGCTGTCGGCCGCGACCGGCCTGGTCGCCATGCTGCGCTCAGGCGTGAAGGGCATGATCGACCTGCGCCTGATCGGAGCCGTTGCTCCGCTGGCCATCTTGTTCGCCTTCGCAGGCGGCATCGGCCTTCGCTTCCTGCCCGGGCAGACCATCCCGATGGCTCTTGCGGCCGTGCTCATGGCGACCGCGCTCCTGCAACTCTCCGACTTGCGCCTGGCCTCTGCACTGGCCGGGAAGGACGCGGGCGGGCTGGCTTGGCGCAAAACGTGCGACGGCCACGAATACGCCGTCGGCCTGGGCATGTGCGCTCTCATCACCATGCCTGCGGCACTGGCGGGCGCCATGACCGGCACCGGGGGAGTCTGGCTGTTCATGCCGCTCTTCGTCACGGTGTTCAGAACGCCGATGCCCATGGCTGAGGCCGCAAGCTCGGTTCTCGCCGTGTGCGTGGGCCTCGCGGGCTTGCTCGGCGCGTCCATCGGCACGGCGCAGCCCTCCTTGCCCTTGCTTGGGGCGGTGGCCTGCGCCGCGGCCACAGGGGCGCTGGCGGGCCTTGTTTCAGGCACCTTCCGGCATGGCCGGGCCGCGCGCCTGTGCGGCTTCACCCTGCTCGTTTTCGCCGCGCTTGGCCTCACGGCGCGGATCATGGGTTACCTATGAAGCCACTTCGCAACAATACCGTCCGAAATCTCTTCTGGCCCGGCCTCTTCATGCTGGCGCTGCTGGTTTCCATGCTCGCCAGCAACATCGCGGTGTTTCAAAACGCGCCACCACTGCTGCCCACCCCCGCGGCACCCATCCAGATGTCGGCCGGAACCGCCCCGCAGCAGGCCATGCCGCAGGTCCAGGTCCCAGCGCCACAGCTTGAGGCCCACCGCGCGGTGCAGGAGGACGTCAGCCAGGTCATCGCGGCAGTCATGCCCGCCGTCGTCAGCGTGAGCAGACCCGGACAGGCGCAGGACGCGCAACCCGCGGGGCCGGTCACCTACCTGACGCCCGGCGGCAACCCGGCCGCTCCGGCTGGCTCCGGCATCGTGGTGGACGAGCGCGGCTACGTGCTGACCACGTTCCAGTCGGTGGGCAAGGCGAGCGTGGTCAAGGTGACTGTCTTCTCCGGCTCGCAAAAGGAGTACCTGGCCGATGTCGTGGGCATCGACTCCACTTGCGACCTGGCGCTTCTGAAGGTTCGCGCCAACAAGATGTTCGCCGCCGTGCCCCTCGGCAACTCCGACGCCGTAAACGTGGGCGACATCGTTTTCGCCGTGGGCAATCCCTTCGGCTTCACTGGAACGGTGACCATGGGCATCGTCAGCAGCGCCAGCCGCCAGGTGACCATCCAGGGCGTTCGCTACCCCGACCTGATCCAGACCGACGCGGCCATCAACGACGGCAACAACGGCGGCCCTCTCATCAACATCAGGGGCGAGGTCGTCGGGGTGAACATGGCGACGCTCATGCCGGACCACAAGTACTCCGGAATCGGCTTCGCCGCCCCCATCAACAATGCTGCCAACCTTCTCTCGGGAAGGACTCGCTGAGGACTGGCCATGGCGCGAAGGACACTGTTCATCATCGCCGCGACGGCAAGCCTGACCCTGCTGTTTCTCGGCGCCTGGCGCGGTGAATTCAGGGAGATCTGGTTCAACGGTTCAACCCTCTGACTGGCCTGTCTCGGACTGGGCTAGTCCGAAAACAGGCGGAAGCGAGCGCAACCGATCCCCGAGAGGGGAAAGACAACGAGGATACGGTCATATGGGAATCCTGAAAGAAATTGAAAGCACGGTGAAGAACCTGGAAGCCTACCTGGGCGTGAAAACGTCCACTCTGGCCGCCTTCGGCGGTTCGGTGGCCCTGGTGGCCCTGGTCTCCACCGCTGCCTACTGGGGCGTGTACGGATTCGGCCACTGGAAGAACGAAATGAGCGTGGCCAACAAGATCATGCTGGCGGCAACTGCCCAGCCCCTGGCCGGACAGCCCGTCCCGGGGCGGCCCGCTCCCCAGGCAGGCCAGACCGCCCTGCAGGCCGCGCCCTCCCAGGCCGGACAATATGTCTGCAACACGCACGGCGTGGTTGGCCTGCCCCGCGTGGGCGCCAACGGTCAGCCCGTGTGCCCCATTTGCGGACAGACCATGCAGTTCCGCTGCCTGCCCACCGCAGGCGCCCAGCAACCCTCTCCTCCCGCAGCCGCAACGGTAGCTGCGTGGGCTGGCTGAGGCGGTCCTGCCGGCCAGGTTGGCCAGCAAACCACCGTTCGCTAGTTTCTTTTGTTGATGTGAGGAAAGCATGCAGTTGCCGCAGTTACGAACGTTCATCCAGGCCGCCAGCGCCATTTTGAGCAACGGATACGTTGGCTCCCTGGTCACGCGCTACGTGAACACCAATCAATTGAAAGGTGTATGCGTTCCGTATCTCAACTGCTATGCATGCCCGTCTGCTCTGTATTCGTGTCCGATCGGCACGCTGCAACATTTCATGGCCATACGTAGCGTGCCCTACATGTTGCTCGGCATGATCGGGCTGGTGGGAGCCATCACCGGACGCATGGCCTGCGGTTGGGCCTGCCCGTTCGGCTTCTTCCAAGAGTTGCTGCACCGCTTCCCATCGCCCAAATTCCAGATTCCCCGCGCATTCAGGCACGTGAAGTGGGCCGTGCTGGCCGTGACCGTGCTTTTCGTGCCATGGCTCACGGCCTCGACGCTCTTTTGCAAGCTCTGCCCGGCGGGTGGCCTCCTTGCCGCGGTGCCCTGGGTGGCGTGGAATCCCGTCAATCCGTTCACCGGCGCACCGGTCTTGCCTGTGGCGCCCGACATCCAGTATGTAGCGGTCGTACTCGGCGTGGCGGCGTTCCTGGTTGCGTTCGTGTTCGTGAAACGCATATTCTGCAAGATGTTCTGCCCTATGGGAGCGATTCTCGCGCTGTTCAACAGCATAAGTTTCGTCAGGCTCGAAATGTCGCCCGACTGCGACGACTGCTCCGCCTGCAACGCGAGTTGCCCCATGGACCTGGACGTGCCAGTGGAGCTCAACTCCACAGAGTGCATCCGCTGTTTCGAATGCACCAAGTGCGGCCATGTAAAGATTGTCACTTCGCTCAACGCCCGGAGCCGGTCGGATGCAGAAATCGTATCGTAGCGTGCCCGGCGGCCAGAACACCTTCATAGCGATCGGGGTCGTGTTCCTGATTCTTCTGGCCGTGGTCTTCTTCGTGCTGCACAAGAGCACCAGCAAGCCGCAAAGCCCGCAGGCCATGGTCGCCGCGGCGGTGTCGGATTGGTTCTCGCCAGCGCCCAGGGAGTGGCAACCGGGCATGGGGCCTCAGCCGCTCATCTACCATCCCGCGGCGCAGCAGCAGCTGGTGTGGGAGCCCCTCCCCGGTTCGCCGCAGGCTCAGAAACCCAAATTCGAGACAGGATGGCGGGCCTTGCCCGGCCAGCAGCCTGCCGCGCCGAACGTGCCCGGAACGCCTGGGACGCCAGGAAACGGGATACGTGCCTACACGGGCCCGGTGCAATGAAGACAGGAGCTCTGGTCGCGCACAGCGCCTACGCGGTTCATGCGGCGTGAGCCGAGCAGTTTTCGAGAAGAGCGCATTGATCGACGGAGACAAAGATGCTGAGAACCGTTTTGACAGTCTTAGCCACCGTACTCGGTGTGCTATTCACCCTGAACAACTTCGACCACGTCCAGGTGCATTTGCTCATGGGCAAGGCCGTGGAGATCAGGGTGATTTTTCTCATCTTCATCTCCTTCGGCCTGGGCTTCATCGTGAGGCATTTCATAGGCATTTCGCGGGAGGAAGAGCTGAAGCGGCGTCTCTTGCTCATGCGGAGCAGGAAGAAGAAGGACTCCTCCGGCGACAACCTGTTTGACGAATTCGAGTAGCCATCATGAAAGATTCGTATTGCTCCGTTTGCATGCAAAAAGCCGCCTGGTACTCCATCTGGGCAAGCCTCCTCCTCGCGCTGCTGCAGACGCTTGTCGGCTTCGTTGCCGGGAGCACGGCATGCCTTGCCATCGCCATACAATCTGTATCGAACATTATCTCGTCGTTTAGCATCATCATCACCCAGAAGGTGACCGCCAAGGAAGCAGACGAGCATTTTCCATTCGGTTACGGCAAGGCTGAATACATCGCCGCGGGATTCACCTGCATCATCTTTGCCGTGG
This sequence comes from Fundidesulfovibrio magnetotacticus, assembly GCF_013019105.1. Lineage (NCBI taxonomy): Bacteria > Pseudomonadati > Thermodesulfobacteriota > Desulfovibrionia > Desulfovibrionales > Desulfovibrionaceae > Fundidesulfovibrio > Fundidesulfovibrio magnetotacticus. The sequence goes on from NZ_BLTE01000001.1 coordinate 135,239, forward strand.
TCACGCTTGCCATAACCTGGATAGCCGTGAAACAGTTCATGAACGCCCCTGCGGCGCTCATGGACTTCTCCCCTTTCCTGGTTGCGGTCGCCTCCATCATCGGAAACGAGATATTGTACCATTACCTGCGCTGCGTGGCCGTCCACGCCAAGAGCCCCGCCATCATGGCCAACGCCATGGCCAACCGCGCCGACTCCTACGCGGCGGGCGTGGTGGCCGTGTGTTCGCTTGGCGCTTGGTGGGGTCTGCCCAGGCTCGACGCGGTGGCCACGCTGGTGGTGGCGCTGCTCATCGGCCGCGTACTCTACAAGGTGTTCCTCGACGCCTTGGCCGGCCTCCTCGACAAGTCGGTCAACGGAGCGTATGAACATAAAATCTACGAACTCGCCCACGGCGTGCCCGGCGTGGGGCTCGTGAACTCACTCAAGACCCATCGCACGGGGCGCAAGGTCAAAGCCGAACTCGAAATCCTCGTGGAGCGTTCCAAGACGGTCCAGGAGGCGTACGCCATAGCCGAAGGTGTACGCACGAAGCTTGCGGCTTCGCTTGCTGACCTCGATGATGTCGTTGTCGTATTCAAAACCGGAAAACTCGGCGCTTGCTGTAAATCTGCCGGAAGCTCCCAGCCGGCAGGGGAGATGATATGAGTTCCAAAGCCGATTGCCTCAACTGCGCCATCAGGGGTTACAGCCCCGAGGTTTGCGCCCTGCATCTGCGCATGGCCAAAGGCGGCGAGGACATGGACGCAACGACCAAAACCTGCGGCTCGTGCGCGCAGGGCAATTCCAGGAACCACCTGGGCAAAACCCTTGCCGCCGGCGCCTGCGTGGGCATGGTGGCCTCGGTGGCGGGGCTCGGCGCGGCGGTGGCGGTGGGCGTCAAGGGCGTCATCGAAACCGTGCTGGCCGCCAAGCTCGTAGCGGGAATGGGCATTGCCGGAGCCGCCACTTCGGCCGCCATCAAAAACAAAGCGGACAAGCAGGACGGCAAGGGCAACGGCCACCTGGGCTATTCGGTGCCGATTCTCTACGTCAAGGAGGAATAAGCCATGAACGACTTCACCTCTGATTACGAAGCCAGGAAGAATGAAATCCGCCTCCGCAACGGCTCTGCCTCCTTCAAACGGGCAAAGCGCTGCGACGACGATCTCATCCCGCTCGACGACCTCGAAAAACCACGCCAGGTGGGGGTCATGGACGTGCTCAACCTCGGCTCCAAAGTCGTCATCGGCACGGGCGTCGGCCTGCTGGCCGGCGTGGCCACCATCGCCATCGTGGCCAGCGCGGGCGAACTCATCCTCGCCGGCGCCGTGACCAAAGTCGCGGGAGTGGTCGGCGGGGCCATGGGTCTGTCGCTGGGCCTTGGCTCAATGAAGAAGAAAACCCCCGCGCGGGTGGAGTAGCCCCCTATGCGTACGGTTCTCGCGCGCGGCGCGGGCGCGAAATGCAAGCAGTGCGACACGGCCATGGACATCATCCAGGCCGACAAGTTCGACAAGAAGTGGGCCTACGGCACCATCGCCTTCGGCGCGCTGTTCACGCTTTTCGGCGGCCTGTTTCTGGGGATCATCATCGTTGTTGCAGGAATCTACATGGCGGGCGCCAAGGAGACCATCAGCTGCTGCACGCGTTGCGGCTACTACTTCAAGACCCGCTACGGGGACCTTGATCCGTGATGGTTATGGCGTTCATGATGCACAATTTTTTGCACTCACCACAACCGAGACATCTTTCCGGGTCGACACGACATGCAGCGCCTACAAGCAGACCACCTCTTTTGTATAGGATGGCTTCCTGTGGGCAGTGCAAGAGACACGTTTTACATGCTGCGCAAATGTTAGGTTCAATTTGAGCAATTCTCTTGATCTTTTTCCCCTTCGCCGGGGGCCTGATCCCGTTGGGGTCTTCGATTGCACCTTTCGGACAGGAACTGAAGCACGTTCCGCATTCTGTGCAGAACAGGCTCTCGATGTGATGCTGCTGCTTGCGCTCTCCACTAATGGCGTGTTCAGGGCATTTTTTCGCGCAAGCGCCGCAGCCGACGCAGTCGGATGTGATCGTGTAGGGCATGATGACCGTATGTCGTCGAATTGCTTGGATGAAGCGAGAAGAATTGTTCTTTCGTCTACTTGGTATTCTTATTCATGGATGTCGGATTGTCAATGAGCAATGCAACACAAGCCAGACGGGCGGTCATCCTGGGCCTGCCCAACAGCGGCAAGAGCCATCTTTTCACACGCCTGACGGGACGCTATGCCGAAGTGGCCAATGCACCCCTCACCACCATCGATCTCAACGAAGCACCAATCACAGGTGAGGGAAGGTATTCGACCCTCGTCGACACACCGGGCATCTACACACTCTTTGGAGACGACGACAGCCTTGGCTGCATCCGCAAAGCACTCAGTTCTCCTCGCCCCGACGTCATCCTTTTCTGTATCGACGCCAACAGGCTCAAGCAGTCGCTGGGCCTCGCCCTTGAGGTCGCAACGCTGGGCCTGCCCACCGTGTATTCGTTGAACATGCTCGACGAAGCGAGCCGTAACGGCCTCCACATCGACATTGAGGCCCTCAAACGTACGCTGCAGGCCCCCGTGGCCACGATTTCCGGCAAAAACGGCAACGGAATCGCCGGACTTCTCGACAGGGCCAGATCCGCCGTCCCCGACGGCGTGCGGCACACCCGCTCACTGCGCCAGGCGCTCTCGACCGTCCTCGAGGCCATGCCGTCGGGCGTCGCCTACCCCGAAGCCGAAGCGCACGCCCTGTTGCTGTCCGGCACGGGCGGTTGCCGCTTCGGGTGTTCTCCTGGAGTGAACCCGGACGAACCGCTGCGGCAGACCCTCGGGGACGTCAGGCGTACCATGCGCGGAGACCCAGGCGTCAAACTTCGCGCGGCCTGGCACGCCTGGCTGGATGGTTGTTTCAAACGCGTCGCGCGCAGGAGCCCCCCGCCAGCAAACGCCGCCCTGAGCCATCTTGGGCACCTTTGCCGCTCGGTGACGGCCGGGCCGCTCATATTGATAATGATTCTGTATATTACCTTCAAGTTAGTGGTGGACGGCGCCAATGCCATTGCCGAGGCAATGAACAACCACCTCTGGCAACCGGTGCACGATGCCCTTCAAGCTGTTCTGCCCACGGGATTCTGGACCGAGCTTCTGATCGGGGATTACGGCATGCTCTCCATGGGCGTGGCGAATGCATTGCTTACGGTCGTGCCCATCCTTACTGTTTTCTACTTTATTTTCAACACACTGGAAGAGATCGGCTACCTTCCGAACCTCTCGGTGCTCACGCGCAGGCTCCTGGGCAAGCTTGGGCTCGGCAGCAGCGCCATCATGCCGCTTGTCCTGGGCTTCGGATGCAAGACCATGGCCACCCTCACCGCAAAGACGATCGCGTCGCCCAGAGAGCGGTTCATCACCATCTTCCTTGTCGCCTTCGCCATTCCCTGCGCCGGCCAGATGGGGCTCAACATGAGCATCGTCGGCAGGATGGGATGGGGCGCCTTCATCATTTCCAGCGTGTGGCTTCTTGCCGTCGAACTGCTGGCCGGACTGGGGCTCAACCGGTTCCTGAAGCAAAAGGAAACCCTTGATCCCTTCATTCTGCAACTCCCCCCCATTCGGGTTCCTTCACTTGCCGTCATCGCCAAAAAGACGTTCATGAAGGTCTGGACCTTCATCAAGGAATCCCTCGGGGTTTTCATTCTCGCAGCGCTGTTTCTGTTCAGCATCGATGCCGTGGGCATTCTCGACAAACTCAAGACCTGGCTCGCCCCGGTACTGGAGCATGCTTTGGGTCTCCCCGCCTCCATGGTGGACGCTCTCATCCTGCTGCTTGCACGGCATGAAGCTGCCGCCGCGCTCATCATCGATCTGATTCGCAAGGGTGAGTTGAACTACAATCAAAGCATCGTCGCCGTCACCCTGACGACCATGTTTGCACCATGCTTTGCGAACGTAATGGCGATATCGAAAGTATTGAGCGTGCGCGATGCGGCTTTGATTTTCATGGCCGTCAACATTTGCGCCCTCGCCGCTTCTGCTTCGCTCAATACGCTCTTGCGTCTCTTCGGAGGATGACATGCACGCCCAGGATGAATGCCTTGAAAAGCTTTGGATAATGTGCGAAAAAGGTGAAGACGACCTTGACACGTTCGTGCGTATGATGGGTTCCGATTACATTGAGGGCATGCTGTCAGATTTGCAAGCGGCGGGTTTGGCATCAATCACCCAAAGCGGTCGACGCATCTCCCTGACCAAAAGCGGGTCGGAACGGGCAAAACACATCATCCGCGCGCACCGGATCGGAGAACGGCTTCTCTACGATGTTTTTGGAGGCAACTTCGAGGACGGCGCATGCGAATTCGAACACACCCACTCGACAGAGCTTGTGGATGGGCTTTGCACGCTGCTTGGGCATCCCACCAAGTGCCCGCACGGCAATCCCATTCCACCGGGCAACTGCTGCAACAACTTCACCACGGCAGTACGTCATGCCGTCGCGCCGTTGAAGGCGATTGCGATCGGTGAAATGGCCAAGGTCGCCTACATCGACTGCCGCGATAACCGCTGCCTCTTCAAACTCAACGGTTTCCAGATCCGCCCCGGGGTGGAAATCACCTTGAGGCAGCTTGCACCTTGCGTCGTCGTGGAGTGCGAGGGTTCGAGCGTGGCGCTTGACGACACCATCGCGGATTCCATCCGCGTATGGACGAGCAACGGCAACGGGCATGTGGCCGAAACAGAGCACGCCCCGCCCAAGCGGAAACGCAGCCTGCTGCGCAGGATCGGGTCCCGGTTGGCGGGCCGCTAGGTTCCGGCCGGGTATTACGTCAACGAGCATCATGGGGGCAGACATGACGCATTGCCAGGATGTCGACACCGACTTCGGAGGATACTCCCGGGCGCTGGCCGCCTACACCGGCATGAAGGCCGGAAGCTATTTCGTGCGAAGCGGCCGCTTCGTGGGGCGCGGCACCCGGGAATCGGCCGCGGCCCTGGCCCAGGCCGGCAAGCTGATGCTGGCCTCCGTGGAATACGGGGGCATGGTTTCGGCCAGCCTGGTCAAGCGTGGCGGCCAGGCCACGGGCGATTGCGTCTGCCGCCTGTTCACGCCGGTAGCCAACGCGGCCACGGCTCCATTCCGGGCAATCCACAACACGGTGGGGCGCATGTTTTCATCCGAATCAAAGGCACAGGATTCCAAGACCCTGCACGAAATCGTCGAACGGCTCTCCCGGATCGAAGAGCGCCTGGGCAGGATCGAGGAGCAGGGCGTCCGCGCTGTCGTCGCCCCCGTCCGCGCCGAAGCGCCGAAGCCGGAGACCAAGAAGCTCAGCAAGGACCGGCAGGCCTTCCTGCGCGCCCTGGTGAACGAGAATCTGGCCATCCGCAAAGAATCAGGCAAGTGACGCTATCCCCAAGGAGTTGAGGCTATGAGCAACCTGAAAGTTTTGAACGTCGGAATCGACCTGGGGACGTCGCGCAGCGTGATCGCCTGCGACAACGGCGTCAGGACGTTCGTGCCGAGTTACGTGGGCTACCCCAAGGACATGGTTTCGCGCAAGCTCATCGGCAAGGACGTGGTGTTCGGCCTGGACGCGCTGAAAAACCGGCTGGCCCTGGACGTGCGCAGACCCTTCGAAAAGGGCATGATCAAATATTCCAACATGCAGGACGTGAACGCCGCCGAGTTCGAGACCTACAAGAAAGTGGCGCACGACCTGCTGAGCCACCTCATCGACCTCGTGAAGGCCGAGGAGAACGGCCCCGTGTCCGTGCGGGCGGTGCTCGGCGCGCCCGCGCTGGCAAGCACGCAGAACAAGAAGCTCCTCGTGGAGATCGCGCGCGACATCGTCGACGACGTGCTCATCGCCTCCGAGCCCTTCGCCGTGGCCTACGGCCTGGGCATCCTGAGCAACGCCCTCATCGTGGACATCGGAGCGGGCACCATCGACCTGTGCCGCATGCAGGGCTCCATCCCCACCGAGGACGACCAGATCACCCTCACCCGCGCGGGCGACCACATCGACGAAGTGTTCATGCGCGAGATCAAGCTGCGCCATCCCGAGGTGGACATCACCCTCAACATGGTCAAGCAGATCAAGGAAAACAACTCCACCATCTCCGACAAGGGCGAGTGCGTGGTGGCCATGCTGCCCATCAAAGGCAAGCCGACCCCCGTGGACGTGACCGAAGAACTCCTGATCGCCTGCCGCTCCATCGTTCCCGACGTTGTCGAGGCCATCCGTGTGCTCATCGCCTCCTTCGATCCCGAATTCCAGAGCCTGATGAAGGAGAACGTCATCCTTGCGGGCGGCGGCAGCCAGATCGGCGGCCTGGCTCGCGAAATCGAGAAGTTCATGCAGGAAAACCTGGGCTACGGGAAGGTCATCAAGGCCGAGGAGCCACTGTTCGCCGGCGCTAACGGCGGTCTCATGCTCTGCAAGGACATGCCCAACGAATTCTGGGACGAGCTCAAGAACAAGTAGCAACCGGCCCTTCGCGGCCGCCAAAGAGCCTACAAAGGAGAACGACATGCAGGATTCGACCAAGTACCACACCCTGGAGCATCTGGGCGATATCGTCGTGGAGAGGATCGAGGCTGCCCTGGAGTGGCTCCAGCGCTCCACCAAAGGCGTCTCCCTGACCTATCGCATCCATTGCATGGAAAAGGACCGCGAGGCCTCCTACGCGCGCATCGGCAGGCGCACCGTGTCCCTGCGCAAGCGCCAGCCCGCCAATGAACTCTTCAGCGACGAAGACATGGCGAGCCTCCTGGCCGAATTCGACGAAGTGGACGCCGAGCTCTCCCGCGCCAAGGCCGAGCGTGAGGCCAGGCTCTACCCCAACTACGCCGCCCAGGAACAGGCCGTCTAGGCGGTTCGCCCACCAGCGGCTGAGCGCGTTGGCGGACCGAGACCCACTGGAGCCCCGAGGACACGATGCCCGATGCAACGTTGACGAACGGAAAGCTGTTGCTGGCGACCGACAGCAGTGAGCTTCTGGACAGGCTGATCGGCCTTCTGGCCCCCTGCGCCGTGCTGGACACGGCCCTCGGGGTCCGGGAGGCCGCCGCCCTGGCCGAAAACGAGCGCTACGACGCCGCCGTATGGGCCTTCCCCCCGGGGGACGGGCTCGCGGCGCGCCTGGCGGCATTGGCCCACGACGGAGGCTCGGGGCAGGACGCGGCCGCGCTCGCGGAGATCCGGCGCATCCTGGAGGCCCACGCGCGCGACATGTTCGGCGCGCCCGCCCAGCCGGACATCCAGAGCGACGCCGACGACCTCGCCACCCGGATTGGCGCGCTCGTGGAAGAGAAGGTGGGCCAGTCCCTGGAAGCCCTCATCCAGGCCGAGCAGGAGGCGGAGCGCTTCGAGAAGGGGCTGCGGGAAGCCATCGCCCAGGCCGAAGCGGCCAGACAGGAGACCGAAGCGGAACGCGCGGCGGCCCAGCGCGCCCGGGCCGAGTCCGAACGGCTGGCACGCGAACTCGAGGCGCAGCGCAAGGCCATGGACGAAGCCGCGGCCGGCAACGAGCAGGCCCAGGCCTCCCTGCGGGAGGCCCTGCGCGCCAGCCGCTCCGACCTCGATGCCGCGCTGCGCTCGGCCCACGAGCAACAGGCCGGCATCCTGAGCGCTCGCCAGGAGGCCGAGGAACTGCGCCGCAAGTTCGCCCAGGCCGAAGCGGAGAAGAAAAGCCTGCGTGAAGCGGCGGACACGCTGCGCGCCGAACTGGCCGTGCGAGGCCGCGAGGCCGAAGCGGCGCTCTCCAGGGCCGTCGGGGAACGGGATGCGCTGCGCAGGCAGCTTTCCGAGGCACAATCGCGCCTGGACGCCCTCCAGGCCCAGTGGGAACAAATCGTACGGTAGGACGCGCCCGTGAAGCCAGAACAGCCACTCCCCCCGGACGACTCCCTGCGCGAGCGCTGCCAGACGCTGCGCGACGCCCTGTCCGAACTGCGCTCGACGCTCGAACTGTTGCGCGGCCGCACCGACGGGTTCCGGGAGAAAATCCGCGGGGCGAACCGCGAGCGGGCGGTGGCCAAGCGGGAAATCAGCCTCCTGCGAGACGGCATCTTCCAGGTGAGCGCCGTGCTGCGCGGCGTGGAGGCACGCTTCGCGCATCTGAAGCCGCGCCTGGCCGAAGCCACCAGCGAGCGCGAGGCGCTGCTCGAGAGCCGCGCCTCCCTGGCCGGGCGGCTCAAGGAATTGCGGACGGGCCACGAGGCCGCGCGGGAGCGCCTGGACAGCCTGCGCGCCCGCATGGATGCCGACGGGGCGGCCGTGGCCCTGCTCGAACCCCAGGTGGCCGCCTGCAAGGCCCGGTTTCCCTCGGGCCTGGACGACGGACAGTTCCGCTCGGAACGTTTTCTGGAAGAAGCCATGGCCCTGCTCCGGCGTGAGGAGGAGGCACGGCGCGAGATGTCCCTGGCGCTCGAGGAGAACGGCGAAATCGCGCGCGCCAAAGAAGACCTCGGCCGCCGCGTCGAGGAGGCCGGGCGGATTGTGGAGCGGGAGTTCGCCTGCAAAACGTTCCTGCAGAGGCGCTCGGAGTTGAACGCCGTGCACGGCAGGCTGGAAGAAGTCCTGGTCAGGACCGAGTCCTCGGTCGAACAGACATGGGAGAACGCCGCCATGCGCAGGCAGGCCATCCAGGACATCCGCCGGAGCATCCAGGAATTGCGCGCGGTCGAGCAGGGCAAGTCCCAGGCCGTGGCAGCCTTTCTGGCGCTCAAGGAGGCCACCGACATGGAGAAGTTCATGCAGGAGAAGGCGCAGGCCGAGGCGGAGGAGGCCCGCGCGGGGCTGGATGCCCTTCTGCGGCATCATGCCGTGCTCCAGCGCCGGCGCATGCTCTCGCAAAAGATGCTGGCCGCGATCCGGGACGCGTCGGGTCCAGCGCCTGACGCAGCGGAGGCCATGTGAAATTTTCCAACGACAGGGTGCTGCGCGTCCTTGAGGACGTCAAGGCGCGGATGGCCCTGCGCGACGAACGCGCGAAGCTCGCGGCCGAGGCCTGGCAACTTTCCCGGGAAGTGGAATACCTCTCCGATCAGGTGGAGGTCCAGCTCGCGGAACACGCGGCCCTGGCGGCCCAGGCCAGGGACATCGACGGCGAGCTGGAGGAACTGCGCGCGGCCGTGCTCCGCCTGCGCGGGGAACATGCGGCGCTGCCCGGGCACGCCGATGCCCAGGCTCTGGAACAGGGCGTTCGGGAGAAGTACGAGGCCCTGCCCGCCATCGAAAGCGAGATCGAGGCGTTGCGCGTCGAAACGGAGGCCATGCGGGGTGAGATCGCCGGGCTGGAGGCGCATGCGCTGGAGACCGACACCCTCCTCCGGGAACTCGAGCCGCAGGCGGATCGCCTCGCCGCGCGCCGGGAACGCCTCGGCGAGGAAAGGGCTCTGCTGTCCGGCGTGTGCGAGGCCCTCGACTCCTGGATCTCCAGCGCGCCCCAGGATGGGACGGCCCCCCTCTCCGACAGCTCCGCCTCGGCATTTCTGGAAGAGCTTGCCCGGCGCGCCGACTCCCGGGAGCGGGAGCTCGCCGGACTGCGTTCCGCCAACCAGGCCCTGACTCTGGAAAAGGAGAAGCTCGCCCGGCAGCTTGAGGCGCTTAAACGCCAGATTACGGGGAGCGCAACGAACCTCGCGGACCAGAACCTGGATGCCCTGGAGCGGGACGTCGCGACATTGCTCGACAGGAACAAGGAGCTGCGCGAACACCTCCAGGCCGCACGGGTGAGCGAACTCAAGGAGGCCAAGGAAACCCTGGCCACCGAGGAGGCCGAATTCGCCGCCGCCCAGAAGGACCTGCTCCAGGCCCGCCTGCGCATGGACGACATCGAGGAAGCCTCGCGCGAGCTCTATGCGCGAGACGACCCCGCCGCCGTGCTCCTCGGCCTGCAGGCCGAGACCCTGGCAATCCAAAGACATCGCCGGGCGACGTCCGGCGTTGCCGAAGCCATGACGCTCGCCGCGCGGCATGCCGCGCAAACCAACGAAACGCTCGAGGCGCAGATCGAAAGGCTGCGCTCGGCCATAAGCGCCCTCGGAATCGCCGCCTACGGAGCGTAGCGGCAGGCCCAGGCGTGAACACGGACCAGGACGGCCGGCGCGCATTTCGCCCGAGCCATCCCAACCAAGGAGAAGACGATGACCTCGACGCAAAGACATGGTGTCCTCGGTGGCGTCGCTTTTGTCTTGAACACCACCGGCAGGGGCGTCGCCAAAGGGCTTGAGGCCGCGACGGGCCTCTTCGGGTCTTTCGGCAGCGTGTTCGATGGCGCGGCCGGCATGGTGAAGGGTTTCAGCCTGCCCAAGATCTCGCTGCCCGGCTCTGCGGCCGCCGCAGTTCGCAAGCGCATCAAGGAGTGCGAGGCCGTCATCCAGGAGCGCTACCTGGAAATCGGCAGGCAGAGCGCCAGCGGCGACACCGACGACGCCCAGCGCAAGGACGCCATCCTCAAGCTGATCGAGGACGTGCGCGAATTCGAGCGCGAAATCAGCCGTCTGCGCGGCGGCCTGGCCGAAATGGACAGGCGCGAGGCCGCCCAGCCCGCCCCCTGCAAGCGCCCTGCCCGCAAGGCGATGAGCCAGGCCCAGGCCCAGAAGGAACTGGCCCTGGCCATCCGCATGGCCCTGGACGGCGGGTCCTTCGCGGACAGCTCCGCCAAGGCGATGTTCAAGAAGGTGGCCGAAGATCTGCTGGACGAAGAGCCCGAGGTGCGCATCCTGGCCGCATCGGAACTCGGCAAGATGGGCGGCCCCGGCAGCGTGGGCGTGCTGGTCGCCGCGGCGCGCCTGGGCGACCCCGACCTCACCATGGAGGCCCTGAACGCCCTGAGCGGCGTGGACGATCCTGCCGCCCTGGACGTGTTCAAGGATTCCACCACGCACCCCAAATTCGGCGTGCGCCTGATCAGCCTGCGCGGGGTTTACAAGATGGCCCCCGAGGACGAAGCGGCCCCGGTGCTCATCGGATCGCTCTCCGACGAACACCCCGAGGTGCGCCGCACCGTGGCCGCCTACCTGGGCTGGAAGGACTTCCCCGGCGCGGTGACCGCCCTGCTCCAGTGCCTGCGCGACGAAGACGCCAACGTGCGCAAGAGCGTGGTGGGGGCCTTGGCCGCCCTGCGCGACGAGACCGCCGTGCCCGGCCTCATCCAGACCCTGGCCGACGAGAGCCTGGAGATTCGCGAAAAGGCTCTGGAAGCCATCCGGGGAATCACCGGCAAGTCCGTGCAGTTCGACCTCTCCGCCACCGGCGCGGAGCAGGACCGCGCCATCGCCTCCTTGCTGGAGAAATGGGCCGGCCAGTCCATCGCGTCCGAAGAAGCCGCCCCCCCCGCCCCGCCCGTGGCGGAAGCGGCCCCCGCTAGTCCTGAGGCGGCGTCCGAACCCGTCCAGGAGGTCCCGGCGGCCGATCCCATCCAGGCCGAAACCGTCTCCGAAGCCGTCGCCCCTGCTCAGGAAGCCCGCCCCGAACCCGTCGCCCAGCAGGAATTCGGCCTCCCCGAGCCCGTCGAATGGGACGGCGCGGCCCCGGGCGGCGCAGTTTCCGTCGATCCGGACACCATCAAGGACCTCAACAAGGCCGACCTCATGGCCCTGTGCGAGAAGCTGGGCATCGAGTGCGATCCCAAGCTGAACAAGGCCGAAATCCGGAAGCTGCTCCTCGGGAACGCGGGATGAACGCCCAGGAGATCAACGGCCCCGACGACCTTCCACTTTCCGGCGATGCCGGGGGCTCGACAGCCCCCGGCCCGTCCGGGGAGTCGGGCCAACCGGACCCGGCTGTCCTGGCGGCCGAGCTCAAGGCCGTGCGCCTGCTCCTGGAAGAGCGCAACCGCGAACTCTCAGCCCTGATGGCCAAGGAGGACGCCCTGCGCCGCGAACTTCGGGAGAAACGCTCCGCCGAGCACGCGGCCATGGAGGAACTCGCGTTCCTGACCCGCGAGCAGGCGCGCCAGGACAACGCCTGGCAAGCCGCCTCCGCCGAGCTCGAGGACAACGTGCTGGAGATCGAAAAAGGGGCTCGCCGCCTGGAGTTCGCTCGAGGGGAACTGGAAGCGCTGGACCGTCAGCTGGAATCCCGGATCGGCGACCTGCCGGAGCTTGTCAGCTGCAAGAACGACCTGGAAGACAGGATCAGCCAGGCCACGGCGCAGTTCGGCGACATCATGGAGCGACTGAGCAGCGCCGCCAAGGGCTTCAAACTCTCCTACTACCAGAGACGAAGCCAACTGCGGGGGAAACATGCCGCCTATTGACACCAGCATCAAGGAACACCTGAACGCCCTGCTCGACAGGGGCAAGGGAGCGGGCGCAGCCAAGGCCCCGGCCGCCTCCCCGGTCTCCACGGCGCTGCAGCGCGACGGCGCCTCCGTCGATTTCGAGAATGTGATCGCGGAGATGCTGGGCGCCATTCAGGACATGGAAACCCAGCTCTCCTCAGTCCTTGAAATCAACACGCTGCTCGAGACCGACCTGAACCAGGCCAAGGAGCGCATCCGCGAACTGCGACAGGAACGCGAGAAACTCCTCTCCACCATCGCGCGCCTTGAGGAGGAGATGCCCTCCAAGCGCGAGTTGCAGATGGTCATCGACCAGTTGATCGAGGAGCGCAGCGACGCCGAAATCACCATCCGCGACCTGCGACGCCGCGACGAGCAGGTGGGGGCGGTTCTCAAGGGCCTGCAGGACGCACAACGCGCCCTGGAAGACTCCCGCGCGCAGTTGCAGAGCGAACTCGCCGCCGTCGAAGTCCGCCTCGAAGCGGCCCTCAAGGATTGCGGCAAGCTCGAAACCAGGAACCGGGCGCTGGAAGAAAAGAACGCCGCCAACGCCGCCGCCATCAAGGAGCTGGAAGCAGACCTGCGCATGGCCCTGGACGAAAGATTCCGCCTTTCCATCGAACTCGACGAAACACGCCGGGCCCTGGCCGCCATGCAGGGGCGCTAGCCCGGCCCGGCGAAAGCACAAGGAAACGAGGTCAACCCCATGTCCGGCGAGCACGAGCCCAGCCTGAACGGCCGCACGGAACGGTTTCTCCCCGAGGCCGCCACGCTCCTGCGCGAGATCGAACGCTCCCGCGAGGTGCTGGCCGACCTCGACGCCGCAGCCAGCGCCTGCGCGGACAGGATCGCCGCGCTGCGTGACGAATCCCGCCGCGTCGACCGCAATCTGGGCCTGCTCGGCGAGCGCCGGAACGCCCTGATGGAAGCCATCGGCGAGGCCCGCCGCCGCGCGTGCGACGCCCGGGCCGAAGCGCAGGCCAGCTCCGCGCTCAAGGCGGCCATTCTCTCCGACCTGCGGGAGTTGCAGGCCGAGCGGGAGCGGGTTGTCGCCAAGCTCGCGTCCATCAAGGACGGCCTCAAGCGCATCGAGTCTGAAAAAACCGGCATCATGCCCGTGGGCAAGCGGCAATCCGAACTGCTGGGCAAGGCCCACTCCCTGATCAAGGAAGCCCACAACCGCATGGAGCTTTCCATCATCCTGAACAAGTAATCCCGGAGCGGCCCAGCGCCGCTCCCTGCCCAGGAGGATCCGTCCATGGCCGACAACAACGACTCCGAGAACATCTTCGAGCGCAAGGACCGCCTTGCCGACGCCGAATCGACCGTGGGTGCCCCGGTGAATTGGGGGTCGTCCGTTCCTGGCGACCAGAGCCTCGAAGCGGCCATCGCCGCCTCGCAGAAGCCCTCGGTGAACCAGCACATCGACGGCATCGACCAGGCCGAGCGCCCCAGCGGCCCCGTGGGCCTCGACGTGGGCACCAGCCGCATCGTGGCCGCGCAGAACATGCGCAACCACATCCACATCACCGAGCAGGTGAACGCCTTCTTCACCATCCCCATCTCGAAATTTTCCAGGCGCATCCTGCAAAACCACGAGATCATGTTCTTCGAGCGCGGCGACCAGTTCTGCATCGTGGGCTCGTCGGCCGACAACTTCGCCAACACCTTCAACACCAGCTCCCGAAGGCCCATCCAGGGCGGCCTCCTGAGCCCGGCCGAGAAGGACGGCATCAGCGTCGTCCAGGCCGTGGTCAACACCCTCATCCAGAAGCCCAAACGCTTCGGCGAAACCATCTGCTACGGCATCCCCGGCGAACCGGTGGACGGGCAGGCGGCGGCAGGGAAAGTGACCTACCACGAGCAGGTCATCAAGATGTTCCTGCAAAACCTCGGCTACACGCCCATCTCCATCAACGAAGGCATGGCCACCGTGCTCTCCGAACTCGGGCAGGACGACTACACCGGCATCGGCATCAGCATGGGCGGCGGCATGTGCAACGTGTGCCTCTCCTACCTGTCTTTCCCGGTGATCACATTCAGCATCCAGGCCGCTGGCGACTACATCGACACCATGACCGGCCAGGCCGTGGGCGAGCCCGCCACCAAGATCAAGTTCATCAAGGAAGAGGAACTCGACCTCTCCCGCGAAGCGGGCGACATGGTGCAGACCGCCCTGCACATCTACTACGACGCCGTCATCCACAAGCTCCTGCACAGCCTGCAGCGCGTGCTGGCCGCGTCCGACAAGCTGCCCAAGATCGCCAAGCCCATTCCCATCGTGCTCTCGGGCGGCACGGCCATGCCCAAGGGCTGCGTGAACAAGTTCCGCAAGGTGCTCGACACCGTTTCGCTGCCCATCGCCGTCTCCGACGTGCGCCTGGCGGCGGACCCCCTGCACACCACCGCGCGCGGCGCGCTCATCATGGCCATGAGCGAGTCCGCCTAGGACGCGAAACCCGGCCGCGCCTTCACGCCCGAAGGCGCGGCCCTTCCCGAACCAACCACGCAATGGACACAGGCTCCCCGATGCCCAGGCCGACCCATGTGGCCGTGTTTTCCCCTGACTTCGTGCGCGGCAACGTTCTCCTGCGACGCATCGCCAGGGACAACGCGGATGCGGCCCTGCACGACGCCCTGACCCCGCTGCGCAAGTCCCTGCGGGATGCCCGGCCCCGTGTCGTGGTTTTCGACGCCTCCGCCGCCTCGCCGGGCGAGCTGCGCGCCCTGCCCGAACTCTGCCATGAGCTTCCTCCCGGCTGCGAAGTCGTGGTGCTCGGCGCGTTGCCCGAAGGCTTCGGCCTCCCGGAAATGCGCGGGGTTGCCGCCGTCCTTCCGGGGGCGCTCGACCCGGAAGCCGTCGCCCTGGCGGTAAGCCACGTCTGCGCGCGCCCGGCGCCGACCGCGCGGCCCCCGGAAGCTGCGGAGCCTCCCTCCACCGGCACGGAACAACTGCGCGACGCGCCCGTTCGAGAAATCGAAGCCGACCTGCTGGCCTTCCTCAAACTGGATTAACGCCGTGACAGCACCCACACCAGCGATCATTGCCGTCATCGGACCCAAAGGCGGGGTCGGCAAGAGCACCATTTCGGCCAATCTGGCCATCTGCCTGGCGCGCACGGGGGCGCGCGTCATCGCCGTGGACCTCGACCTCGGTTCTGCCAATCTCAACGTCCTGTTCGGGCTCAGGAACGTGCCCTGCACGCTGGACGATTTCCTGATGGGCAAGATTCCCGAACTGGATCAGGCCGTCCTTCCCACCGGCATCGAGGGGCTTTCGCTCATTTCCGGAGGCAACGTCCCCGGCATCGCCAGCCTTCCCTACCAGCGCAAGATCAAGCTCATGCGCCACCTGCGCAAACTCCCGTGCGACTATCTCCTGCTGGACCTCGCCGCGGGCGTCACCAACAACGTGGTCGATTTCGCCCTCATGGCCGGGAAAAGCCTCCTCGTCACCACGCCCGACGTGCCCTCGCTCATGAGCCTCTACAGCTTCCTGAAAACCATGGTGTTCCGAAGAATGGCGCTGTACCTCAAGCAAGCCGGGGCCACGGAGATCCTCGCGCTGCTTGAAATGGCCAAGGACGCCGAAAGCCACCCGGAGCTCAAAACCTTCGAGGCCCTGCTCGAACGCGCCCGTGCGGTGGACCCGCAGAATGTCGAGAAGATGCGCCGCGTCAACGCGCGTTTCGCGCCCGTCACGCTGGTCAACAGGGCCTCGGGCGAGGCCGGGATCAAGGCCGGGGCCACCATCAACAAGCTGATGGAAAAATTTCTGAGCATCACCGTGCACGACATCATGACCGTGCGTGAAGACCCCGCCGTGACCAGGGCGGCCATGAAACTCAGGCCCGTGCTGATCGAGGAGCCCGGCTGCCCCTTCGGCAAGGACCTGCAAAGGGCTGCCGCGTTCATCGTGAACAAGGGGCTGTGACTGTTAAAAGCCTGAACCAGCATGCGCGAGGGGCCATGGAAGAAGACCACGCCACCGCACCATCGGAACATGAGTCGACACGTCAACCCGAGACGGCCTTGATTTCCGGCATCGTGTCCCGTCTTGCAGGCCAGAACCAGAGGCTGGCCCTGTTGATGGAACAGTTCGCCGTTGCGGAAGCCCAACGCCGGATGGTCTTTGAAGAGCGCATCTTCGAGCTGCGCTCCGTGGCCAGGCAGGCCCTCGATGAAAAGGATCGGCTCGAGCACGCCTCGGCCCGGTCCAAGGCCGAGCTGGCAGCCATGAGCGCCCAGGCCGCGCGCTTCGCCGACCGCGCCTCCCAATGCCAGGAGCGACTTGATGCGGCCCAGCGCGAGGTGGAAGTGCTCAAGCGGGAGCTCAACTCCTGCCGCGACAGGCTTGCCGATTCGGAGCGCGCGCGCCACGAGGCGCAGGACGCCCTGCGCTCCCAGCGGGAGGTCAACCAGGAGCTCAAACGCGACCTGGACCGCCTCCAGCGCCAATGGCAGCAGATCATCGACCGGGACAGATAACCCCACGCCCGTACGGGAGGCGACATGTCGGCAACGGCGCCCAACGAACACGACGGCCCCGGGAATTTCTCCATATCCGGTCTTTCACGGCTCGCCGAGTCTCAGGAGCGGGTCCTTTCCCTGCTGGAGGCCACGGCTTCGCGGCTGGCCATGGTGGAGTTCGCCCCGGCCGCACCGGCCACGGACGAAGAGAAGGAACGGCTCCGCCAGGAGACGGAAACACTTGCCGCCGCCCTGGAGCAGGAGCGTCTGAGCGCCGCGCGGGACAAAGACGAGGCGCGGGAGCTGCTGCGCCAGGCCGAGCAGGCGCTGGAGCAGGCTGCCCTGGCGACGCAAGAGGAACGACGCCTGGCCGCTGAGCTGGCCCGGGAGCTCGAAGCGGCGCGCTCCATGCTCGAAGAGGCTCGCGCCGACGCGCTGCGGGCGCAGGGAGATCTGGATGCCCTGCGCGGGGAAATGAAACGCCTGGAAGACGATTTGTCACGGTCCGCGCCGATTCCCGAGAGCGAGGAGGCCAAGGCAGCTGAAAAGGCCCTGCTCGAAGAGTGCTCGCGCCTGGAATCCTCCCTTGAAGAGGAGCGGCGACGCGGTGAGCAGGCGCAGGCCCTGATAAGCACGCTGGCCGCCGAACGCGACGAGGCGCGGGAACGGCTCGCGCTGGCCGAGGAACGCGCCCGCTCCGCTGAGACGCGCGTCCAGGAGTTTGGACGGCAGACACAGCAGCTGGAGGCGCGGGGACAAGAGCTGGAGGCGCTGCGGCTGGAACTGGAAGCGAGGCTGGCCGAAGCGTTGGCCGCTGGAGAACGGGCGACGCCTGTCTCCTCCAACGCGGACCAGGAGCAAACGTCTCACCGCACGGACGCCGCAGACGCTTCCGGCGTGCGCTTCTGGAAAAGCTGCTGTCTGGGCCTGATGCTCGTGCTCGTGGTGGCTCTTTCCGCCCTCTGGGGGGACAGTGACCGTCAGAAACCACCGTCGGCGGTCCAGCGTTCCGCGCCCGGCGAAGCCGCGCGGTCGCCTGGCGCGGACGACAAGGAACGCCCCGCGCCGCCCCGGCAGCACGCCATCGGGGAGGCCGTGCGGCCGGAACAGCCCGGCGAGCCCCGGGCCAAAGCGGAGCAGCAGACGTCGCCCCCTGCCCCTGCCGCGCCCGTTGCGTCCGGCGCGCCCGCTCCCGCGCCGCCGACGGTCCCGGCTCCTCCCGGGAAGGAAATCCTCTCCGCCGCCGCACCCGAGACCGCGCCGACAACCGGCCCTCCTCCTGCAGCTGCCCCTGCCCTTTTGCCCCAAGCGACGGCCGCAAAGCCCGAGGCCGCTGGGCCAGACCAGTTCAGCCTGCCCTTCCCTCCCGCCGCCGACGTTCTGAGCCCGGCCCAGAACAAGGACATCGCGGAACTGGTCAAAAAGGTCCTGGCCAAGCCACGCAAGGTCGTGCTCGTGCTGGGCTATGCCGACGCCCAGCCGCTGCGTGGAGTGCTCGCCAAGCGCTACCCGGACAACGTGGCCCTGGCCCAGGCCAGGGCTCTGGCCGTGGCCCGGGCCCTGGTGGCGGGCGGCGTTCCCGAGAAGCTGGTGACGGCCTGCGGAGTGGGCGCCGTACGCCCGTTGTCCTCCGGCCAGCCCGCGGCGGGCGGCCTGCTGGCCCGTCGGGCCGACGTGCTGGCCTGGTGAGGCTTAGGGCGATCAGGTGCGACGCTGGGGAGCTCCGGGCCGACTATCCGGGAACGCCCCCGGCCGTGTGGGGTCAGTCCAGGGAGGCCACGGCGGACCGAACCGCCTGAGCGCCCCACTCCCGCTCAAGGCGGCGGATCATGAAGTGTCCGCGCGCCGTGCGCTGGTAGTGGTCCAGGAAGATGGCGTTGAGGGCGGCCCCGCCGATGGCCCCGGCCAGGGGGAGCGACTGCGCCAGGAACTTCTCCTCCAGCATCACTCCGAAACGTGGGGCGATGAACTCGACCATGCGCACAAGGGAGGGGCGTAGCGTGTTGCGCTGCGCGCCCGCCGCCATGTAGGTCAGGGCGGTGCGCACCTCCTGCGCGAAGAGCGAGCGAGTGGTGAAGTAACTGGCCAGAACGGGTTCGTCCGGGGCGTGATCGCCTTCCAGCCCGAAAACCTCGATGCAGGCCAGGCGTGCCTCGACGCGGCGCAGGTCCTCCCCGTGGTGCCTGGCCAGGGCGGCGATGGAGCGCAGCATGATCGAGGTCGAGACCGTTATTTCCACGGGAAGCGAAGCCAGGCCTCCGAAGCCGCCGATCCCTCCCGAAAGCATCACGCCCCATTTGTGCAGGCGCGACTGATCGCTGCGCGCCTCCTCGTTCATGGTGTGGGAAATGACGTATTCGGAGAGCTTGAGCAGCGCACCGCGCGCCCCCTTGGCAATGGCGTCGCGCGCCTTGCGGGGCAGAAGGGCGTAGGCTTGGTCCACGGGCGTTCCAAGCGTGGTGAGGAAACGGTGGGACAGGCTGCGGTGCTCTAGCAGCGACCGGGCCGTGCGCAACTGCTCCATGGCCTGGGCGTCCAACGCCTCGCCCGGTCCCTTCCCGGACGCTACGGTGCGGACCGGTGGCGAATCCATAGGCGTGCGCGGTCTCCAGGAATCAGTAGTTGAAGAACATCAGCTTCACGCTGAGCACGATGAACACCGGAATGAGCAGGCGCAGCAACGTCTTGTCGCTGAAGCGCGGCGAGAGACGCGCCCCGATCTGTGCGCCCACGATGGTTCCAGCGGCCAGGCTCAGGGCCGTCTTGTAGGGCAGCGTGGTCGAATACATGAGGGCGATCAGGGTGAAGCCGGAGTTGATGGCGGTGATGTAGTGCGAAGTGGCCGTGGCGATGTGCACGGGAAACTTGAGGATGTATACAAGCGCGGGAACCTGCATGAGCCCGCCGCCGATGCCGAGGAACGTGGAAAGCGCGCCGATAAGCGCCGTCACCGCCATGCCCAACGGCTCGTCCACGGTGTAGGCGAAGGTGTTTCCCTGGCGGTCGACGATGCGCCTGGATGCGGGCTTGCGCACTTCGTCGTCGGCCTCGGAGATGAACTCCGCTCCGAAGCTCAGGCGCGGCTTTCTGCCGCGCCGACGCAATTGTTTGAGTCCGCCGAAGAAGGGGCTGCTGCTGCGCGCGTCGGCGCTCACCGGCTTGGCGTAGATGTACAGGGCCAGAAGCAGCAGGAAGAACCCGAACAGGAACGAGAACACGTTCATGTGGATCCAGTGGATGGCCATGACGCTCGCGATGCCGCCCGGTATGGCCACAAGACCGAACTTGGTGCCGCTGGACATGTCCACCCGCCACTCGCGCATGTAGGCGATGGTGCCGGAGAGGGTGTTGCAAAAGATCGCGAGCACGGAGACGGCCACGAGCGTTGGCGTGTCGTAATGGTAGAACATGGCCAACACGGGCACGATGAGCGGCCCGCCGCCGATGCCCGCCAGCGTGCCGTAACACCCGACGAACAGCCCGAACAGGACCAAAGCGGCGATTTCAAGCATGGACCAGACCTCGTCTCCAATCCTGGAAGCGTCGTTGCGCGTCGTTTTTGAGGCGAACGCATGCGCCCGAGCTTTCCGTAAAAAGCCTACTCCACATCGCCAGCCTCGGTGATCACGCGGGCTGCGGGGATGCCGAAAGAAGTGAACGCCGGGGGCTCCCCGCGAAAGAGCAGTCCGCCAACGGCGTCGAGAACATTCTCCCAGGGGCCATGCCCGGCCTTGGGGCGGCTCTGGCCTCCCAGGTAATAGACAAGGGCAGGGTCGTGCGGCACGCCGTGGCTCTCGGCCTCGTCGAGCAGCTCCGGCACGTTCGGGTGCTCCATGAATCCGTAGCGGGCCACGATCTGATGGACGCCCAGACCCAGGTGTCGCACGGCCAGACGCTTGCCCGCCTCCACCGTGGGGTCGCCGGTCCTGCGCAGGCACACGATCACGACGTTCTCATGCAGCACCCCGCGCTCCCCGAGAATATCCACCAGGGACTTCGGGGTGTTGGCCGCCTCGACGCCCAAAAAGACCGCCGTGCCGGGAGCGCGTGCGAGCGCGATCTCGCCCAGGCGTCTCATGAACGTCTCAAGCGGGATGGAGCCCCTCGAAAGCGTCAGACGCCAATTGCCGTCCTGATGGCGCTTGCTGGCCAGCATGCACAGCATGGCCGCGCAGGCCGCCAGCAGGACGAACCAGCCGCCGCTGACAACCTTGAGGAGGTTCGTGCCGAAAAAAAGCAGGTCCAGGATGAGGAATCCCGAGACCAGCGAGGCGGCGATCCACAGGGGCCACTTCCAGTTGCGGGTGATGACGAAGAAGTACAGACAGGTGGTCACCACCATGGTGCCCGTGACCGCGAGGCCGAACGCGCCGGCCATGTTGGCCGACTCGCGGAAGGCGAACACAAGGAGAACGCTCGCGCACATCATGATGGTGTTGATGGCCGGTATGTAGATCTGGCCCGGAATGATCCAGGAAGTCCGCATGACGCGCATCCTGGGCAGATAGTCGAGCAGGATGGCGTGGCGGGCGAGGGAGAACACCCCCGAAATCATGGCCTGCGAGGCGCAAATGGTGGCCATGGAGGCGAGCAGCACCATGGGGATGCGCAGCGCGCCGGGCACGATGCCGTAGAACGGGTTGGAGGCGATGGCCGGGTCGAGCAGAAGCCCGGCCCCCTGACCGAAATAGTTGAGCGTGAGGGCGGGAAGCACGACCGAGAACCACGACACCCGGATGGGTTGCGCGCCGAAATGGCCCATGTCGGCATACAGGGCCTCGCATCCGGTGATGCACAGCACCACCGACCCGAGGACCGCGAACCCGGAAAGGCCGTGGCGGAACAGGAAATCCAGGGCGTGGTGCGGGGCCAGCGCCGCCAGCACCTCGGGCGCGCGCGCGATCTGTCCGATGCCGAGCAGGGCGATGGCGGCGAACCACGTGAGCATCACGGGGCCGAACAGCCGTCCGATGCCTCCCGTGCCGCGGCGCTGCAGGGCGTAAAGTCCCACAAGGATGGCCGCGGTGAGCGGCAACACCGCCGGACGCGCCACGTCGGTGGCGTACCCCAGGCCCTCCACCGCCGAAAGCACCGAGATGGCGGGCGTGATCATGCCGTCGCCGAAAAACAGCGCCGCGCCCGCAAGCGTGCACAGCACGATGAGCTTCATGGAACGGGCCGAGAAATGGTTGCCGTCCTTGCGCAGCAGGTTGAACAGCGCGAACAGCCCGCCCTCGCCCTTGTGGTCGGCGCGCATGATGAACAGCACGTATTTGAGAGTGACCACCAGCATGAGCGACCAGAACACCAGCGACAGCACGCCCAGGATGTTGGTCTCGCTCGGCGCGAAAGCTCCGTCGTGGAAGCAGGCCTTGATGGCGTAGAGCGGGCTTGTCCCTATGTCGCCGAAAACGACGCCCAGCGCGCCCAGGGCCAGGGCTGGGGTGAGCGCGCCAAGATCATGGCCCGCATGGCCGCCCACGACCCCAAGGGGGTCGCGCGCCGCCGGGTGCAGGCCGCGCATGGCGTAATTGCGCAGGAACCCGTCGACAAGAGGGTCGTTTGAAGGGGCTTGCCCGCGCGGAAGCCGCGCGCCGGAGGGGGGCGTCTTGGACATGTTCAACGAGTGTCGGCGTTCCCTGCCCTCCTGCAGCGATGGCTGCGGCAGGCCAGAAGCGTTCGTGCTATTTTTCTTTTTTCATTACCTAATTTTCTCCAGCAGTCAAGAATGCGCACGCCGGGCAAAGCGCTGGACTAGACGTGCCGGCATGCGCTTTTTGCCTTGCGCCCTCACGACGTAGTGTTTCGCCAGGGCGTGACAATGCGCTTTGGTCTGATTACCATGCTTCATGCCGGAACCATCTGACCATTCTCCAGCACATCTCCGCATCAAGGCGGGCGACATGCCTGCCTGGCGCAGTTGCCGCAACACGCTTCATGCACAACCCGAACTTCCCCGGCGGCGTACGCTTGCCTTCCCGCCCAGGATGCCTATGGTAGCTCCATGAAAACAAACACCCTTCCATTTCTGGCGTTTCTTGGCGTCGAAAGCTGCCTGGGCCTCGTCATCCTTCTCAAGGTTGCCCCCGCCGCCATCAAGACGGGAAGCGTCCTGGCCGTCGCGGGAGCCATCGGAGCGGCCGTTCCCTGGAGCCTTGTGGCCGCGACCGGCCTGGCCGTCTGGCGATTCGCGGCGTCACGCCGTGACTGACGCCCGACACTCCTGATTTCCCCGGGCAAAACACCTTTTCAGACAAAGGGGGTGGTGTTTCCCCTAAATGATATTGACATTGATTCTCAATCCCACTAGAAGGCGGCCATCCCCATCGGGGAGAATTTCCATCCCGGAGGTTCCTGATGTTTCTTCAAGGCTCTTACCCCCCTGGCCTGGACAACCCGGCCGCCGCCTTCCAACATATGCCCCCCAACGCCCCGGTCCACCGCTTCGACATGGCCTCCTACGAAGCCCGCAAGGAGCAGATTCGCCAGCGGGCCTCCCTGCGGCGCGAGGCGGAAGCGGGCCCGACCGACCAGGCCCGGGAGGTCTTCCAGGCCGCCCTCAGAATCAGGAACGGGCGCAGCGCCAGGCGGCGCAGTATCGCCCTGGGAGTGTCCCTGGCCATCGGCGCGGCGGTGGTGCTTGCCCACCCCGCCACGCGCGGCGCGGCCATGGCCCTGGGGCGCACCCTGGGCGCGGCTCTCCCCGGAGGCATCGTCGGAGCGCTCGCGGACCACGTTTCCGTGCCCATCGTATCCAAAGGCCTGGCCCTGGCCGGTTTCGCCACGCCGTTGTAGAGGATCCGCAAGCACATGGCATCGCTTCACGTTCTCGAAAGGCCGACGGGGGCTCTTCCCGCGGCCCGCCGGTACGCGCCGCTGGACCTCGCGCCGGTGGTTTCACGCCCGGAATCCGCACCCCGGACCACCGCGCTCCCCGAGCAGGCGGTCCAGCCCCGGGGCGTCACCCGAAGGCAATGGCGCTCGGTCGCCAAGACCGCCCTGGGCGTGGGCCTGGGCGCGCTCGCCCTGACGGGCTTCGGCGGAAGCCGCGCCCTGAAGGTCCACACAGCCCTGGGCTTGGCCTTCGTGGCGCTGAGCCTCTGGCACGTCTCACTCTACAAGCCCCACAAGAAGAACTGCGCCTGACCCCTGGCGCACCCGCCCCATCCCTCCTGCACGTCGCGGCCTCCCTGCCCGGGGGGGCCGCGTCGCGCGCCGTGCACGCCCCCAGCAATTCCGCCCGCTTCAGTACGGTTTGCCGCTTCCCCGCGCCGTATTCCGTTGGACGGCGCATTCATGCTACCTACCCCAGGGCGCATGCTCGCTCCCATCAAGGAATACACCATGACCTTTCCCGGCCACATCCATTGCGACTCAATCATGGACAGCCTTGCCGACGGGGTTTTCACCGTCGACAAGGACTGGACCATCACCTTCTTCAACCGCGCTGCGGCGAACATCACCGGCATACCGGTCGAGCAGGCGGTCGGACGCAAATGCCGCGACGTGTTCCACTCCTCCATTTGCGACGGAGCTTGCGCCCTCAAGACGTGCATGGAGCAGAACCTCTCCATGACCAACAAATCCATCCACATCGTCGGGCCGGACGGGAAGCGCATCCCGCTGTCCATCAGCGCCTCGCCCCTCAGAGACAAGGACGGACGTCTCATCGGCGGCGTCGAAACGTTCCGCGACCTTTCGGACATCTCGCTCATGCGCCGCCAGTTGCAGGGAGAGCGCACCCTGGAGGACATCATCACCCGCAGCCGGGGCATGACCCGCGTGCTGGACATCCTTCCGCGCATCGCCGCAAGCCGGACCTCGGTGCTGCTGCTTGGTGAATCCGGCACGGGAAAGGAGTTGGTCGCCAGGGCCATCCACAACATGAGCCCCCGCAAGAACGGGCCTTTCGTCACCGTCAACTGCGGCGCGCTGCCCGAAACGCTCATGGAATCTGAGCTGTTCGGCTACAAGAAGGGCGCCTTCACCGACGCCAAAACCGATCACAAGGGGAAATTCCAGGCCGCCCACAAGGGAACGATCCTGCTCGACGAACTGGGCGACCTGCCCTACCGCCTGCAGGTGAAGCTGTTGCGCGTGCTGCAGGACATGATCGTGGAGCCCCTGGGCTCGTCCAACGCCGTTGCAGTGGACGTGCGGGTCATCGCTGCTACGAACCTTGACCTCGAAGCCATGGCCGCCGCGGGCCAGTTCCGCCAGGATCTCTTCTACAGGCTCAACGTGGCGAGAATCGCGCTGCCGTCCCTGCGCGAACGCCCTGAAGACATCCCCTTGCTGGCCAGACATTTCATCGAACACTTCAACGCCGTCCAGGCCAGCCAGGTGGAGGGGCTCTCGGAAGACGTCACCTTCCTGCTGTTGCGCCACAACTATCCCGGCAACGTCAGGGAACTGCGCAACATCCTGGAATACGCCACGCTTCTGCAGCACAAGGGATTCATCCAGGTCGAGCATCTGCCGGAGTATCTCCATCCCGACCCGCAGCAGCCGACGCTGACCCGCCCCGGCATGACCCTGCGGGAGATCAAGCGCCAGGCCGCGCTGCAAAGCATCAAGCGCAACGGTGGACGCAAGATGGCGGCATGCCGCGAACTCGGCATCAGCAAGGACACCCTTCGCAGGATTCTCGGAGACGAACAGGCCCCACCTCAAGGCGCATAACGCGCCCGCCAGCGCATCAGACTGGACGTATTACGCGCCACCAATCCGCCCATCAAGCGCCAACCCCCTCTAATTCCAAGCAGGACGACCTGGCCCAATCCATGCATTAGGATGAATTCGCCTCGCAACTGCGCAGGCGACGGAACTCTCCGGCTCCGTCAACCACAACGACAGGATTTGGGCATCATGCTGGGCGAATCGTGGAGGATGTTCGAGGGCGCATCAGGAATCAGGGCGAAGCCGCTTCTGTATTTCTTTCTTGCGGCAGCCGGGGCGGCCCTGACTGCGACCGGAATCTACTGGGCCGTCTACGGCTACAAGCATTGGAACGGAGAAATGGCCGTGGCCGGGCGCATCCTGACCGCGGCGGCTTCCGTGCCGGTCCGCGCGCCCGCGCCTGCCGCAGGCACGGGCCAGTACGTGTGCCCCGTGCACGGCGCCGTGGGCATGCCCCGCTTCGACGCGGCCGGATTGCCGCGCTGCCCCGTCGGCGGGGAGGCCATGCAGTTTCGCGGCGCCGTGGTTGCGGGGGCTACCCCTGCGGCGTTCGCAGGCGGCTGAGGAGGCGGCATGACTGGCCCGTCGGGCCAGACGACCCCAAACTCCTTCCGGCAGGTCGCGGCTGCTTCGCCCGCTCCCCAACTGGGCCAGAACGCCCAGGAGACCATGATCGACGCCACTCAGAACGGGAAAACCGCCAAGCCCGCCCCTGGCGGACAGGCCATGGGCCAGAACGCCAGGGAAACCATGCTGGATGCCGCCCAGGCAGCGTTCACGGGGGGCTGAGCCCGCCCCTAGACGGCCAGTTGGCCGTCTGAACTTGATGACAAACCCCGAAGCGGGGTTTGTGGGATACGCTTACGGGCGGCAAAGCCGCCCTGCTCCAGGCTGCGCTTCGCGCAGGGCTGCTGAAAAAGCCGCAAAGCCGACTTTATCAGCAGCCGCAGACGGCCAGTTGGCCGTCTGAGCCCTGCCGTGATGGAAAATCGGCCGCCCCGGTGCAAACGATCGCGCATGCGGCCAAGGATGGCGGCCCCGGGGCCGACCAGAGCGAAAAGGCGACGCGCCCTGCGTCGACACACCAGCCGCGAGCCGTAATGGCCCGCGCATGCGTAAAGGAAAGCCGCGTGGCGCAGCATGTTCGAGGCCGCAGGCCGATGTCGTTCTTCAGCAACTCCTTCCTGCTTGTCTTCCTGATCGTTTCGGGCGCGCTCATGTCCATTTCGCTCATGATGTCGTCGAACGTGGGCGACAGCACGCCGCAAGCGGAGCTGGCGGCGGCGATGCGCCGCAAGCCGGGCTGGGTTCCCCTGCCCGGCAACCTTGGCCTGAAAACGGCTGCCGCGAGCAAAGTCTACTACGACCCCACCATCCGGGACATCATCCTTGCGGACTGTTCCTCCTGCCACGGTGGGGCCGTGCGCAACCTAATGGATTACGACAACCTGAACGCCTATGCGCAAAGCGGCATGCTCGAAGCCATGATCCAAGGTCCCATGGCCCAGTTCGCCGGAGCGGACGCATCAACCATTCTCGACTGGGTCGCCGCAGGCGCGCCGGAACATCCCGCAGGGGCAGCCGGAACGGCCCCCGCCGCCTGGCGCAGCCAGACCAGCCATCCGGGGGCCGTGCCGCATCAGGCGGGGCGGACGCCTGCTGGCGGCCAATCCGCCGCGACTCCGGGCGCCTCCACCGGCTGGCGGGCCCTCCCTTGAGGCTCGCCCTTCCCTTTCACCCTTCCAATCAAAGACGTACATGAAATATCCTTCCATCTGCAAGAGTTGCGCGTACCAGGGATACAGTCCCGAGATTTGCGCCCTGCACCGCAAGCACCTCCAGAAACAGTCGGGCGAATGTGCGCGCGCGCCGCGCCCCGTCAAAGGCCGTTACGTCAGCGGAACGACGTTCGTGGCCGGAGTGTGCGCGGGCGTGCTGACCTCCGTGGTGGGCCTCTCGGTGGCCTGTCTGGCAGGGGTCAAGGCGCTGTGCGGCACGGCGGCTTCGGCCAAGCTGGTCACCGGCGCAGGCGCGGCAGGCGGCGTGACCGGTATGACGCTCAAAAAACGCCCGGCGCGCAGCAGCGCGAAAGGCACTTCGGTTGCTCCGCGGCACGGGTTTGACGACGAAGGGGAATTCCCCTGCCCTCCCCTGTGAGGGTCCTTGGGCGTAGGACGTCTCGACGCACGCCCCCATCCTTCGGGAAAACGCAACCGGGAGGTTCCCATGCATGTGATGCTCATCCTGGCTGCCGCCGTGGTGGCATACCTGCTCTTTCGCAAGCTGTTCTGATCTGCGCGGCCGAAGACGCCGGGATTCAAGAAGGGTATGGACGCTCCTTGCGGCTCTCGGGGCTGCCCCAAGTGCCGCCCCTGGCAAGCGGGCTCGTTCCGACGCAGCGGCGCTAGCCCAGCACCCGCATGAACGCGGCGGCCACCACGGACGCCGCCGCCAACCCCAGGGCCGCTCCGGCGAGCACATCCGTGAAGTGGTGCCTGAGCAGATAGACCCTGCTTATCCCGACAAGAACGGCCAGGAAATACGCCGGGAGCGCCGCGCCGTCGATGCAGGCTGCGGCAGTGGCAGCAGCCATCCAGGCCCTGGCGGCGTGGTGCGAGGGAAAGGAGTACAGGTCCCAGGCCGCCCAGGCCCGAGGCTTCCTGGGCGAAGGCCTCGCCCGCCTGAAAAGACGGCGAAGGGCCACGATGACGGGCAGCATGCATGCCTCGCCCGCGAGACAGCGCTGGGCCGCCTCGCCAAGATGCTCCCGGCCGAACAGGGCAAGCGTCGCGCACAGGGGCAGGAACACGCTTGCGGACCCTGCGACGCTCGCGAAGCGCATGGCCGCGTCCAGCCATGGGCGGCGCAAACGATCGAGCAAGGTCAGAACCGCATCATCCAGGGCGGCGACGCCCCGCACGGCTAACGTCGCCCCCTGCCCGGCCTGCCGGTGAACACGCCTGCCTCGGTCAGCGCGTCCAGCAGTTCCCGGTCGAAGGCATGATACTTCAAATACGACGGGAAACCGCCGCGCCGCACGCCCTCCACGCACAGGAACAGGGCCTGTTCCTTCGACGCCCCGGACCAGTCGAGCCCGTTTGCGGCCACGGCCCCGCGGATATTCTCCATGTGGCGGAACCCTCCGGGCGGTCTGAGCTTGATCCGGCAGCGGTCCTGCACGACCTCGGCATCGCCCCCGACCAGGGCGAAAGCCCTGTCTCCGATGCGCTTGAGCAGTTCGAAGTCGAGAATTTCGAGGAGATACGCGCCCCGCTTTCGGCTGAGCACCCGCTCCATGGAGTCGGCGACCGGCTCGTCGAGGTAGATGACGGCGTCGAAGGCGTCGATGTCCTGCGTTCGGATCAGGCGGTGATGTTCAAACACAGCTCCCGGACGTGAGAAATCAAGCGGGCGGTCGAGGTCGTGGTGGTCGAGGCAGATGGCGTTCATGCACAGCGCCTGCGCCAGAGCGGCGGCCAGGCTGCTTTTCCCGCTGCCCGGAGGCCCGTCCACGCCCAGGCGGCACGGCACGAGCCCGTGTCGGCGGAAGAGCTCCGCCAAGGCCCGGGCCGTCTGGACGGCCTGCACCGGGAGGGGCGCAGCCCCTTCGCAGGCTGGCGCGAGCCTGCCGAGCAGATGGTCGGCGTAGGCCCGCACCCCCGGCCTGCGCAGGCAATTCTTCAGGAACGACAGGCCCACTCCGACGCCCAACGCGGAAAGGCCCCCCATGCCGGAGACGAGCTTCAGCACATCCTTGGCCATATTTCCCATGCCAGCCTCGGGGTGTTGCGACTGCAAGAGACGAAACCACCTGCTTCACATATCCCATGGATGCGCCGCGCAGTCCGCAGCGACGGCCGGGAAGCAGGCCCGGGGGCCATCACCAGCAGCCGCAGTCGCGGAAAAACAGAAAATTCAGGGCAGTCGCAACCAGAACCACCGCAAACAACGCAAATAGCCACTTGTTGCTGACACGCGAAACAGGAGCGCAACGCAAGGGCGTGAGCTTTTTCATGCCCCCTACTCGCATGAATGCATTTTCGAGTCCAGGAAATCATTGCCGCAAGGATTCCCCAGGCGCTTGACCCTTGGCAAACTATTGCGAAAGTCCATCATCGGCTATCTATTCTTCGCGATGAAAGAGACTCGCATGATTCGGCAGCATGGATTCCCTGCATCCAGGACGGTAGCCAAGAGAGCCGGTGAGCCGTGCCCCTGGCGTCAGGGAACAGCAAACCGGACGTTGGCCCAGCCCCCGGGTGCCACCATCAAGAATTGAGTGGTCCGAAAAGAGCCGAGCAGGTCATTTGCGGATTGGACGCATGGAATCAAGCCGAGGATTCCTCGGGTCATGACCACACCGGTTACCGCCAAGCGGACCGGTAAAGCAGGAGCCCCAGGAGGGGGCGGCATTGCCAAAAGACAAGGCCGCCCCCTCCAAAAAATTCCGGGAAAATTTTCCTTTCCGGGACTGGATCGGTTTTGAGGCAAAAAGAAAGGGTTGCTGGCGGGACTAATATCCACCTGCAACCCATTGATATTCTTTGTGGAGCCAGCGAGGGGACTCGAACCCCTGACCTGCTGATTACGAATCAGCCTATCTATGCTTCACCCCACATCACGGGACTTCGCAAAAAGCGTTGACTACAGCCATTTCAAGGCCTAAATCTCTTCACGGGACTTCACCAGAAAACATCCCATTTCATCGTATTTTGGGGGACAGATGGGGGACAGGGCGAAGGGAGGGTGCAACATGGGCCACCAGTGGGGCCAGACCAAACACGAAGGCGTCAGGTACCGTGAGCACCCGACCCGCAAGCACGGTGTCAGGCCTGACCAGTATTTCGCCATCCGCTACCGCGTGAACGGCAAGCGCCGGGAAGAAGGCCTTGGATGGGCAAGCCAGGGGTGGACGGCACAGAAAGCGGCCCTGGAGTTGGCCAAGCTCAAGGAGGCACACAGAACCGGCCAGGGAGCCTTCACGCTTTCCGAAAGGCGTGAACAGGCCTTGGAACAGCGGCAAGCCGAGGAAGAGGCCAAGGCCCAACAAGAGCGCGAGGGCGTGACCTTCGGCGCGGTCTTCCTGGGAACCTACCTGGAGCACGCCCAGGGCAACAAGAAGCCCAATTCCATCCGCACTGAAAAGACCCTCTTCGAAACCTGGATCAAGCCCACCATTGGCAGCGCTCCGCTCAAGGACGTGGCCCCCTTCCACCTGGAGAAGATCAAGAAGACGATGCGTACGGCCGGACGATCCGCCCGGAGCCAGGAATATGCCCTCGCCCTTGTCCGGCAGGTCTTCAACTTCGCCAAGGCGCACGACATTTATTCCGGCCCTTCCCCGGTGCAGAAGGTCAAGGCCCCCAAGGCGGACAACCGCCGCGTGCGCTTCCTGACCCATGAAGAGGCAGACGCCCTACTCGACGCCCTGAAAGCTCGCTCGCTTGATGTTTGGGGAACCGCCCTGCTCTCCCTCAACACCGGACTTCGGGCCGGGGAAGCCCTGGCCCTGACGTGGGCCGACGTGGATTTCGAACACGGCGTCCTGACCATCAAGGACACCAAGAGCGGACGCAACCGGCAAGTGCCCATGACCTCCGAAGTCCGGTCCATGCTGGAGGAGCGGCGAGGGGAAGCCAAGCCGGCCGAGCTCGTTTTCCCTGCGGAACGTGGCGAGCAGGCGGCCGCCATCTCGAAAACCTACGTCCGGACCGTGGCTGACCTGGGGCTCAACGCCGGGATCGAGGACGCCCGGCAAAAGGTGGTCTTCCACACCCTGCGCCACACGTGCGCGAGCTGGCTCGTGCAGAACGGCGTGCCCCTCATCACCGTGGGACGGCTCCTGGGGCACTCCACCATGGCCATGACCGAACGGTACAGCCACCTGGCCCCGGACCACTTCCGCCAGGCCGTGGACACCCTGGAGGCCGTCCGGCGCAAGAAGCCCGGCAAGGTGGTGAGCATCAACGGCGGCCCCGAATGAACCGCCCCCTTGACTATGCACTAAAAATTAGTACAGGTGTTCCATGGCGTGGACGGTGAAACTCTCCGGGAAGGCCGAAAAGGGCATCAAACGCCTGCCCCTCGCCGTCCAGAAAGCCCTTGTGCTCCTCTTGCAGGACATGGAGGACGGCGGCCCCGTGCGCGGGAACTGGCCCAACTATTCTAAGCTGGGCGCGGGGCGTCATCACTGCCACCTGAAGAAGGGACGGCCCACCTATGTGGCCGTCTGGGAGGAGCGCGCCGGGCACGTGCGCCTGATCGAGGTGACTTATGCTGGAACACACGAAAAAGCCCCCTACTGACAACGTGGTCCTGAGCTTCACCGGCCCGGCCGCCATGAAGGAAGAGGCGGTCAAGCGACTCGTGGCCCTTGGCTTCTCCGTGCGGGAGGATGCTGACTCCATCCCCTGGCGGGAGGCCTTCCCCTTCAAGGACCAGGAGTTGCCGGGCGTGTTCCTGTCCGGGGCGCGCTACCGCGAGGGCTTGACCCAGGAGGCCTTGTCCAAGGCAGCGGGCATTCCCCGTAGGCACATCTCCGAGATGGAGAACGGCAAGCGGCCCATTGGGAAGCAGAACGCCCGCAGGCTGGGGGAAGCCCTCAACGTGGACCCGAAACGGTTTTTGACGGCATAGGAGCTTTCCTCGGGGAGGCAACCCGTTGGTATCACAGGCTTGCCCGACAGGATTCAAACCTGTGACCTACCGATTATCAGGCCGGTGCTGACCTCAGCTGCCATCGACCGGAAGCCCAACACCGTGCGGCGCGTGCTAGCGGGCCAGTAGCCACGATTTCCCCGGCTAGAGGCGGCCTCATGAACCGCCCCGAAAAGGGTGGACCTCCCTCCATCCCTGCCGGGGGTTTCAAAAGGGAGAACCGGGAGGGGGCATGTTCAAGCCTAGATGGTTGTCTTCGAATTACGCGACACAGCTATACGACATTAGTATCAATGAGGCCGTTCTGCTGATCTACAAAGGTCTTCCTGTATATGACCTAGATGGTGTGCGGGTAGTCGAACACCCTCGGCTTCTCGACACCTATGAACAAGAACCGGAATATGCCTCAACAGTTCTTGGATCAGGAATGCTAAAGATCCTCGACACGGGCTACCTATCTGACACTTCTTCTCGATATTACAAATTTTGCGACGACAGATTTTACAGTGACCTGCGAAGAGGCTTATACAAATTTAAGACTAAAGAGATGGAATCATTTGCAGGCTTCAACACATCATCAAAAGACGCCACCACAATTCAATCTGAACAACGATCAACCGGCCAATCTTGCGAGGACACCCCTCAACACGAGCACAAGGCAAAGCGAAAACATACACGCGGAGCCGTCACACAAGCACAGGCTGCTGCTCTGTGCCAAGTGAGCGTGCGTCTATTCCAGGAATGGGAAGCGGGGCGGAACGCTCCAGAAGGATTTCCAGGGCGATCCGATGCCATGGTGTTGACCGCGTGGGCAAATACTTATCAAGGAAGACAAAAACTGAAGGAAGCTGCCATCAGCATGAGCCGGGCCACGTCCATGGACCCGAGGCACCTTGAAAACATGTCCGATGAGGATTCCCCCTGGGGATAGGCAACCCGCACGAAACACGCATGCGAAAATTTATTTTCGCCCTGTAATTTAAGAGGCTTGCATGTTTGCAGGCCTCTTTTATTACGCACGGAATACGCACTTTCAGCTTTTGGGCAAGAACTTCATACACGAAGGAGAATGCCCATGAATCCCATCATCGATCGTCTGCGCGCCGAACTCCCACCGACCTTCGCCCGAACTGCCGTTCCCAAGCTGACCGGTGAAATCATCTCTGCCGGGACCCTCGCCAATGAGGACAGCCGGGGTACTGGTCCTGCGGGCGTCTTCTACATGGGCCGCCGGGCCGTGTACGAACGCGAAGCCTTCCTCGCATGGCTCGAAGCCAAGCTGACCCGCGCCAAGGCCAAACCGGTCAACAGGGCCGCGTAGGGGGCCGCCATGCGCAAGCGCACCACGCCCCCTCGCTGTGACCAGGAGGTGAGCCTTCAGGCCCGCGTCTCTGCCGAAGCGCTGATCGTCCACCACCTTAACCCGCTGTTGCATGGCCGTCAGGAGCTTGCCGCTCGCATCGAGGCGTTGCGGACCGAGGGCGAGGCGTCCAACGCCGAAACAATGGCGCTCCTGTGCCTCGAATCCGCATACCGGGACGGCCTCAAGCTGCTTCGCTGGGTTCTGACCCCCTGCAAGGAGCCGATCCAGTGAGCGCCAAAGGAAAGGCCCCCTTCGCCGTGCCGGGCGTCGGGGACCTGAAGAAAAAGGCGCGTTGGCTCCACCTACACGTCCGCGCCTGGCTGGGCAAGCGTCTGCGCCGGTTCTACCTGCGCCAGTTGCACAGGCACTACGCCCGGTGCGTTCACCGCCCATTCGACCGGCAGGCATCGGCCAAGCTGGACGCGGCCCTGTTCCTCCTGGAAGCCGAAGCGTCGGAGGGGGCTGAAGGATGACCGCCCCCCGGATCGACTTCGAGCGCGTCAACGCCGCCGCGCTGTCCTGCCTGCCGGGGCTCTTGTGCCAGTGGCTGCCCGGCGGCCACATCAACGGCCCCGAGTTTGTGGCCGGGAGCCTCCAGGGTGAATCGGGCCGGTCCCTGAGCGTCAACCTGAACACGGGCATTTGGCGCGACTTCGCCGGGGACTTGGGCGGCTCCGATCCTGTTTCGCTCTTCGCGGCCCTGCACGGCCTCAAGATGGGCGAAGCGGCCCGGAGGCTGGCCGGGGAGCTTGGCGTTGATCCTGGAGGCAATGGGGCCTGTCCCCGGCCGCAGGCGCAGGCCAAGCCCAAGCCCGCCGATGACTGGCGGCCCATCCTGCCCGTGCCCGACGATGCCCCCGCGCCGGACTTTAACCACTTCCGCCACGGCCAGCCGGTGGCGCATTGGACCTATCGCGACGATCAAGGCCGGGTGCTGGGCTACGTGTGCCGGTTCGAGCCCGAGCAGGGGCGCAAGGAGGTCGTGCCGTTCACTTTCTGCCAAGGGCCGGAAGGACGGCGCTCCTGGCGCTTCAAGAGCTTTGCGGACCCGCGCCCGCTCTACGCGCTGGATCGGCTAGCCGGGGCCAAGCCTGACGCTCCGGTCCTCCTGGTGGAAGGAGAGAAAACGGCGGACGCCGCCGCGCGACTCCTGCCCGGGGCCGTGTGCATGACCTGGCCGGGAGGCTCCAAGGCCGTGGGCAAGGCGGACTTCACGCCCCTGAAGGGCCGTCGCGTGGCCATCTGGCCCGATGCGGACAAGCCGGGGCTGGACGCTGCGCAGGCGGTTGCCGCCAGGCTAAAGGAGGCCGGGGCCGGGGAGGTGTCGGTCATCACCCCGCCGGACGGCGTTGCCGAAGGCTGGGACTTGGCCGACGCGGAGGCCGAAGGCTGGCCCCCGGAGCGAGCCAAGGAGCACATCCGGGCGGGCAAGGCGCAAGCCCAAGGTCGGGCCTTCCGGTTCCTGCCCCTGGCTGACCTCCTGAGCGCCCCCAGGCCCACGAAGTGGCTCGTGCGCGGTCACCTGGAGGCCGGATGCCTCGCGGCGCTCATCGGTGAGCCTGGGAGCATGAAGAGCTTCCTGGCGATAGACCTAGGGCTTTGCATCGCGTCCGGCACGCCATGGCACGGCCACGCCATCCCGAACCCCGGCCCGGTGTTCTACCTGGCGGGCGAGGGCTTCCACGGCCTGGGCAAGCGGGTCAAGGCGTGGATCACGGCCCACGGGGCGGACCCGGCCGCCGTTCCGTTCTTCGTCTCAAGCGCCCCGGCGCAACTCCTGGACGCGGCCCACGCGCGCGAGGTGGCGGACGCCGTTGCCTCCCTTGCGGAGCAACACGGCCCGCCCCGGTTCGTGGTGGTGGACACGCTCAACCGCAACTTCGGGCCCGGAGACGAGAACAGCAGCGCGGACATGACCGCCTTCGTCGCGGCCCTGGACACGCTGAAGGCCCGCTTCGGCTGCGCGGTGTACGTGGTGCATCACAGCGGCCTCCAGGACAGGGGACGCGGGCGCGGATCGTCCGTGCTCCGGGCGGCCCTGGATTTCGAGTACATCCTGACGGCCAAGGATGGCGTCCGGGTTCTCTCCTGCTCCAAGAGCAAGGACCACGAACCGCCCCAGCCCCTGGCCTTCGAGCCGGAAGAAGTGGGCACGGGCTGGACCGATCCGGAAGACCTCCAGGAGATCACGTCTTGCGTCCTGCGCCTCACGGACATGCCCGAGGAGGACCGCCGGGCCGAGCTGTCCGGGGCCAAGCGGGTTGCCCTGGACGCCCTCCGAGAGGCCTGTGAAGCGGCGGGCGGGCCAGTTTGTTCGGACGACTGGAAGCGGGCGGCCTACGCGAACGAAATTTCCAGTTCCGAGAACGCCAACGCCAGACGCCAGGCATTTTTCAAAGCCCGAAAGACTCTTGAGGCGGCCCGTCTTGTCCAAGAAGTGGATGGGCTTTGGTCACCCGTTGAAAGCGTTACCAGCGTTACCAATCGTTACCAAGTAACGCCGGGTACAAAAGGGAAAGCGTTACCAACCGTTACCCCCCTCTTTAGAGGGGGTAACATGGTAACGCCTCCCCGTACCGTAACGCCTCGTGCCGATGGTCCTGAAGGGAAAGAACTTGAAAACCCCTTCGAGGAGGTCTCCCGTGGTTGACCTCTTCACCCCCTGGAAGACTCCGAAGGGTAATCGGTTCCTCCTGGCCCCGCCCCCCTGGACCCGTGACACGCTCCTCCTGTGGGACGCGGCCCGCGACGTGTGGGACTGGCCCGATGACCTGGCCGTGTTGCCCCCCATGGACGCGCGGGACTTCCTGGAGCGCGCGGAGAACGCTCACTTCCGCCACGGGTTCTACGTCCTGCCCGGATGGCGAGGGTTGCACCTCCCGAAGACATGCCCTGCCGGGGTGGCCCTGGATCTTCAGGCCTGTTTCCTCGCGTCCAGCTACGGGGGGGGCCGATGAACGCCGCGACCCTGTCCCTGGTGGTCGATACCCGCGAACAGGCCCCCTACGGGTTCGAGCGCTTCCCCGGAGTGGAGCTCGTCCGCGCCGGACTCCCCACTGGCGATTACAGCCTTGCCGGGCACGAATCCCGCGCCGCCATCGAGCGCAAGTCCCTGGATGACCTCATCGGCTGTCTGACGACGGGCCGCGAACGCTTCGAGCGCGAGTTGGAGCGCGCCCGCGCCCTGGACTGCTTTGCCGTGGTGGTCGAGGCGTCCATGGAGGACGTGGCCCGGGGGCGTTTCACGTCCCGGATGAATCCCCACGCGGCGCTCCAATCGGTGCTGGCCTTCCAGGTCCGCTACGGCTGCCCCTTCGTGTGGGCGGGCTCCAGGCGCGGCGGGGAGTACGTCACGTTCTGGATGCTCCAGAAGTTCCAGCGCGAGCACGAGGCCCGGCAGGATGAGGCTCAGGCCGTGGCGGAGCTTGAGGAAATCGGGCGATGCAGAGGCGGGAAAAAGCCCAAGCGACAGGAAGCGAAGCATGTCTGAAAAAGCAAAAGAGAAGCAGAGGAAGGCCCCTGCGACGGCGTTCAAGCCGGGCCAGTCGGGGAACCCCAGTGGCAAGCCCAAAGGGTGCCGGGCCAAAGCCACCATGGCCGTGCTGGCGCTTCTGGATGGCGAAGCCGAGGCCCTGACCCGCAAGGCAGTGGAGAAGGCCCTGGAAGGCGACATAACGGCGCTTCGCCTGTGCCTGGAACGCTTGGCCCCGCCCCGAAAGGACTCCCCCGTCACCTTGGCCGGGCTGCCCAAGATCGAGGGCGCGGCGGACCTTCCCAAAGCGACGGCTACGATCCTGGAGGCCGTGGCCCGAGGCGACATCACCCCCAGCGAGGGACAGGCCCTTGCCGGGCTCGTGGAAGGGCACCGCAAGGCCCTGGAGACAGCGGAACTCGAAGCGAGGGTTGCGGCCCTGGAGACGAACCTGAAAGACGGAGGATCACGATGAGCACGAACCTCAAGAACCGCGTCGGCAAGATCGTGGAGCGCATGGGCGACCTCTCCGACCCCGTGGAGGCGTTCAAGGCCAAGGCGCGGGCAATGACTCACGAGGAGCTTCGCGCCGCCCTCCGTGACGCCATGCTCGCCAACGGGTATGACCCGAGCCTTCCCCATGACGAGGCCCTTGCAGCGCACATCGCCAGGCTGGAGGCCGAAGCTGAAACGAAGACGCCCGAGGAACAGGAGGTTGCCAGGCAGCTTGTTGACGTGGTGCGCCGACAGGCGGACAGCATCGCGCGCCTCTTCCCGGAGTCGCCAAGAAGCGATGCGGTCGGGAACGACGCGGCATGAACCCGGCGCGCTGGATCATAAACGGCGAGCCCATGGGCGGCGGCTGCGGCGGCTGCCGTCCGGGTTGTGCTGAGGTCTGCGAGGCCTGCCCCTGTCGGGAGGCCAGAGAATTGCGCCAGGATGCCCCACAGTCAATCCTGGAGGTGAAAGACTCAGTGCGGCGTGCGAACGGCCAGGGCGCGGCCATGACGAAATGAGCGCAAACAATACGCGAATGGAGATGAGGAGGATGGCGAATGTCTGACAAAGCACTGAAACCAGCACGTAAACCGCCCGCCACGGCCTGGAAGCCGGGCCAGTCTGGGAATCCCAAGGGCAGGGCACAGGGGAGCAGGAACAGGGCCACGCTGGCGGCGCAAGCCCTGATCGACGGCCAAGCGGACGCCTTGATGGCGAAAGCCCTTGAGATGGCCCTGGCCGGTGACGCCCCGGTGCTCAAGGCCATGCTGGACCGGTTGTGCCCGCCCCGGAAGGATTCACCCGTCACCCTGGCGGGGCTTCCCAAGATCGAGGGCGCGGCGGACCTGCCCAAGGTCACATCCACGATCCTGGAGGCCGTGGCGCGCGGCGACATCACCCCTAGCGAGGGCCAGGCCCTGACCGGGCTCGTGGAGGGCCACCGCAAGGCCCTGGAGGCGGCGGACTTTGAGAAACGGCTTTCAACTTTGGAAGGTCAAATGGGAGGTACGAGATGAGCACCAAGAACAGATTCGGAGCGCGTATCAAAAAGCTGGAAGAGAACACTGCCAACCGCAAGCCCGTCCTGATCTGGATCGAGCCTGACGAGAACGCGGAGGCGGCCGCGAGGCGGTATTTGAGCGAGCACCCGGAGGACGCGGGCCGGGAAGTGCTGTGCCTCTCCTGGTGTGGATGAACCGGGGCCTTATCGTTTAGTCGCCCAGGTGAACCCGGCAGGGGTAATGGCCTGTCCGGGCCTACGCACCCCGAGCCTTCGCGTACTCGTCTCGGGGTGGGAGCTGGGCGTCCCGATGAACCCAAGAAACGCTTCCAACCGTCACGGCTATGCAACAGGGAGTCCAGCGAACCATGGAGGCGGCTCAGGCTCCTCGCTTGGGATTCGGCAACCTCTCACCAGCGGCGTCCCATTGCGTCAAGCAGCGGCAAGGCGTCCAGCGGGAGGGCTGGCCCGTGCGGGTTCGGTTGGGGCAATGTCATCGTGACCGCATCGAGGGCAGGCTGGGTACATGGCGCGAGGATGGCCGAGGTGTTGGCGTTCGTCAACGGGCGCAAAAAAGCCCAGCCACTCACGTGAGCAGCCGGGCCGGGAAGTCGCTGGGGGTGAGTCTAGTTGGCTTGCTTCATCTTACGCCGCCGCATGAAGGCCGCGCCAGCCGCACCGATGCCCATGAGGAGCATGGTGGATGGTTCTGGGGTGGCGGTAGGATTTGGGTCCTCAACGGGCGTTGCAAGGAAGGCATGCCACTCGCCGTTCATGGTTCTCCCTTGTCCGACAATCTGTCCACGTTCGTTGATGTCAAAGGCCCAGTTGAGTGACATAAATTCGCTTTTGCCAGTAACCAAAGATATTAAGCTGTACATCGTGTTGTCTTCATAGAGGTAAGCTGATGAGTCACCAGGAATAAAGCTTGTACCAACTACTGAATTTTTATTGTTAACCCCAAGTGCTACTCCGAGACCAAGATCTGTATATGACCCGTTGCCATATATGAATCCATGCTGCAGCCTGTCGTCAAATTTTTCACCAAATCTTCCAACTATAACGTTCGCATCATTTACACCAAGCGCACGACTATGACCTGGTAAGGCTAAATACTCTGAGGTCGTCCCGTCATAGACAAAGGCGCGAGTGCGTTGCCACCCATCGACTATTTCTTCTGTTGCGATCATGCCAACGGCAACGTCGTTATTGTTTATAGAGAATGCTTCTCCGCCAAATCCTGAAAGAGTGCTTAACATTTTGAAGCTAGACCCATCGCTGACAAATGGCATCTGGTATACAGGATTATTTTCAAAGTGCATTGCACCTGTGTAGTGTCCGCTGTCATTGACGGAATTAATCCGAGAGTCTGAATAAGTGTTGACACCGTTTAAATTTATATTGGTCAATATTCCTGTTGCTGAGTTGTACAAAAAGTTTCCATACCCAGAGACTGAGTTGTTTTCAATTACTCCATAGTTCCCGGAAACAATCCCGCTATTATTAATAGATGTTGCTTGGCCATAATAATCTCCTGCCCCAACACTTATGATTGAGTACACGCCGCCGCTGTATACAAATGGGAGGGGAGAATTACCTGGGCTTGTATTTAGACTCCCAACCACACGCCCCGAATCGTTAATGCTGACGGCATACCCTCGTCCGAGATCCTGTACGGTGTAGTTGGAGGTTGCAAAGGCGATCGACGGTAATGCGACCAGGATTATTAGGATCACGGCATCTAGGGAACGCCTAGGCATGGGGATCTCCTAAAACGAAATGTTATGTGGAGCGATCATGCAAAATGTGTTCACTCGGTCATAGTGAATGATATCATATGGTTGCGAACACGCGGGGCGCATTGACCGTTCCAGTCGTAAACTTAAGCGACAGCCAAGTGTAAGCCTTCGTTCCAAGGCTTACACGTTATCGTCGGGCGACGGCTTCCGGGAGGGGCCTTGGTTGGGTAAGCTTGATCCGTTCAGGTCAGATTGACGTTGGCAGCGAGGTCGTCATGTCCGTACGAGGGCAGACTGGGAACACGAATCTACTTCCACCATGACATGCGCCGGTTGAGTTTTTGCCAACGGGACTCCTGATCCAGGCACCTGTGCCGTAGTTCATCTTTAAGACCAGCCCGTTCCCAACAATCTTGCGTGGACAAACTGATAAATAGATCACCCCGCTCATGCGCGATTGAATTAAGAAACGAGTTAATCAGCACTAGCACACAGACGGCTGCCAGTATTGGACCGACATAGCGCATACCCGCCTCGCTTACGGCTTGTTGGGTTCTTGGGTTGCCAACTGCACTCCAATTCCATCAGCCACATCCGAAGCCACCTCGCGCCAAACTTCGACGGAATGATTCATGGCCGAGCGCATGGATTTCGCCAGAGGAGGACCACCCAGGGTGGCAGTTTGAAGCGTTGCTAACTTAGCGAAAACTGCACGGGCCTCCTGGGGAGATCTTGCAGCAAGATCTACTAAAACGAGCCGGGTGCGATCCTTTGTGGCGAAAATCCGTGAGAGGAATGGTTCGTCGCTTGGGCCGACGACACCAAAACGTCCATTCCCGTTGGAGAACTTTCCACCACCTAACTGCTTCTTGAGTTTTGCCCAGCTAATGAGAAACGTTCGACTCATGAAGCCGAGCGGCACAGTACCGGCCGTGTTGGCTACATGGGTTAAGGGTGACCATGGGTCATCACCCTTGAGGATGGAGTTTAAGGATCTGCGCCAAACCTTGGCCGGGGTCAGAAGATGACGTAGCTTTAGCCGATTGTGAACAGCCTTCAATCTGGCTGGACGCCGTTGCTGAACAGCATGGGCAAGCATTTTCTCCTCCAGAGTCTATCTCCATGCCAGCCAGATACGCAACGCCCAAGCGGTGGTCAACGGCCTTGGCCCGGTTCCTCAACCTGACGAATTTCGAGGACTTCGCCGCCAGCTACCTGAAAGACGCCAAGGAACAGCTTTGCCGCGTCGGGAAGGCAATCCGCGAGATGCCCGAAGGCCCGGCCCCGGACCAAGACTTCCCAGAGCATCTACGTGTGCAGAAGGCCAGGGCGTGACCGCGCCCAAACTGGCCGATCCAGGCACGGCGTAAAAACGACGCTGACCGAACGCTCGGACGGCCCGTCTCTCACCTGGAGGCGGGCCGTTGCTCGTTTCCCGCCCCGTTGGCGTGGCCGCGAAACGACACCAAGAGGTCACCACTACGCGCGAGGGGCGGCGGTAGGGGAAGGTAGGTCAAAACAAACTCGTGGACAGGAGACCAGGAGGAGGATTGGCGGAAAAAGTTTCACCCGATTTCACCCCGTATAATCTGAGATTGGGGGACAGGTGGGGGACAAAATGCGCCCAACGAAAAAGGGCTCCAAGGCATGAAACCCTGGAACCCTTATCATCTCTGGAGCCAGCGAGGGGACTCGAACCCCTGACCTGCTGATTACGAATCAGCTGCTCTACCAACTGAGCTACGCTGGCGTCGGGCAAAAAGGCATATTAGGCGCAATACGCCTCCAAGTCAACTGGATCGAACGTCTTCAGCGCATGATGGTTTCCAGGCGTTCCTCGAGCTGCTTTTCCAAGGGGAGGGGTGTCGCCTCTTCGCCCCGGCGGTCCACGGCCGAGGACAGGATCGCCGACGCTTCCGCGCGCTCCAGCCGGCCCTCCGGGCGGATCGAAACGTATCGTTCGAGCAGCCCCTGGGCGTTCAGCGGCGCGCCCGACAGCAACTGGCGCTCCGAGACACGCGCCCCCATGAAATAATTCCGGCCCGCAATGTAATGCAGCATGGGTTTGTCGAGCGTCTGCACCGGCCCGGTCAGTGCGGGGAGCGGGAATTCCCGGCCCAGAAGCGCCTCCAGGGAGCAGATCCCCGCCTCCGCCAGCGACGCGCGCACGCCGGGCGACGCCGCCCACAGCGCTCCCGCCGCTGTTACCCCGGGGGCCAGATCCTCCCGTGAAGCCAGGAGAAGCAGGTCGTTCGCCTGGGTCATGAACACCCGAACGCAGGGGAACCGCTCCCGCAGGGTGGAGATCACGGTCCCGAGCACCTGGGCCGAGGCATCGTGGACGTGGACCCACTGCGCGAACACTCCGCCCGGAGCCAGGCACTGGTCGGCCAGGCGGTAGAACTCCCTAGAAAAGAGAGCGTCCACGCCCAGAACCCAGGGATTGCTCGGCTCGGAGACGATCAGGTCCCACTGGTCCGCGGAGCGCGCCAGGATGCGGAAGGCGTCGCCGTGCAGCAGGCGATGCCTGGGCTCCCTATGAACGCCCCCGGTGAACGCTGCGAAAAGCGGAAGCGCCTTGATGACCGAGGAGGAGATTTCCGCCGTTTCGATGGAAGACGCGTCCGCATACCGCGCAAGCTCCCCGGAGGTCACGCCCGTGCCCAGGCCGATCACCAGCGACCGGCCGCGAGAGGGTGCGAGAAGCGCCGGAATGTGCGCCAGCAGGCGCAAAGTGGACATGTCCGCCACCGTGGAGGAGTCGGACTTGCCGTTGACGAACACCGCAAGGGGTTGTTCGGAATGCCAGATTTGCCGAGGAGCGCGCAGCACGGACGCCGTGCCTTCCGGACCGTCCTCCTGGAAGAGACGCTCCACGCCGTCGTGAAATTCATCAAAGAACGTCTTGGGCGAAACACAGGAGGACGCCAGGGGCATTTGCAAACGGAACGTGCCCATCATGAAGCGCTGGGCATCGTACCCCGGCGCGGCGGGGATCAGGGCGAGGGCGGCAAGTGCGGCCAGGCCCGTGGTCAGCCGCGTGCGCGGGCCCAGCTCCCTTGCGGCAAGCCAGGCCCCGGCCAGGGACAGCACGGCGCAAAGCAGATAGATCTGCCCGTTGTTCAACAGCGGATGCAGGAGGATTCCCGCCGCGAGACTCCCCGTGAGGTTGCCCACCGTGTTTGCGCAAAGGATGCGCCCCGAAAGGCTGCCCACCGTGGCCAGATCGCTGCGCAGGCGGTTGAACACCAGGGGCACGGCCGCCCCGATGAGCAGGGCGGGCCCCCCCGCCGCCAGCGAAAGGGCTGCGAATCCGGCGGCCTGGCAGGCCCAGAAACCGGCGAGGTCCGGCGCGAAGAGCAGGCGCAGGCGGTGCGCCCAGTAAGGCCAGGTGTCCAGCGATGGAAACAGCAGGAGCAGCAGGGCCGCGATGGCCATCTGGTTGAGCCAGACAGCGCGCGTCCCCAGCCGGGCGAATCGGCCAGCGAGGAGCGCGCCCGCCGCGATGGCCAGCACGAACATCCCCACCACCATGGTGAAGGCGTAGGCCGAGCCGCCCGACGAAAGGGCCACGAAG
Source organism: Fundidesulfovibrio magnetotacticus (assembly GCF_013019105.1). Classification (NCBI taxonomy): domain Bacteria; kingdom Pseudomonadati; phylum Thermodesulfobacteriota; class Desulfovibrionia; order Desulfovibrionales; family Desulfovibrionaceae; genus Fundidesulfovibrio; species Fundidesulfovibrio magnetotacticus. The sequence goes on from NZ_BLTE01000001.1 coordinate 178,998, forward strand.
CGCACCAGCACGTTTTCCAGCCCCATGGACTGGAAGCCGTTGAGAAACGCCAGCCCCATCAGGGCGAACCCCAGGCCGCGCCCGGGAGAGGACGGCGACGGCGGCCCCGCTCCCGGGCCGCCCTCCTCGTCCAGCGAGCGCCCACCGGAGGAGGCAGAGGCGGCGACGCTCGCGGCGGTCCCGGCCTGAACGGGGTCGCGCGCCAGGGCGAACCACGCGGCGGCCAGCAGATTGAGCGACGCGGCCAAGACCAACGTGCCGGGCAGCCCCAGCTCGGGCACGGCCACATACCCCGCGGCCACCGCACCCAGGAAGGCTCCGGCGGTGTTCACGCCGTAGACCCTGGCATGCACCGCACCGGAGGTCGCCACGTCGCGGCTGAGGGCCTGGGTGAGCAAGGGTGCGGTGGCGCCCATGCACACCGTGGGCGGCCCCACCAGCACCGCCGCCAGGGCGAGCCCTTGCAGGGCCAGGCCCCAGGGAGGCGTGAGCGACAACCCGGCCGAGGCCTGCTCCACGGCGGCGAACAGGGCGGGAAAGGCCAGGCACCACAACCCGATGAAGCCCTCTGCTAGTGCGTAGGCTTTGTAGGGGTTCCGCACGCGCTGAGCCAGGCGGCCGAAGGCCCGGTAACCCAGGGAGAGCCCGCCCAGGAAGGCGGCCAGCACCACGGCCGTTGCCGAGGCGTCGCCGCCCAGGAGGCGGGCCAGGTAACGCTGCCAGACAATCTGGTCCATCATGGCGGCCGCGCCGGTGGCGAACACCAGCGCGCAGACCACGGGGGGCACCGCGACCGGACGCGGCGGAGCGCCAGGGAACGTCCGCCGGGGCCGCGCCACGCTCAGGCCCTGCCGTGGATGGTGGGGGCAAGATCTCCGATGAGGGCCGTCACGCCGTCAACCTCGCCGTGGGACTGCTTGTAGGCGTCGAGCAGCGGCACGAGAGTCGAGTAGTTGCGCTGGATGAAATAGTAGTCGTAGAGGCGCGCGTCCATGTAGGACTTGAGGAAGGAGATGGACAACTCGCCGGGACTGGCGACCTTGCGGCGCTTCCAGGTGCAGTAGTCGTGCAGCCAGCGCCGGGTCTCGTCGTCGATGTTGTCGATGAGGAACCGTTTTGTCGCGTCGTCGGCCATGGGTCCGCTTGCCGTTGGGGTTGAGGCGATGCGCGCTTCCCGCCTCTTGGACAGATAGCGCCCAACGCGCCGGGACGCAAGGAGCGAGGCGCGCGCCATGGGGCACGCCCCTCTCCCGGACAGGCTGGGCGCGCCCTCAACACCCCTTGTTTCGAGAAATTTCGCACGAACTCCGCACGGCGCCGAGCGCCCTGCCGGGAGACGCCCCTGCTTGCGCGCAACACACGTTGACGCCTGCAACATCCTTTGCACGTCCGGTCGCGCCAGAATCCAAGCCGATCCACGCTCCGCCCCTGGGGTCCGCGTCAACTTTCGTTGCTGCCCGGGCCAAACCCTCAGGCAGTTGACGATTTCATCAATACCTTAGAATAACTCAACAAGTTTGCCATCCGCTTCCTGGCACACCCCCTGCTTTATGGGCTTCGTGGATTGGGGACTCCCCCGGGACGCCTGGGGAATACGTCGAACCTAGGTTCAAACCAATTGAAGGAGCCGTTAGGTCATGAAAAAGCTTGTGATTCTTGGAGCCGGCGCCGGCGGTTGCATAATCGCCAACAAGATGCGCCAGAAGCTGGACGAGAAAGAGTGGAAGATCACCATCATCGACCGCAACACGGTCAACCACTACCAGCCCGGCTGGCTGTTCGTGCCCTTCGGCATCTATGACATCAAGGACTGCATCCGTCCCCTGTCCAGCTTCATCCCCAAGGGCGTGGACTTCGTCAACGAGGAGATCACCAACGTCGACCCCGTCGGCAAGGTGATCACCACCACCAACGGCAAGCACGACTACGACTGGATCGTGGTGGCCACCGGCTGCCGCATCATGCCCGACGAGATCGAAGGCATGATGGACGGCTGGAAGAAGAACATCCACGACTTCTACACCCCCAACGGCGCGGTGGACCTGGCCCACAAGCTGGCCCGGTTCGAGAAGGGCAAGATCTGCCTGAACATCGCCGAAATGCCCATCAAGTGCCCGGTGGCCCCCCTGGAGTGGCTGTTCCTGGCCGACTGGTTCTTCTCCTTGGAAGGCACCCGCCACAACATCGAGATCGAGCTGGTCACCCCGCTCACGGGCGCGTTCACCAAGCCCGTGGCCGCCTCCATCCTGGGCAAAATCTGTGAAGAAAAGAACATCAAGATCGTGCCCAACTTCGAAATCGCCGCCGTGGACGCCGAGCGCGGCGTCATGGAATCCATGAAGGGCGACGAGGTGGAGTTCGACCTGCTCGTGGCCATTCCGCCCAACTTCGGCTCCCAGGTGATCATCGACTCCGACATCGGCGACCCCATGGGCTACATGAAGACCGACCACCACACCCTGAAATCGCCCGACTACGAGAACATGTACATCCTGGGCGACGCCACCAACGTGCCGACCTCCAAGGCCGGCTCCGTGACCCACTTCGAGGCCGACGTGCTGGTGGAAAACCTGCACCGCGACATCGAAGGCCTGGCCCCCCGCCCCGAGTTCGACGGCCACTCCAACTGCTTCATCGTCACCGGTTACGAAAAGGCCGCCCTCATCGACTTCAACTACAAGGTCGAGCCGCTGCCGGGCAAGTATCCGTTCCCCGGCATCGGGCCCTTCGGCCTGCTGGAAGAGTCCTACATGAACTACTGGGGCAAGATGATGTTCAAGTGGGTCTACTTCAACCTCATGCTCAAGGGTAAGGACCTGCCCCTCGAACCCCAGATGTTCATGGCCGGCAAGAAGCGCCCCGGCAAGTTCTAGGAGCGGTCATCATGAGCAAAGAGGACCTCATACTCGAAAAACTCGGCAAGATCGAAGCCGAGCTGGCCGTGATGCGCGAGGCCAGGGAGCCCATGGACGACCTGATTCGGGACCTGAACCCGATCATGAAGCAGGCTCTCTATGTGATGGTCAACGAATTCAAGGACGTGGAGGACAGCTTCCAGCTGGAAGACGTGATGCCTCTCGTCAAGAAAGTCCTGGTCAACGTGAAGAACCTGACCTGGGCACTGGAAGCGCTCGAAACCATCATCGACATGTGGCACACCATGGAGCCCATGATGAAGAGCGCCCTGCACAACACCGTGCGCTACCTGGGCACCCTGGAGCAGCGGGGCGTGTTCAGAACCTACGAGGCCATGCTCGAGGTGCGCGCCAAGGTGGCCCAGCACTACGGGCCGGAAGACATCGAGGCCATGGGCGACAGCTTCGTCACCCTGCTGGGCCTGCTCAAGAAGATGTCCAACCCCGAGATGCTGGCGCTGCTCGAGAAGATCACCGACATGCCCGCCAACATCGACCTGGCCAACGCCAAGCCGGTGGGCATGTTCGGCGTCGTGGGCGCCCTGTCCGACTCCGAGGTCAAGAACGGCATCGGCGTGGCCATGGAGATGGTCAAGGCCCTGGGCAAGCTGAAGTAACAACCAAGCGGCGCGGCCGCGAAAACGCGAGGTAGCTATGGCCAAGAAGATACTCATCATTGACGACGACCCCGAGATCATCTCCTATCTCAAGGACGTCTTCGAGGAAGCCGGCTATGACACCGTGGGCGCCAAGAACGGCGTCGAGGGCCTGGAAATGGCCCAGGTGCACAAGCCCGACCTCATCACCCTGGACATGGACATGCCCGCGCGCGGCGGCACGCTCTTCTACGTGAAGCTGCGCCAGGAGCCCATGCTGGCCGAAATCCCGGTGATCGTGATCTCCGGCGTGGGCCCCCGCCCCCCGGTTCTCACCAAGAACGTTCCCGTGCTCACCAAGCCGGTGGACACGGAGAAGACCCTCAAGCTGGTCAAGGAAATGATCGGCGACTAACCCTCTAACCGACGGGCCGCAGCCCGGGACAACGATCCGCGAGACGCGGGCCTGACCCCACCCCAGGCCCGCGTCTTCGTTTGCGCGCCCGGCCGGGCAATCCCTCCCGCCGCGCTCCGCTATCCCAACGCACGGTTGCCGACGGCCTCCCCTCGGGGTATGGTTCCTCCCGGGGGGCGCGCATTCTCCGAATGCATGCCGCAAGAAGGAGCGACCATGTCCGAAAAAGTCATGCTCGTGGACGACGAGGACGCCATCCGCGAAATCCTCGGGCTCTCCATCGCCGACCTGGGCTACGAGGTGCACACCGCCGCCAACGGCCCCGAGGCCCTGGAGGCGCTGGACGTGTTCCGGCCCGCCATCGTGCTCACCGACATCAAGATGCCCGGCATGGACGGCATCGAACTCCTCGGGCGCATCAAGGCCCACAACCCGGACATCGAGGTGATCATGATCTCCGGCCACGGAGACATGGACCTCGTGGTCCAGAGCCTCCAGCGGGAGGCCCTGGACTTCATCACCAAGCCCATCCGGGACGAGCTGCTCATCAGCGCCCTCAAGCGCGCCGCCGAAAAGATCTCCATGCGCCGCCAGCTGCGCGAGCACACCCAGAACCTGGAGCGCATCGTCAAGGAGAAGTCCGCCAAGCTCGTGGAGCTGGAACGCCAGCTGGCCGTGGGCCAGGTGGTGGAGGGCCTCTCCTCGGCCATGCGCTGCCTTGCCGAGACCTGCGACGAGGGCATGGGCTACTTCAACGAGCTGCCCTGCTTCATCTCCATCCACAACCGCTACCTGGAGGTGGTGGCCGTCAACCAGCTCTACGGCGAACGTCTGGGCATGATGGTGGGCAAGAACTCCTGGGAGGTCTATTCGGGGCGCCACGGCAGCGGCAACGCCTGCCCCGTGGCCAAGACCATCGAGGAAGGCAAGGGCCAGCGCAGCCGCGAAACCCTGTTGGACGCCCAGGGCAACGACGTTCCCGTGATCGTGCACACCGCCCCCATCCTGAACAAGGACGGCATGGTGGAGCTGGTGATCGAAATGAGCGTGGACGTCACCGAGGTGGAGCGCCTCCAGGAGGAGCTTCGCCACGCCCGCGAGAAGTTCATGCGCCTCTTCGACGCCGTGCCCTGCACCATCGAGGTGGTGGACCGCGAGCACAACATCGTGGAAGCAAACCGCCGCTTCCGCCAGGACTTCGGCGAGACGCGCGGCGGCAAATGCTTCGAGCTCTTCAAGCACCGCGAGGACCCCTGCCAGGAGTGCCCCATCACCCTCACCTTCGAGGACGGCCAGTCCCACCAGTGGGAAACCGCCGTGACCACACGCGACGGCCAGCAGCGCATCGTGCTCATCCAGACGGCGCCCGTGCACGGCGAAACCGGCGAGATCGAGCAGGTGATGGAGATCTCCACCGACATCACCCAGATCCGCCAGCTCCAGGACCACCTCACCTCCCTGGGCCTGATGCTCGGGTCCATGTCCCACGGCGTGAAGGGCCTGCTCACCTCCCTGGACGGAGGCGTCTACAAGGTGGACGCCGGGCTGCGCAGGGACGACCCAGAGCGCCTGCGCCAGGGCTGGGCCATCGTCAAGGACAAGATCGGGCGCATCCGCAAGATGGTGCTGGACATCCTCTACTACGCCAAGTCCCGCGAGAGCGAGTTCCAGACCGTGGACCTGGCCGCCTTCGCCGGAGACCTGGCCGCCATCATCGAACCCAAGGCCTCCCAGAAGGGCGTGGGCTTTCTCCTGGAGGCCGCTCCCGGGCTGGGAGAGGCGGACCTGGACGAGACCGCCATGTCCGCCGCCCTGGTGAACTTCCTGGAAAACGCCGTGGACGCCTGCACCGAGGACGACGCCAAACCCCACCACGAGGTGGTACTGGCCGTGAGCGCCCAGGAAGGGAAGATCCGCTTCGAGATCCGCGACGACGGCATGGGCATGGACCAGGAAACCCGCGAGAAGATGTTCAGCCTGTTCTTCTCCTCCAAGGGCTCGCGCGGCACCGGCCTGGGGCTCTTCATCTCCAACCAGGTGGTGGAGCGCCACGGCGGGACCATCGCCGTGGACTCCGAATTCGGGCGCGGCACCTCCATCGTGGTGACCATTCCGCGCCGCCAGGACGGGTAGCCCGCAATGCCGCGCATGGCGAGCCTGCTGGACACCTTCCGCGGCAGGCTGATCTACAAGATCAGCATCCCCGTGGCGTTCATCCTGTTCGCCAGCATCTTCCTGTGGTCGTTCTACCACCTGAAGTACCAGCGCAACTCCACCATCGAAAGCCTGACCACCGGGGCCGAGCGCGTCTCCAACACCATCAAGCTCGGCCTGCACTACGCCATGATGCTCAACTCCCGGGACGACATCCAGGCCATCGTGAACAACCTCTCCAAGCTCCAGGAGATCCGGGGCGTACGCATCATCAACAAGCGCGGCGAGGTGATGTTCACGAGCAATCCCGGCCAGGCCCACACCGTGATCCCCCAGCGCGACATGCTCTGCCAGACCTGCCACGCCTACCGCCCCCCCCTGCTCGCGCCCTCCCAGGGGGACGCCATCTACAAGGATTCCGTGGAGAACGGCGAGCGCGTGCTGCGCCTCGTGAGCCCCATACAGAACGAACCCGGCTGCTCCAACAACGCCGCCTGCCACGACCACCGGCCCGAGGAGAAAATCCTGGGCGTGCTGGACCTGGGCTTCTCCCTTGCCGAGGCCGACACGCTCATGGGCGAAAGCCGCCAGCACACATTCTACCTGGCCTTCATCCAGTTCGTGGTCACCTTCATCACGCTCTCGCTGCTCTTTTTCGTGCTCATCAAGCGGCCCATCAACAGCATCATCCGCGACGCGCGCCAGCTCTCCACCGGCAAGAGCATCCGGCGGCGCGAGCACTCCCCCGACGAAATCGGCCAGCTGGCGCAGGCCATCTTCGGCATGGGCGAGGAACTCATCTCCAAGAACAACCAGATCTCGCTCCAGAAGAACCTCTACCAGGACCTCTTCGAAGGCGTGCCCTGCATCATCACCGTGCAGGACCGCGACTTCCGTCTCCTGCGCTTCAACAAGGCTTTCGAGGACCGCTTCCAGGCACGCATCGGCGAGTTCTGCTACAAGGCCTACAAGAACCGCGACTCCAAGTGCCCGGATTGCCCCGTGGAAAAAACCTTCATCACGGGGCTCTTCCACACCACCGAAGAGTCCGGCTGCTACCGGGACGGCTCCAAGGCCCACTGGATCGTCAACACCGCACCCATCTACGACTCCGAAGGCAACCTCGTGGCCGCCATGGAGATGTGCCTGGACATCACCGAACGCAAGGAACTCGAAAGCGAGGTGAAACGTTCGGAAAAGAAGTACGTGGACATCTTCAACAACATCCCCAGCGCCGTCTTCGTGCTGGACCAGGCCGACTTCTCCATCCGCGACTGCAACCGAAGCGCCGTGCACATCTACGGCTGGGAAAAGTCCGAACTGACCAGCATGAGCTTTCTGGACCTCTTCGCCGCCGTGGAGAAGCAGGCCCTCATCAAGGCCATGAAAAAGGGGCTGGACATCGACCAGGCCAAGCACATCACCAAGACCGGACGCGAATTCTTCGTCTCCGTGCGCACCACGCATTCGGAGTTCAACAAGCGCAAGGTCTACCTGGTGGCCGTTTCAGACATCTCCAAGCGCCTGGAGACCGAACAGCAGCTCATCCAGGCCAGCAAGATGGCAACCCTGGGCGAAATGGCCACGGGCGTGGCCCACGAGATCAACCAGCCCCTGGCCGTCATCCAGACCAGCGTGGACCTCATCAAGCGCAGCCTGAACCGGGGCAGCCTGCCCGACGAGGCCCTGCTCAGGCGCGTCACCGAACTGGTGGTGGCCCAGGTGGACCGGGCCACCAAGATCATCGGCCACATGCGTGAGTTCGGCCGCAAGTCCGAAGCGCACCTGGACGAGGTGGACCTGAACACAGTGCTCAGGCGCTCCTTCGACTTCTTCAGCCAGCAACTGGCGCTGCGCACCATCGACGTGGCCTGGGAACTCGACGAAAAGCTCCCCGCCGTGCGCTGCGAGCCCAACCGCATGGAGCAGGTGTTCATCAACTTCCTCATCAACGCCCGAGACGCCATCGAGGACCGCGCCGCCAGGGAGGGGCGCGAAAGCCCGCGCCGCATCACCCTCAAAACCATGCACAACCAGGACTACGTGACCGTGCGCATCTCCGACACGGGCACCGGCGTGCCCGAGACGCTCTACACGCGCATCTTCGAGCCCTTCTTCACCACCAAACAGGTGGGCAAAGGCACGGGCCTGGGGCTCTCCATCAGCTACGGCATCGTGAAGGAATACGGCGGCGCCATCAACGTGGTGAACAACGAGGACGGCGGCGCGAGCTTCTTCATCCGCCTTCCCGTGGCCGGCGACAGGGCCGGCGGCGGCGAATAGCCGGACCCGGCCCCGCCTGCCGTTCCACGGCCGGTTCGTTCGCGCCTGCGCCATCGCGCGCGTGCTTTCCCCGCATGCAAAACGGGCCGGGCTTGCCCCGCGCGCCCGTCGCCCGGCGGCCTGCCACATCCGGTGTACAGTGTCACTGCTGTTTTGACTGAATCAGAAAACTGTCAAGTATATGCTTATACATATCTTTTCGCTTGCTTCCATTCGGTACAAGCTATAGGTTGCACGCGATTGCCGATTTGCAGGAGGCTTTGATGATCACTCATCGGGATGTTACGTGCCTGAACAAACTGGCCCCCCTGGCCCAACTCCTGGAGATGCTCGGGGGTATCGAACAGCCCGCCGTGCGCACCCCGGAGGTCTTCCTGGCCATGTCGCGCGATGTCTGGCGCGTTTACTGGTTCCTGAGCGCACGCCTGGGCGACGAACTCCTGGCCCACTCCGGCGCGCCCTGCGACGACGCCTACTTCGCCGCCCTCGAACGCCGGGTGGAACAAGCCCTGGAGCGCGACCACGCCTGCCTCCCCGGCGAACACTGCCGCCGCTGTGAATGACCCTCGTCAATATTCCCCATTGCATACTACGAGCACCAGCTGTCCGCCCACGCGACGCCACGGCGCGCGTCCGGCCGTACCGGACGCCGCGCCGCATCACGGGCGCGCGTCTGCGTGGCTCTCGCGCCTTGCCTCTTGATCCCGATTGTTTTAGTCGGCAGAAAAAGCCGGAACCGAAACACCCCGGTCCGCGCCACATCATCCGATGACGCACCCCCTGCAGACCTTCCCGCTCCATCAAGGCCTGGACCCGCTCTACGGCTCGCTGCCCATGGCCGTGCTCGTGGCCGGGGCGGACCAGGGCGTGCTCTACGCCAACAGCGAGTTCTTCACCCTCACGGAATGCCGTCCCTCGGATCTGGCGCTCATGAATTTCCAGGACGTGCTCTCGGTGTTCTGCCTGGGCGTCTGCGAGGACCTGGGCCAGCTCCTGGGCCGCCCGGGCTTCTGGCACGACATGGACAAACCCATCGCCATGGCCGACGGCAGCCTGGCCTGGACGCGCGTGCGGGTGGACCCCCTGGTGGTCGAAGGGAGGGCCTGCCACCGCCTGCTGGTGGACAACGTGACCCGCTACAAGGTGGCCATCGAGGGGCTGCTCAACCGGAAAAACCTCTACCAGTCCATCGTGGAGACCCGGCCGGACCTCATCTGCTGCTTCCTGCCCGACTGGAGCCTCACCTACGCCAACCAGGCCGCCGCGCGACACTTCGGCCTGGACCGGCAGGAGGCCGTGGGCGCGGACTTCCTGGAGCTCATCGAGCCCGACGCCCGCGAACGCTTCAGCCGCGCCGTGGTCTCCATCACCAGCGACAACCCCATCGCCGAACTGGAGTACCAGTCGGCCCAGCCTCCCCAGGACGGACCGCCCCGCTTCCTGCGCTGGATCATCCAGGGTTTCTTCTACAAGACCGGCCACATCAAGGATTACCAGGCCACCGGCCTGGACGTGACGGGGCAGAAGGTCACGGAGTCGCAGTTCATGCACGCCGACCGCCTGGTCTCCCTGGGCACCCTGGTCTCCGAGGTGGCCCACGAGATCAGCAACCCCAACAACTTCATCATGCTCAACGCCCCCCTCGTGCTGGACCTCTGGCACGGCGTGGTCCCGGCCCTGGAGCGCCAGGCCCTCCAGGACCGGACGCCCGGCGGGCCGCCCCTGGAGGCTCTGACCCGGGACATGCCCCAGCTCCTCCAGGGCATCATCGAAGGCTCCGAGCGCATCCGGGACTTCGTGCGCCAGCTCAAGGACTACGCCCGCAAGGACATCGAGGGCGGCTACGAGATCCTCTCGGTCAACGACGTGGTGCAGTCGGCCGTGCTGCTCATGAGCAAGACCATCGGCATGCACACCAGCCGCCTGGCCGTGCGCTACGGCTCGGGCCTGCCCCTGGTGCGCGGGCGCAGGCAGCGCCTGGAGCAGATCGTGGTGAACCTCGTGCAGAACGCCTGCCACGCCCTCACCGGCCCGCACCAGGGCATCGAGATCGAGACCCTGCGCCAGGACGACACAGGCGACGTGCTCATCGAAGTGCGCGACGAGGGCGTGGGCATCCGCCCCGAGGACCTGCCCATGGTCACCGAGCCCTTCTTCTCCACCAAGCGCGACCAGGGCGGCACGGGCCTGGGCCTCTCCATCTCGCTCTCCATCGCCCGCGAGCACGGCGGACGCCTGGAGATCGCCTCGCAACCGGGCAAGGGCGCCACGGCCAGGGTGGCCCTGCCCCCCGCCGCCGGGGAGAGCTGATCCATGAGCGCCCTGCCCGTCCCGCCGCTGCCCATCCTTCTCGTGGACGACGAGGAGCAGGCCCTGCGCAGCTACGACCTCAACCTGCGCTATTCCGGGCTCACCAACACCATCCGCTGCGCCGACCCCCGCGAAGTGCGCTCCATCCTGGCCCGCCAGGAGGTCTCCCTGGTGATGCTCGACCTGGGCATGCCCCAGATGAAGGGCGAGGACGTGCTGGAGTTCATCAAGAAGGACTACCCGCACATTCCGGTGATCATCGTCACGGGCTACGACGAGGTGGAAACGGCCGTGCGCTGCATGCGCGCCGGCTCCGTGAACTATCTGGTGAAGCCCGTGGACCGCGCCCACCTGCTCTCGGCGGTGCGCCACGCCCTGGACTCCGGGCAGGAGGCCAGGGGCCGCGCCCCGCGCCAGGCCGAGAGCGCCCCCGGAGCCCCCGGCGGCGAGGACAGCCCCCTTGCGCGCATCGTCACGCGAAACGCCCGCATGAAGGAACTTCTGGCCTACCTGGAGGCCGTGGCCGGGTCCGACGAGCCGGTGCTGGTGACGGGCGAGACGGGCGTGGGCAAGGAGATGGTGGCCCGGGTGAGCCATGCGGCCAGCGGCCGCACGGGCAAGTTCGTGGGCGTGAACGTGGCCGGACTCGACGACGCCATGTTTTCCGACACCCTCTTCGGCCACAAGAAGGGGGCCTTCACCGGGGCCAGCGTGGGCCGCCGGGGCCTCATCGAGGAGGCGGCGGGAGGCACGCTCTTCCTGGACGAGATCGGCGACCTGGAGAAGGCCTCGCAACTCAAGCTCCTGCGACTGCTCCAGGAGCGCGAATACTACCAGCTGGGCTCGGACACGCTCAAGGCCATGGAGGCCAGGGTGGTGGTGGCCACCAACCAGCCGCTGGAGCGGCTCATCGACGAAGGCCGCTTCCGGGGCGACCTGTTCTTCCGCCTGCGCACCCACAGGGTGAGCGTGCCGCCCCTGCGCGAACGCCTGGACGACCTGGAGCCCCTGTGCGCCCATTTCCTCGCCAAAGCCGCCCAGCGCCTGGGCAAGCCCGCTCCCGCCGCGCCGGACGGGCTTACGGAGCTCCTGCGCGCCCACCCCTTCCCGGGCAACGTGCGCGAACTGGAGGCCATGGTCTTCAACGCCGTGGCCCTGTGCGAGGGCGAACTGGTCTCGCTGGAGCCCTTCAGGGCCTGGGTGAGGCAGGCCAGGCCCCTGGCCGGACAGGGGATTTTCCCAGGAGTCATCGGACAGGAGCCCGCCGGAACGCCGAGCGTCACGACGGCAAACGCCGAGCCGTTCGCCGTTGGCGGCGACGAGCCCGTGCCCACCCTCAAGCAGGCCGAGGAGCGCCTGATCCGCGACGCCCTGGAACGCGCGGGCGGCAGCCAGAGCCGCGCCGCCCGGATGCTCGGCATCACGCGCCAGGCCCTCAACCGCCGCCTGCTCCTCCAGAAGCGCAAGAGCCAGCTGTCCTAGCGACGCGCCCCGAGGAGAGGCGGGTACGCCCGGCTTTGCCCGAACGCAATCCGTCAGCGGGCCGTGGAGGCGGGACCTGCCGTGCCCTGCGGCGCCTTGGCCGCGCACGGTGCGGCCGTGGGGATGCCGGGCCGCTCGAACGCGTCGGCCCGGTTCAGCGGTTGCCGCCGGATGTGGGGTCGAAAGCGAAGTGGTTCGGGCCACTCACGACCGGACCCGAGAATTCGGGATTTCCCGGGCCGACGACGATCCCGTTGTTTCCCGGGCCGCCGCTGGAGGGCGCTTTTTGAATGTTCCACCGGAACGTGGGGTCGAAGGAGAAGAAGTTCCCCAGTCTCGCCGGGTCGGTCCACGTCGCGCCGTCTTGTTGCAGGGCGCCGGAGAGAAGTTCTGAGGCCAGGGCGTCCCCTCCGGCAGACTGGGCCAGACAGCCGACGCACCAGGAGAGATGCAGGACGGCCATCAATGCGAGCGAGGTCAAGCGGAGCATGAGTACCCTCCAGGAGGACGCCTGACCTCATCCATGACACAGGGGCCGCCCGGGGGCAAGGCAGCGGGCGGAGAAAGCAGCCGCCCCCCCTCGTGCTCCCGGCGGGCTCGGGCGCTGAACGCGGCGCGCCCGGCTCAGTCAAGCCCGAAGAAGCGCCGGGCGTTGTCCCCGGTCCGCCGCCAGAGGTCGGCGGTCTCCAGCCCTTTGATGCGGGCCACGGTCTGGGCCGTGAAGACGTTGTAGGCCGGTTCGTTGGGCCGTCCCCGATAGGGTTCGGGCGTCAGGAACGGCGCGTCGGACTCGATGACCAGCCGGTCCAACTCCAGGATGGACACGGCCCGGCGCAGGTCCTCGTTCTTGGAGTAGGTCACGGGGCCGGGGATGGAGACGGTGTAGCCCCGTTGGATCAGCTCCACGGCCAGGTCGGGCCCGCCGCCGAAGCAGTGCCAGAGCACCTGCTCGCCCGCGATGCCGGAATCGTCGAGCACGCGCAGGGTCTCGGCCGAGGCGTCGCGGCTGTGCACGGCCACGGGGCGGCCCAGCTCCCGGGCCATGGCCAGTTGTTCGCGGAAGAAGCGCTCCTGGACATCCGGCGGGGTGTCCTTCCAGTAGAAGTCCAGGCCGATCTCGCCCACGGCTCGCAGGCGGGGCTCTCCGGCAAAGAGGTCCCCCATGTCGGCCACGTGGCGGATGTCGGCCTCGCCCGCATCGTTGGGGTGCACACCCAGCAGGAAAAACACCTCAGGATAGGCGCTCAGGATCGGGGCGTTGGCGCAGTAGGCCTCAACGCCCAGAAACACGTTACCCAGGCGGGCGACGCCCGCGCTCCGGGCGCGCTCCAGCAGGCCCGGCAGGGCCTCGGGGTCCAGGCGTTTGTAGTCCAGGTGGGCGTGGGTCTCCACGCCGACGCACGGCAGGCCCAGGGATTCGGGCGCGGGTTTCTCTTTCTGCTTTGCCACGCCGGGCGGGTAGCGCACCGGCGGAGCGGGGGCAAGAAAAAACCGTTGCCTTGCGCGCCGGGGCCGCTACACTGCGCCCCATGACCACCCCCGTGCTCGACCTCCTGCATGCCATCGAACAGGCCAGTCCCTCCTCCCTGACCCTCGTCGGCGTTCTTTGCGGAGCCGCCCTCCTGCTCCACATCCTCCAACTGCGCTTCGCGGGCAAGGGGGCCGCCGGGGCGCTCAGCCTGTTCAAGTGGCTGTTGGTCCTGGCGGCCCTGCGCGTGCTGGAGGTGCAGGTGCTGCGCGACACCTGGGCCACCTTCATGATGGTGCTCCACGGGGTGGTGATCTGGCTGGCCTTCCGGGCGATCCTGCACGACCTCTACGCCGGGGTGTGGCTCGCGCGCATCCAGAAGCGGCCGCCCAACCGCATCCTCCTGAACCTGCTCTCCTTCGCCATGACGCTCTTCCTGGTGGCCTACGGCCTGCGCAGCGTCCTTGGCGTGGACGTAAGCTCCCTGCTCACCTCCTCGGCCATCCTCACGGCCGTGGTGGGCTTCTCCATGCAGGACACCATCGGCAGCCTCTTCTCGGGGCTGCTCATCCAGACGGAGAAGCCCTTCAAGATCGGCGACTGGATCAAGGTGGGCGAGTTGGAGGGCCAGGTGACCGAAGTCACCTGGCGCTACACCAAGCTGACCACCTTCGCCGGAAACCAGGTGCTCCTGCCCAACAACGCCGTGGCCAAGGAGCGTGTGGTCAACTTCACCGAGCCCTTCCCGGAGGTGAGCCTGGTCGTGCCCGTGCCCGCGCCCCTGGCCGCCCCGCCCGTGCGCGTGAAAAGCTCCCTGGAGGAGGTGCTGCGCAAGGCCCCGCTGGTCTCGAAAAACCGCGCCCCGCGCGTGCGCCTGGCCGAGATCACCCTGGACCACGCCCTCTACCGCCTGGTTTTCTACGTGGACGACTACGAGGATGTCTACGCCGCGCGCAGCGAGGTGCTCTCGGCCGTGTGGTACGAATTCCACAAGCAGGGCATCGAGTTCCCCATGGCCCGCCGTCGGCTCGTGACCGGGCCGCGCAAGGCCCCCCAGAAGCACGGCGACCTCACGGAACTCCTGAGCGGCGTGGGGCTCCTGGAGGGCATGCGCGAGGACGAACTGGAGCTCATCGTGCAGTGCGCCGCCGTGCGCACCTATCCGCCCGGGGCCTCCATCGTGGAGCAGGGACAGGGCGGGACCACCATGTTCCTCATCGCCGAGGGCGAGGTGGCCGTGGCGCGCGACGGACGCGAACTGACCCGCCTGGGACAGGGCGACCTGTTCGGCGAAATGGCCCTGCTCACCGGCGAGCCCCGCCAGGCCGACGTGACCGCCGTGACCCCCGTGCGCTGCCTGGAACTGGACCGCGAGGCTTTCCGGGGAGTGATGGACAAGAACCCCCAGTTGGTGGCCAACGTCACCCGCGTCTTCCAGGAGCGCGAGGCCCAGATGCGCCAGGCCCCCAGGCCCGACGGAGAGGCCTCGGCCCAGGGGCTCTTCGACCGCTTCCGGCGCATCTTCTGGTAGCCCGCGATCAGGCGCGGGAGAAAGGCCCGCCCGGCTGCCCCCTCCCGGAAAGGGATGCCATCGCGCCGTTCCCGCCCGGGTCCGGGCGGACCAAAGGCCCGGGGCGCGGACACCCGTCGCTGGGAACGTGAATCGAACAGCCCGGGCGGCTTGCGCCCCTGCCGCTTACAGCAGTTCCAGGAAGGCTTCGATCCTGGTCCGAAGCTGCTCGGTATCGGCCTCGGAATAGTCCGTTTCGATGTGCAGCGTCCGCAGGCCGTGTTTGCCCAGCATGTGCCCCTGCACCATGGGCGATTCCACGTTGTAGGTGTGGCAGCACTGCCAGGTGAGATCGACCACGCCTTCCGGCCTGTATTCTTCCGTCAACCGGTCGAGCAGGGAGAGCCTGCCCGCATTGGGCGTCATGACGGAGCAGGGGATGCACAGGGTGCGCCGCGCCAGCGCCACCAGGGGGTCGCCCGACTCGTCCGCCAGAAGGTCGAAGCTCTTCACGCCCGAACAATTCTCGGCGGCCACCACCACGGCCCCGCTTTCTTCGAGCAGCCGCACCACCTTCTCCGACCCACGCCCCACCGGGCAGCCGGTCAGGAGGATCCGCCTGGCCCCCGTCGCCACGCCGGACTGCCCGGCACGGGCCATGGCCTCCAGCTCCGCCGCCAGGTCGCGCAGCATGGCGGCGTAGGCGCGCGGGTCCGCGACGTAGCTCTTGGCCTCGCTGACGGCCATCATGTCCAGCCCGCTCAGGGGGGAGCATGCCCCCGAGGAGAGCTTGAGCACGCGCGCCAGCAGGCGGCGCACCTCGTTCTGGACCCTTATCTCCTCCCGCAGGCCGTCCTCCGTGATGCGGTTGCCGGTCGCGGACTCCAGAAACTCCTTGAACCGGCGCATCTCCTGCGTCCAGTACGCCTCCTGGGCCGCGCCCGTCGCAAAAGGAAGATGCATGATGTGCATGGGTTTCACCGCGCCCAGGAATTCATACATCTTCTTCTTTCCGTCGCAGGTGGTTTCACCCACCAGAAGGTCCGCGGCAGCGAAGTAGGGGCAGGTCCCGGTGATCGCGTAGCCGTAGCTGGACTTGATCAGGGGGCAGAGGTTGGCCGGGAGCGTCTTTTCCGCCGCCGGGATCGGGGCCTGCTTCTTGCCGCAGAGCCCCACGGGCAGCGCCCCCGCGGCGCTGACCAGCTCCCTGGGCGCATACGTGCAGTAGATGCCGACCACCAGCGCGCCGGCCTCTTTCAGCGGTTCGATGTCCGCCAGAAAACGGTCCGCCAATCCGTCGAAGCGCTCCAGGCTTGCTGCTCTCACACTGCCTCCAGGCTTGATTGCTTGCTCAAAAGGGCCTTCCCGTGCAGGGCCGCGCCGAGCGCCCCCACGAGGTCGGGGTCCCGGGGGATCAGGGGGGCCATGCCCAGGCCCTCCTCCAACAGCCGCACGATGCACGGATTGCGGGCCACGCCGCCCGAAAAGACCAGAGGCGGCTCGCATCCGATGCGCCCGATCATGGACTGGACCCTTCCGGCGATGGCCAGGTGCAAACCCATGGCGATGTTTTCGGCGCGCTCGCCCAGGGCCATGAGCGTGGTGGCCTCGGTTTCGGCGAACACCGTGCACATGGAGCTGATGGCGATCCGCTTGTCCGCCCCCAGGGCGAACCCGCCGAACCGGTCGAGCGGCGTCTGCAACGCCGTGGCCATGAACTCCAGGAACTTGCCCGTCCCGGCGGCGCAGCGGTCGTTCATCTCGAACCGGACCACCTTTCCGCCGGGGGTCATGGCGATGACCTTGGTGTCCTGGCCGCCGATGTCAAGCACCGTGCGCGCGGTGGGATACAGCGCCCGCGCGCCCAGGGCGTGCGCCTGGATCTCCGTGATGTCCAGCACCCGACCGAAGCGCCCCGGAACGCCGAACTCCTTCAGGAAAAGCTTGCGGCCGTACCCGGTGGCCACCGCGAGGCAGCCGCTCACGCCTTCAAGGACGGCGCGGCACTGCTTCAGCACATCGTACGTAGTGGGGACGCTCAGCGAATGCTCGACGCCTTCTTCGCCCAACACGACGAGCCCGATGGAGCGCGAACCGATGTCGATCCCGTAGACTCTTGAACTCATGGCCATGTTCCGTTTCGGGCTGGAGCGTCGCCGCTCGATTCATGGATGCGGGGCCGCAGCCGGCCCCGCATTGTGCCTCCCGGCCGCTCAGCGTGCCGGCAGGAAGGAATAGTCCACCACGTTGCCCACCGGGACCATCTCGTCGATGAGCTTGAAGTCCCGCATGAGACCCAACTGTTTCTCCAACTGGCTGTCCGGGACGCGGCCGTTCCCGGAGAAGTCGCGCAGGGCCGAGGCGAAGGCCACCTCGCGCTCCACCTTCACGTACTTGGGAATGAACTCGCGCGCCTGGGCCTCCTCGGCGCGCATGAACTCGAAGGACCGAACCAGCCCGCGCAGGAAGGCCCGCACCTGCTCGGGCTTCTCCGAAAGCGTTTTCTCGGGGAAGAAGACGCCGGAGAACACGAAACCGGGAATCACGTCGTTGAACGACGCCACGAGGCGGCTGACGCCATGCATCTCCAGCATGGCAGTGACAGGGTCTCAAGTGATGACGAAATCCACCGCCCCCGCCTTGAGGGCCGCCTCGAACTTCATGGGCTCGTCGAGCTTCATGCCCGCGACCTGCTCGATGTCGGCCGAGGTCAGGCCGAACTGGCGCAGCCCCTCGCCCAGCATGAGCTTCGTGGTGATGGACCCGGCCGAGGCCACGCGCCTGCCCTTGAGATCCCCCAGGTTCTTCACCGGCGAATCGACGGGCACGTGCAGGCCGCACTTGGTGCCCTTGTGGGCCTGGCCGAACCAGGAGACCACCCGGATGGGAAGCCCCTGCTTCACGGCGTGGAACGAGGCGGGCACGTCGATGTTGCCGCCGTCGATGTCCCCGCGCATGGCCGCGGCCATGATGTTGGTCTCGCCCTTGAGTTCCACCAGCTCCACCCGGACGCCTTCCGCCTCGAAGAACCCTTTCTCCACCCCCACATAGAAGGGCAGGTCATCGATGAACTTGCCGTAAGAGAGGCGCATCACCGGCAATTCCGCCGCCTGGACCACACCGGCCAGCAGCAGAACCAGCAGCACCGCCATTCCCGAAACCCTCCGCATGCGACATCACCTCCAGGTTTAGGAGCGCCCGCCCTCCAGCGAGGCGCGTTTGTGCCAGGACAGGGCGACGGCCTCCACGGACTTGGCCGCCCGGTCCAGGCTGTAGCCGATGACCGATATGATCACGATGCCCGCGAACATCTTGTCCGTGGCGAAAATCCGCTGCGAATCGATGACCAGGTACCCCAGGCCGGAATCGGACGAGAGCATCTCCACGCCGACGATGGAGAGCATGGCCATGCCGATGGAAATACGAAGCCCGGTGCAGATGGTGGGCATGGCGGCCGGGATGAGCACCTGCCGCCAGAGGAACCATCCCCTGGCCCCGAAGGAGCGCGCGGCCAGGATGAGCTTGCCGTCCACCCCCTTGATGCCCGCGATGGTGTTGAGCGCGATGGGGAAAAAGCAGGACTTGAAGATCAGCAGCACCTTGGAGGTCTCCCCGATGCCGAACCAGACGATGAGCACCGGCACCAGCGCGAACGTCGAGATGGGCCGGATGTACTCGATCAGGGGGTCCAGCAGGTCCTCCAGCACGCGGGAGGCCGCGATGGCCAGCCCCAGGGTCAGCCCGGCCACGGTGGCCAGGGCGAACCCCAGCGTGGCCCTTCCCAGGCTGATGCCGATCTGGCCCAGCAGGTTCTCGTGGGTGAACAGCTTGACGAGCGCCTGGAAGATTTTCAGGGGCGGCGGAAAGAAGAAGGGGTCCACGAGCTTCTGGGAGGCGACAATCTGCCAGAACACCAACAAGATCAGCGGCATGGCGAGACGTCGGAGAGTAGGATTCATGGGCGTGTCCCGTGTTTTTCAGGATTGGGCGTCGCCCTGGCGCAGCGCCGCGCGCAGCTGGCGCTCCAGGGCCTTGAACCGGTCGCTTGTGAGCATGTCCGGGGTGCGCGGCCTGGGCAGATCGATGACAAGCTCCGCGAGCACCCGGGCGGGGCGGGGGCTCATCACCAGCGCCCGGTCGCCCACCAGCACGGCCTCGGGGACCGAATGGGTGACGAAAAGCACGGTCAGCCCCGTGGCGTCGCGCAGGCGCAGGAGTTCGATCTGCATGGTCTCGCGGGTCATGGCGTCCAGCGCGCCGAAGGGCTCGTCCATGAGCAGGAGCGCGGGCTCCACGGCCAACGCCCGCGCGATGCCCACGCGCTGGCGCATGCCGCCGGAGAGCTCGAAGGGGTGTCGCTTGGCGGAATCCTCCAGGCCGACCAGCCGCAGCAGCTCCATGGCCCGCTCCCTGCCGCGCGCCCGCCCCATGCCGTGGACCTCCAGCCCGAAGGCCACGTTGTCCAACACCGTCCGCCAGGGAAACAGCAGGAAGTCCTGGAACACCATGGCCGTGGCCGAAGCCCCGGGAGGCACGCCCTCCACGGAAACGCTCCCCTCGTCCAGGGTTTCCAGCCCGGCGCAGGCCAGCAGCAAGGTCGACTTGCCGCACCCGCTGGGGCCGAGGATGGTGACGATCTCCCCCTTGAAGGCCGAGAGGCTCACTCCGTCCAGCACCGGTTCGCGCCGCCCGGAAGGGAGGACGAACGCTTTCCGGGCATTGACGGCGTTGAATACCGGCGCACTGTTCATCATGCTCTCTTTACCGCCGCAGGAACACGGTTGACCTGTCCGTTGCGTCCACAACCACACCTTGCCGTCGAAGACTGGGCATCCAGATACTCAGAAACCATCCACCAAACAAATCGATTATGATTCCAAACGGATATACACATCATCAGAAGCGCCAATACCATACCGCATCAGGACCCTTGCGCCCGGCACATCATCCGCGTCCCTTCCGCGCACCTGCCTGCCGGATGCGGCATGCGTCGGGTGCGGCCGAAGCGAGCCGAATAATATATGCCGAACAATATGCGCCAACAATAATCCTTTGGCATTGGCACTGCTGCCGCTTTCAAGTACACACCACAGCCCATGAGCACTCACCTCAAGCAGATCGCCAAGGACGCCTCCGTGGTGGGCGGGGCCACGCTCCTCTCGCGCGTGCTGGGCTTCTTCCGGGACGTGGTGGTGGCCTACGTGCTGGGCGCGGGACCCGCGGCTGACGCCTTCTACGTGGCCTACCGCCTGCCCAACACCTTGCGCCGCCTCTTCGCCGAAGGCTCCATGACCATGGCCTTCGTGCCCGTTTTCTCGGACCTGCGCGAGAAACAGGGCGACGAGGCCGCCTTCGCCATGACCCGCTCGGCACTGGTCTGGCTCCTGGCCGTGCTGGGCGTGGTCACGGCCCTGGCCATGGCCTTCGCCCGGCCCATCACCTACCTGGTGGCCCCGGGCTTCGCCGACGACCCGGCCCTGATGGAACTGACCACCGGGCTCGTGCGCATCGTCTTCCCCTACATCATCCAGATCTCCATCGTGGCCCTGTGCATGGGCGCGCTCAACGCCATGGGCCACTTCCTGGCCCCGGCCCTGGCCACCAGCGAATTGAACACCGTGATCATCCTGGGCTGCGGCGTGGCCTGGCTCTTCGGCCTGGACGTGCCCCAGGCCCTGGCCTGGTCCGTGCTGGCGGGCGGCATGGGCCAGATGCTCATGCAGCAGCCCGCCCTCAGGCGCTTCGGTTTCACCTGGATCGGCCCCTGGCGGCTCCTGGACCCGGGCGTGGTGCGCATGGGCAGGCTCATGCTGCCCACGGTGTTCGGGGCGGCCATCTACCAGCTCAACATCCTGGTGGGCACGCTGCTGGCCTCGTTCCTGGCGGCGGGGTCCATCTCGGCGTTGTACTACGCCGACAGGCTCGTGCAGTTTCCCCTGGGCGTCTTCGGTGTGGCCGTGGGCACCGTGGCCCTGCCCAGCCTGGCGCGGCTGGCCGCCGCTGGCGAGCACGTCGAATTCAAGCGAACGCTCATGGCCTCGCTGCGCCTCACGCTCTTCATCTGCCTGCCCGCCACGGCGGGGCTGGCGGCTCTGGCCTGGCCCATGGTGGACGTGCTCTTCGGCCGGGGGGCCTTCACCCCCGAGGCCGCCGACGCCACGGCCCGCGCCCTGGTGGCCTACGCCGCGGGACTGCCCGCCTTTGCCTGCGTGCGCCCCCTGGTCTCGGCCTTCTACGCCCTGCACGACACCAAAACCCCGGTGCGCGCGGGGTTCTGGTCCATGCTGGCCAACGTGGCTCTGGGCGCTTCGCTCATGCTCCCTATGGGACACGTGGGGCTGGCCCTGGCCACGTCGCTCTCCTCGTGGCTCAACGTATGGCTTCTGGGTCGCGCCCTCACGGCCAAGGCCGGGCCGTGGTTCGCCCCTGGCCGCACCACCGCCGTGAGCGCCCTGCTGAGCCTCGCCGTGGGCCTGGCCGCCTGGCTCACCCCAGTGGGGCCGTGGGCCGCCCTGGGGCTCATCGCGGTCTGGGCCACCGGCTACATGCTCCTGGCGTTCGTCTTCCGCGTGGAAGAGGCCCGCATGCTGGGGGATTTCGTCCTGCGCAGGCTCACGCGGCGCGCCCGCTCAGGATCGTGACGCCCTTCCCCCCATCCGGAGCGGTCCTGGCCGCGCGCCAGGGCTTCCCCACGGGGCTCGTCCAGCCCGATGGAGGCTACCGCTTTTCCCTGGACCCCCTGCTCCTGGCCGCCTTCGCCCGGCCCAAGCGCGACGCCCGCGTGGCGGACCTGGGCACGGGCTGCGGCGTGGCCGCCCTGGCGCTGCTCTTGCGCGAGGGCGTCCACACGCCGCGCGAGGCCCTGGGCCTGGATGTGGACCCGGCCATGGTCCGCGCCGCCGGGGAGAACGCCCGGCTCCTGGGTCTGGAACACGTCTTCCGGGCCGAAGAGCGCGACCTGCGGGACATCCGCCGCATCCACCCACCGGAGACCTTCACCCTGGCCCTGGCCAATCCACCCTACCGCGAGCCCGGCACGGGACAGGACTGCCTCTCGCCCGGCCGTCAGGATGCGCGGTTCGCCACCCGTGGAAACGCCGGGGACTTCGCCCGGGCGGCCTCCTGGCTCTTGGCCAACCGGGGGGCGTTCTGCGCGGTCTATCCGGCCGACAGGCTGGCGGACCTCATGGAGGCCTGCCGGGACGCGCGGCTTGCGCCCAAGCGCTTGCGGCTGGTGCATTCGCGCCTGGACGAACCGGCCCGGCTGGCTCTGCTGGAAGCAGTGAAGAACGCGGGATCGGGAATGGTGGTGGAACCCCCGCTGGAGCTCCACGAGGGACGCGGCGAGGCCACTCGTCTTTGCTCGGCGGCCCTTGCCTTCTGCCCCGCCCTGGCCACGCGGGGCGAAGCGGCGCGGCGCGAAGACGCCTGAGCCTCGTCCGTGGAGGACCGCCCAGGGAAGGGACCACTCAGGGGAAGCGCAGGGTCAGCGCGCCCGAGGCGAGCCCCTCCAGGCTGACCGTGCCTTCCTCCGAGGCCGCGCGGCCCACGCTTCGCCCGCCCAGGGCCGGACCCGACGCCCAGTACACGACGCCCGGCCTGAGTCCGCCCAGCGTCACCTTGCCGTTGCGGGTGAAGAATTGCGTGGTGAACGTCAGGACGCGCTCCGTGACGGTCCAGTCGCGCACGTAGCCGCTGGCCGCGCGCAGGAAGGGCGCGCCCGCAGGCGCATCGTCCTTGGCGGCCAGCGCCAGCACGGCGCGCTTTTGCCCCGGGGCCAGGTGCACGTAGAGCCCTTCGGGCTGCCTGTCGTAGCCCAGCACGTTCTCACAACGCGACATGTCTGGCGCGGGGCCGTCGGCGGGCAGGCGCAGGGTCAGACTCAGGCCGTAGTCCGCCACGGAGAACAGGTCGGGGCCGAGGCGCTCGAGATGCACGTCCATCCAGTCCTGCACGGACTGCACGTAGGCGCTGGTGAACAGCGGGGCCACCGGCTGCGCGGCCACCCAGGCGTAGACCTCCTTGAGGGCGTTGAGTCCCCCCAGCTTCTCGGTGGAAAAGACGTGGTAGTAGATGTCGATGGGCTTGAGTCGCCTGGGGCTGCCCGTGCGTTTGAAGGTCTCGATGATGTTGCGGTAGCCGTTGAAAGGTCCTCTCCAGAGGTTGGTGAGGATGTTGTCGTTGGCCTGGCCGATGTGGATCTGATGGAGTCCGCCGCCCAGGTGGCGGTGCAGGGGCTTGACGCCGAAGAGCGAATCGTGCGCGGCGTCCCAGAGCGTGTCGCCGCCGTTGATGGCCAGCAGGCCGTTGTCGCGCGCGATGGCCTGGTGTTCGGGCAGGGGGTCGCAGGCGCCGCTCCAGAAGAGGAGGCGGCAGCGCTTGCCCTCCGGGACGAGGTTGTTGTTGACGAAATCGACGGAGCCCGCGATCTCGCGCCAGGGGTCCAGGGCGTAGCCGGGGATGTCGAAGGCGAAGCGGTCGGTGTAGCGGACCTGGTCCTTGTTGCCGGGGTTCCAGAAAAAGGGGTGCGAGAAGGTGTGCGAGGCGGGCTCGACGTTGGGCAGGGCCAGGATGTCCCGGGCCGTGTCCATGAGCTTGGCGTTGCCGAAAAAGTCCGGCGATATCTCGGCTTCGATCACCGAGAAGGATACCGGGAAGTCGACCTTGGAAAGCACCTCGTCGGAGAGCACGGCCGCGCATGTCCTGGTGCGGTCGATGAGGCTCACGCCCGAGAAGCCGTCGGCGTCCACATGGGAGAAGGCCACGCGACGCCCGTTGAGGGTGGTGGGGTCCGGCACGGGGTACACGGGCAGATCCAGAGCCCTGGCCATGAAGACGAAGGGGTCGATGTACCACTTGGAGCGCGTGGAGAGGGGGTCCAGCCAGTAGGCGAACTCGTTGCCGAAGATGACCCCGCCGGTGTCCGAGGTGAAGACCATGGGGCTCTCGCCGTCCTCGGGCCTGTCGGTGCTCACGCCCACGTGGACCCTCACGTCGGGGCGCAGCGGGGTGATGTGCTCGTAATGGGACGGATGGGACGGATGCTTGCGCTCGTAGCCGGTCATGGCCGGGTCCAGGGTGGTGAAGCGCAATCGGGAGCGGTCCTTGACGGGTCCGGCCTTGTACCGCACGCCCAGGCGCTCGTAGAGTTCCAGGAAGCGGGCCGTGCCTTCGGGCGTCTCCAGGGCCTCGCCAGGCCCGAGCGAGTCGAGCACCACGAGCTTCCTGCCCGCGTCCAGCTGCCGGTGCAGCCACTCGTGGTATTCGCCTGCCCGGTAGACCTCGCTGGTGTTGAGCGAGACGATGACGGCGCGCACGTCCCTCATCTCTTCGGGACCGGGCAGGGGGCGCTCGGCCAGGTCGAAGGAGACGGCCACCAGCCCCAGGTAGTTCAGGACGGTCTGGAAGCCGTGATAGGCCAGGGTGTTGGTGAGCGGGTTCTGGGTGGCGGTGTTGCAGAGGATGAGCACCCGGCGTTCCACCGGTCCGGGCGCGTCGGGCCCGGAAGGCGCGGCCGGGGGGGCGTCGGCCGGAAAGAGGGCCAGCAGGAAGGTCAGCGCCGCGAGGACCGCAAGAGGACGCCAGCCGCGCCCGCTCCGGAGAAACCCTGCCGTCCCGGGCGACATACGATGGCCCATGAGCTCCCCCTGCAAATCCAGTTAGAGCATTCTAGTGAACAAGGAGAACGCTTGGCAAGTTCAAAGATGAACATGCCGGGAGGCGCATCCCTCGCTTCACGCCAGCCTTCCTGCGGAACCGGAGCATGGACGACGGACATTCCCGCCCCCCTGGTGCGGACAAGGAAGGCCTTGGGGCACTTTGACCGGCTCCGGACACTCCCTCGGAACACTTGCACTAGTGGCGCGCGGCCCGGTTCACCAGCCTGCCCGGCGCATGGGCCGCCCCTTCGCGCGCCAAAGCAAAACGCGACAGTCCGGACCGTTTCCGGCCGGACCGTCGCGTTTTCCTCCCTGTCGCGCGGGGCAGGCGCCGTCTGCCGACGCGCCCCCTGATGCCATCGCGCCCGTCAGGCGCTCACGGCTGGCGCGCCGCCGCGCCGGGCATCAATCCTGCGGCAAACCCATGACCTGGGCTTTGAATCCCGGAGCCTTCTCGATGAGGTCCAGGATGAGCAGCGCCGCGAACATGTTCCGACGGTTGGAGGCGTCCACGGCCTGCACGATGTAGTTGCGAAGATGCGCCACGGCCTCGTGCAGCTCCGTATGGTCCTCCGGCGTGGCCATGGCCGCTGCGTCCAGAAGGTTGAGGATGAGGTAGGCCCACACGTCCTCGTAGTAGAGGTAGTAGTTGAGCACCTCGCGGATTTTCAGCACGCCGAAGACGACGTTCTCCAGTTTGCTGTAATCCTTGGACCAAACCTGGCTGTCGTTGATGTAGGGTTCGCCGTCCGGGGGAATCTCCCGCGCGGCCGGGGGAGGGACGCCCCGCGAACGCGCGAATTCCCGCAATGAGATGATTTTGGCCATGCATGGCTCCTTGGGCTAGAGGACATCCGTGTCAACCACGCCACGCGGCGCGGCCCTTTCCCAAGGTCTCTGTTCGGCAGGCGGACGGGAAACTTAAGAGGGCGGGGCGTTGAAGAGGCTGCGAATCGCGCCCGTGGGCATGTAGCCCGGCAGGATCTGAGCCAGGGCGGCCCGGTCCAGGCCCAGGTGGCGCTGGGCGATCTCGGCCAGGGGCTCACGGAAATCCACGGTGACGGCCAGGTCCAGGCCGTCGGCCAGCTTGTCCGGGGCGAGCCCGGGCCATGGGCCGTGCAGCGCCCCCCCGGCCACGCCGCCCCCCAGGACCATGCACAGGGTGGCGTAGCCGTTGTCCGTGCCCGAGAACTCGTTCTCGCGCAGGCTGCGCCCGAACTCGCTCAGGAAGAGCACCGCCGTGCGCTCCAGGTCCGGCCCCAGGGCCTTGGCCATGGCCTCCATGCCCTTGCCCAGCGAGAGAAACGCCTCCGCCAGCCTGCCCGAGCCCGCGCCCTGCTGGAAATGAGCGTCGAAGCCCCCCAGCGCCGCGAAGACCAGACGCGCGTCCGGCGCCTTGGAGAGGTAGTCCGCCACCTGTCCGGCCAGCTGCGGCAGGGCGTGCACCGAAGGCGCACCCCCGGCGGACACGGAAATTTCACGGTCCAGTTCCACGAGTTTGTTGCGCAGCGTGATCTGCGACTGGCGGTACATGCGCCCCAGGGCGTCCATGCCTTTGTAGGCCGCGTCGAAGGCCGCGAAGGCCGCGGGGCGCTCCAGCCGCCAGATGGAAGGCGGATAGCCCGTGGGCTGCACGTTGCGCAGGCCCGGCTTGCCCTGCCCGATCAGGGGCGGCCTCACCGCCAGGGTGAGCCCCTTGGCGTTCTTCTCCAGGAGCGGCAGCAGCCGGGACATCCAGCCCTCGGCCGCGTGGCGGTCGCCGGGCAGGCCGCTCTCCATGTCGCGCTGGGCTTCGGGATGGGTGCGCACGGGCGAGGGCAGCCCGCAGGCGGGGATCACGGCCAGGAGTTTCTCGTCCCAGAGCCTGCGCAGGGGCTCCAGTGCAGGGTGCAGCCCGAAGCCCTTCGCCAGGGGCAGCGCGCCGCCCGGCTCCCCCGGGGGCGGGATGGCGATGGAAGGCCTGGCCTGCCAGTACCAGCGCTCCTCCAGGGGAACCAGGGCCGAAAGCCCGTCCAGGCCGCCGCGCAGGAAGAAGACCACCAGCCGCCGGGACGCCTGGGCGCGCGCCGGGGCCGGGATCAGCCCCCCCATTGCCCCCACGGCCATGGCCGACAGGAAATCCCTGCGTTTCACGGTCTCCTCCGAAGAACGCGCGCCGGATGCGCGCCGGGGTTCGTGACGTGCGCGGCCATGTGCTAGTGCCTCTGCGCCTCGGGCGAGCCCAGGAAAACGCCCGCCTTGAGGTCCGGGGCCGCGTCCCGCAGGGCCTGGGCCGTATCCGGCGACGGCGTGCGCCCCATGACGGCGGCCAGGGTCTGGGCGTCCAGGGGCTCCAGGGCGCGCCACGTCCCGGGCGACCAGCAGGGCAAGCCCCCCTGCCCCGCCTGCACCGCCAGGTTCAGCCGTTTGAGCAGCCCCTCGGCCGTGAGCCAGGCCTCCTGCGCGTCGCGGAAGCCCGACGTGCCCGGAGCGTCGTAGAGGGGCATGTCCAGCCATTCCAGGTGTTCGGCCAGGCTGCGCGTCTCGACCACGGGGCGCGAGGCGGCCCGCGCCACCGAGACCAGCCAGCGCTCGGGGTTCTTGAATTTGGTCCCCGCGAAACGCGCGTCCGCGAATTCCGGCGAGGCGAAGAGCGCCCCCAGCACGACGCGCAGGTCGCCTCCGCTGTCCAGCCAGGCCTTGGCAAGGCGCTCCTCCAGTTCCCGGGGAGGCGCGTCGGCCACGAAGAACCGCGCCAGCTTGCCCGCCAGGCTGCGGGCCGTCTCGGGTCGGGCGGCCAGAAGCTTCAAGGCCTCCACGCCCTCGGCCACGCCCTGCCCCTTGACGGTCTGGCCCAGGAAGGGCTTGTCGCGCATGTCGTGGCGGCGCTCGTCGAAGGTGAAGCCGCCGCCGTCCTGGGGGGTGCGCGGAGAGCCGACGGTCCATCCGGCCAGGATGAGCGCCAGGGATTGCACGTCCTGGGCCTTCGGCTTGGCGTCGGCCCCCATGGTGTGGCTCGAGAGCAGCTCCCTGGCGTGCAGTTCCGCCAGGGGACGCTGTAGGGCCTTGCCAGCCGGGCTCTCCGGCGAGGCCGAGAGCCAGTTCTCCAGGTGGATGAGCATGGCCGGGTGGCGCGTGGCCGCCAGGAGCATGTCTTCGAAGCGGCCCAGGACGTGGGGCCGTACGGCCTCGCGCTCGAAGCTGCCCACCCAGAGGTGGGCCAGCCCCTTGGAGGCGGGCACGTTGAAATGGTTGCACCAGAAGCCCACGAGCAGCTCCTCCAGCTGGCGCGGCGAGAGGATGGCCCGCCACAGCCTGGCCTCGGCGGCCTCGTTCTGGATCACGGCGGCCTTTTCCTTGGCCTGGTTGATCTCGTCCAGGGTGGGCGTCTTGCGCGGGCCTCCCGGAGGCTTGGGGCCGTAGGCGCGAAAGAGCGCCACGGTGTCCATGGACTGGGTGGGCAGGGCGGCCAGGCGATCGGTGAGCGCGCGCGGCAGGGCCATCTTCTCCGGGGCCAGCTGCTCCTCCACGTAGACCTGCCAGCCCATGGCGCGCACGCGCTCGATCTCGCCGGGATAGGGGCCGAAGGAGAGGCGGTCCAGCACATGCACTGCCATGGCCTCCTGGCTCAGGGGCTCGGCCCCGGCCGGAGCCGCTGGGCATAACGCCAGCGCGAGGACGAAGCACAGGACGGCGCGGCGTGGGAACATGAACCGATGATAGCGCCAGGCCTGGCAAATTTCAAACCGTTTCCCTGGTGCGGCGGACCGTATCCGTGTTATGCTCCGTGCCAGGAGGTCGCCATGAAGCCAACCATCCCGACGATCCTGTTTCTGGCCCTGGCCATGGCCGCGCCCGATGCGTCCATGGCCAAGAAGAAGGACGCGCCTCCCCAGGGCTACGACCAGTACGGCCCTCCTGGGCAGGGCAAGTCCGGCGGACCGCCCCCCTGGGCGCCGGCCCACGGCTACCGGGCCAAGCAGCGCTACCGCTACTACCCGGCCCAGAACCTCTACATGGACCCGGCCTCGGGCCTCTACTACTTCTTCCAGGGAGGCCACTGGCGGCAGGGGGGCCTGCCGCCTGGGCTGCCCCCCGGCGCCCTGGGCAAATACAGGGAGTTCGACGGCGAGCCCGGCCAGCCATGGAAGGACAACCCTTACGTCAAGGGGAACAAGAAGAAGAACAACTAGCCGGTCAGCCGGTTCCTCCGGAAAAGCGCCCCGGCGTCACAGGTCCGTAACGGCCTGGGCCTAGCGTCGACCAAGCGTCACACGCCGGAGGAACCATGCCGAACCAAAGCGCCGCGCTCCTGGGAGCCGCCGTGCGCCAGCATCCGACCCTAAGCCGCCAGGGCCTGCTGGAACGTCTTTTTTGCTGGTGGTTTTCGGGGATGGTCTACAACCAGATATGGGAAGACCCCCGCGTGGACCTGGAAGCCCTGGAGATCGGCCCGGAGCACGACGTGCTCTCCATCGCCTCCGGCGGCTGCAACGTCTGCCACTACCTGCTGGCCGGGGCGCGCTCCGTCACGGCCGTGGACCTCAACGCCCACCACGTGCACCTGAGCCGCCTCAAGCTGGAGGCCGCCCGGCGCCTCCCCGGCCACGAGGCTTTCTTCCGCTTCTTCGGCCTGGGCGGACACCCGGACAACCCGCGCGCCTACCGAGAGCACATCGAACCCGCCCTGCCTCCGGAAACGGCCCGCTACTGGTCCACGCGCCCGAACCCTCTGGCCGGACCGCGCATCGCCATGTTCCGCGACAACCTCTACGACCGCTCCCGCACCGGCCGCTTCCTGGGCCTCCTGCGCGCCCTGTGCCGTCTCGCGGGGCGCGACCCCGCGCGCATCCTGAAGGCCGCCACTCTGGAGGAACAGCGCGAGGCCTATCGCCGCGAACTGGAGCCCCTCTTCGAGAGCCTGCCCGTGCGGCTGCTCTCCCGCTGCTCCCCGGCGCTCTTCAGCCTGGGCGTGCCGCCCCAGCAGCTGCGCGCCCTGGACGGAGAGTGCCCCGGCGGCCTCCTGGACGAATACCGCCGCCGCGTGGAGCGCCTGGCCTGCGCCTTCCCGGTGGCCGACAACCCCTTCGCCTGGCAGGCCTTCTCCAGGCGCTACGACACCGCGCGCCGTAAGGCCCTGCCGGACTACCTGCGCCCCGAACGCTTCAGCGAACTCCAGGAGCAGGCCCCCCGCGCCCGCGTGTTCCACGACAGCCTCCAGGCCCGCCTGGAGCGCACCCCCGCCCGCTCCCTGGACCGCTACGCGCTCCTGGACGCCCAGGACTGGATGACCCCCGAGGCGCTGCGCCGCCTCTGGACGCAGATCGCACGCACGGCGCGGCCCGGCGCGAGGGTGGTCTTCCGCACCGGGGCCTGGGACTCGCCCCTGGAGGCGGCCCTTCCCCCCTCCCTGTCGCGGCGGTTCCGGCACGAACGGGAGCGCTCCAGGGAGCTGGGGGCCAAAGAACGCTGCGCCATCTACGGGGCGGTCCATCTCTACGTGATGGAGGGATGAGCCATGGAACAGACACGGCGCATGGACGCTCTCTACGGCTTCCAGCGGCATATTTACGACGCCACGCGCCGCTTTTACCTGCTGGGGCGCGACAGGCTCCTGGAGGACCTGCGCGTGCCCAGGGGCGGCAGCGTGCTGGAGATGGGCTGCGGCACGGGGCGCAACCTGGCGGCCCTGGCGCGCCTGCGCCCGGACCTGAAGCTCTGCGGACTGGACGTTTCGGGCAAGATGCTCGAAACCGCCGGGCGCACCCTGCGCGGCACCGGCGCGTCCCTGGCCCTGCGCCCGGCCGAATCGCCGGACTGCCTGTGCGCGTTCGGCAGGGAGCGCTTCGACGCGGTGTTCTACTCCTACTGCCTCTCCATGATCCCGGAGTGGGAACAGGCCCTGGACGCCGGCTGGGACGCCGTGGCCCCGGGCGGCACGCTGGCCGTGGTTGATTTCTGGGGCCAGGGCGGCCTGCCGGACTGGCTGGAGGCGCTCCACGCGCGCTGGCTGGCGCTCTTCGGGGTGCACCCCCGGGCCGGGCTCCTGCCCCGCCTGCGCGCCATGGAGCGCGCCTCCGGGGCGCGCCTCACCGTGGACCGCGTGCGCGGCGGCTACGCCTGCCTGGCCTGGCTGGAAAAACCCGCCTGACCCCCTCTAGGTCCGCACCATCTCGCCCGTGATCGGGCAGGCCGGAGACCCCTTCTTGCTCATGGGCGAGATGGCGAACTGCCCCGTTGATTCCAACACGGCCCGCCAGTAGTCCGAGGTGAGGTCCAATTTCTTGCGCCTGCGCGTCACCAAATCGAAGGGCAGGTGCACGAAGCGTCCGTAGACCTTGCTGACCACCATGCCCGTCTTTCCCGCCATGGCCGCGTGCACGGCGAACTGGCCCAGGAAGCCGCAGTAGACGCGGTCGTTGGCGTTGGCGGGCACGGAACGGATGATGTAGCTGGGGTCGATGTACTTGATGGTGTGGGGCATGCCGCGCTCGCCCAGGTAGGCCCCGATCTCGCTGGTGAGGAGCTTGGCCACGTCGCCCAGCACAAGGTTGCCCGAGGCGTCGGTCTGTCCGCTCTGGCGCAGCAGGTGCTGTCCCGCGCCCTCGGCCACCACGATGACGGCGTGGCGGCGGTCGGCCAGGCGGCGCTCCAGGGCCGGAAGCAGGCCGTGCTCGCCATGCAGCTCGAAGGGGTCCTCGGGCACGAGGACGTAGTTGACCTCCTTGAGGGCCAGGGTGGCCTGGGCCGCGATGAACCCGGACTCGCGCCCCATGAGCTTCACCAGGCCGATGCCGTTCTTGGCCCCGATGGCCTCGGTGTGGGCGCAGCGGATGGCCTCGGTGGCCTTCTCCACGGCCGTGTCGAAGCCGAAGGACTGGGTGACCAGGGAGATGTCGTTGTCGATGGTCTTGGGCACGCCGATGACGGAGATCCTGGTCCCGCGCCGCGTGACCTCCTCGTAGATCTTTCTGGCGGCCTTGAGGGTGCCGTCGCCTCCGATGACGAAGAGCACGCCGATGTTGGAGCGCTCCAGGGCGTCCACGATGTCCTCTGGCTTCTGGGGCCCGCGCGAGGAACCCAGGATGGTGCCGCCGAACTCGTGGATGTTTGAGACGTTGCGGTGGTCCAGCTCCATGATCTGGTGGCCGTACTCTGGGATGAAGCCCTGCAGTCCGTAGCGGATGCCCAGGGTGGCGGCCACGTTGTAGTTGTGGCGCGCCTCCATCACGATGGCCCGGATCACGTCGTTGATGCCCGGGCACAGGCCGCCGCAGGTGACGATGGCCGCCTTCACCTTGGAGGAATCGAAATAGATGGTGTCGCGCGGCCCGGCGGGCTCGAAGAGCACATCTGATTCCTGGGAGCCGTCGTCCAGGTCCTCGGGGGAGAGGCGGATGGGCACGCGCTGCTCGTCGGAGACGAAGTGGCAGTAGGTCAGGGGCGATTCCACCTTGGCCGGCCCCAGGACGGGGATGCGGGTGTCGAGGCCTTTGGGTTTGGCGCGGCTGGGCATGGGTCCTCCGGTGGTTGGTCCTGCTTGAGGGCTTCCTACCCCATCGCGGAGGAAAATGAAATGCCGCCCCGGCGGGACGGCTCTCGCGCGAGCCTTCCGCCGGGCACGGCGTCTACAAAATTGTCTGAATGCCGCTATTATTGTCAGTATGTTTCATTTTCGTCATAACCCAGGGACCTTTTCAGATGGCCCCGCACATGCGGCGGTAGTTGTCGCACTCGGCCTTGCTGGAGAACGGGCAGGGCTCCTTGGAGAACCACTTGCGCCCGGGACACCAGAAGGACCCCTTGAAGGGCTCGTTGCAGCCCCTGGCCGTGATCATCTCGCGCGACCGGGATCCGAAGCTGATCCGGCCCTTTGCGCTGGAAACGCTCCACACCGGCGACATGTTCATACCCTCCGTTTTCAGGAGGATTATTTGCATATTCCGGGCCACCCTTCCGGACTGGCGCGACGCGCCAAAAGACGATAGACCCTCCAGGCCGAGACGGGGCGATCCGCGCCCCCTCAAGCATCCTTTGGAGGTCCCCGTGGGCTTGCTTTCGACCAGCGGCAGCTTCACCCGCTACGCCGTGGTGGAGGAAATGACCGGCCAACTGGCGGCCCAGCTCCCCGAGCTGCTGGCCAGGTATTCCTTCCGCGACATCGACGACACCAGCGACGAGCGCAGCTACGGCTGGGTCTGCCTGGAAGACTGGCTGGACCCCTTCTGGCGCGCCGCGCCCCCGGAAAAGGCCCACTTCCTGGCCTTCTCCCTGCGGCTCGACACCCGCCGCGTGCCCCCGGCCGTGTTCAAGAAGCACTTCCAGCTGGCCCTCAAGGCCGAGAAGGAAGCCATGAAGGAAACGGGCAAGACCTTCATCACCAAGGACCGCAAGCAGGAGCTCAAGGACCAGGTGGCCTTGAAGCTGCGCGCCCGCTTCCTGCCCATCCCGGCCGTTTTCGACGCCGTGTGGAACCTGCGCTCCAACCGCGTCTACCTGGCCACCACCAACTCCAAGGTGAAGACCCTCTTCGAAGACTACTTCAAGTTAAGCTTCAACCTCACCCTGGAGCCCCTGGACCCCTATTTCCTTGCCCGGCGTCTCGCGGACGCGTCCCGCCACGCCATGATCGACGAACTCGAACAGAGCCCCTTCGCGGGCCGGTAGGAGCAGCGCCATGGATCTCATCAAGGCCGCACTCCAGGCCCCGGTGGTCGGGCAGGATTTCCTCACGTGGCTGTGGTTCCGCTCGGAAAAGAACGGCTGGAACTTCACGCTCAAGGACGGCGGGGAGTTGAACGTCTTCCTGGAGCAGCGCCTCTCGGTGCGCGGCGGCTC
This sequence comes from Fundidesulfovibrio magnetotacticus, assembly GCF_013019105.1. Classification (NCBI taxonomy): domain Bacteria; kingdom Pseudomonadati; phylum Thermodesulfobacteriota; class Desulfovibrionia; order Desulfovibrionales; family Desulfovibrionaceae; genus Fundidesulfovibrio; species Fundidesulfovibrio magnetotacticus. The sequence goes on from NZ_BLTE01000001.1 coordinate 212,607, forward strand.
GGGGGAGAACGTGGAGAAGGCGGTGGTCACGGGGCCGCACGCGGAATTCACCGAGGCCAAGCTCGGCCTGCGCAACGGCAAGCTGGTGGACAAGTCCCTTCTGCGCTTCGAGCGCGACGGCAACACCTGGATGGTGCTCCTGGACGCGGACTCGTTCTCGCTCTCCGGGCTCAAGACCCCCAAGATCGAGACCCGCCTCGAAGACGGCGACGACCCCGACGCAGCCTTCCTGGAGAAGATGATGCTCGTGGAGCAGTGCATGGACTACGTGGACGAACTCTTCACGCAGTTCCTCAAGGTCCGCCTCTCCCCCGACTGGAACGACGAACTGCGCGCGTTCCGGGAGTGGCTGGAGGAGAAGTAGCACCTCCCTTCGCGCTCCCGGGGCCGCCCCCGCCCTACTCCTCGCGCAGGTACGGCGCGGCCTTCTGGGAGAGCACCCGCCACATCCCGGCCAGGGACATCGCCAGCGTCAGCGCCATGGCCGTTCCCAGCACGCCCAGCACGGGCCCCGCGAAGAAGCTCCACTCCACCTGCAGGTAGCTCGTGATGAAAAACCACGAGAGCCCGGACCCCAGAGCCAGCGCGGCCAGGCCCGCCGCCAGCCCAGCCAGGCCGTGCTCCACCAGCATGATGCCCATCACGTCGCGACGCCCGGCCCCGCACACCTTGAACACCACCGTCTCGTAGACGCGGCGCGCCATGGCCGCGCGTAGGCTCTGCGAGAGCACCAGGAGCCCCGCCAGGAGCGTCACCGCCGCCGAGGCCCGCACCGCCAGCGCGATCTGCCCCGCCAGCCGCCCCACGTCCGCCAGGGCCTCGTCCACGCGCTGGATGCTCACGTTGCCCATGCGCGAACTCACGCCCTGATAGACCTTCGAATACGCCTCGGGACGCGCCGGGTCCACGTAGGCCGTGGCCAGGTAGCTCAGCGGGGCCTGGTCGATCACCCCGGGCGAGAGCACGAACACGTGGTTGAGCGAAAGCGAGAGCCAGTTGATGCGCCGCAGGCTCGCCACCTTCAGCTCCACCTCGCGCCCCAGCACGCTCACGCTCACCGTGTCGCCCACGCGAAGCCCCAGCCCCTTGGCCACCTCCTCGTCCAGGGAGACCAGCGGTTCGCCCGCGTAGTCGGCGGGCCACCACGCCCCGGCCGTGAGCCGCGCATCCGGGGGCATCTCCCGGGAGTAGCTCAGGCTTCTGTCTCCGCGCACGGCCCAGGCCACGTTCTCGGCCACATCCAACTGTTCCACCGGCACGCCCTTCACCCGCACGATGCGCCCGCGCAGCGAGGGGGCCACGTCCACGCGGGTCACGCCCGGCACGCCGCGCACGATGCCCTCGAACTCCTCCAGTTGGTAGGGCTGCACGTCCAGAAAGAAAAAGGCCGGGGCCTGGGCGGGCAGCTCGCTTTTCATGGCGTGCTGGAAGTTGGCGTCTGACAGCGACACCGCGCACAGCGCCGTGAGCCCCAGGCCCAGGCAGGCCACCACCGCCCCCGTCGGATTGCCCGGGCGGTGCAACCCGCGCAGGGCCAGGGCCACGCGCGGGTCGCGCGGTTCGGGCAGGGCGCGCGCCAGGAGCGTCAGGAGCTTCGCCAGCAGCCAGAAGGCCACGGCGCAGGCCGCGCAGGCCCCCAGGAACCCCCAACCCAGACGCGGGTCCGGCGAACTGGCCAGCACCAGCCAGCTCAGTGCCGCGGCAAGGAGCCCCGAAGCCGCCACGGCCCCCCCCGTGGGACGGGCCTTCTCCGGGGCCACGTAGCCCCGGAAGAGCGTGAGCGGCGAGACACGCAACCGCGACGACAACGGCGGCAGCGCGAAGGCCACCGCCGTGATGAGCCCGAAGAGCCCAGCCAGGCCCAGGGCGCGCGGATAGAGCCCCGGCTTGGGCTCCACCGGCAGCACGCTCCCAAGGAGCGGAGCGGCCAGCCAGCCCACGGCTGCACCGACGGCCAGGCCAAGGCCGATCCCGGCCAGGGCCAGGGCCAGCACCTGGGGGAAGAACGTCCAGAACACCAGCCGCCGGGGCGAGCCCAGGGCCTTCAGGGTGGCGATGGTCCGGGTCTTGCCCTCCAGGTAGCCCGCCACGCCCTCCGAGACGCCCAGCCCCCCCAGGAGCAGGGCCGACAGGCCCACCAGGGCCATGAGCCCGCCCAGCCTGCCGAAACCGTCGCGGATGCTGGGCGCGGCCTCCGAGGCCGTGCGCACCCGAACGCCCGGGTCCGCGAAGGACTCCTTGAGCTCCCGGGCCGTCTCGGCCGCGTCCGCCCCGGAGGGCAGCAGCAGCCGGTACTCGTGGCGCACCATGGAGCCCGGCCGCGCCAGGCCCGTGCGCTCCATGCCCTCCACCGAGAGCAGAAGCCTCGGCCCGAAGGCCAGCAGGCGCATGGCCCGGTCCGGCTCGCTCCGAAGCACGGCGCGCACCTGGAAGCGGGCGTCGCCCACCTCGATGAAATCGCCAACGCGCACGCCCAGGCGCTCCAGCAGGTCCGGATGGACCACCGTGCCGTGCACGCCGTCACGCTCTGCCAGGGCCTCGTCCCGCTCCAGGGCCGGGTCGGTCTCCAGCGTCCCCAGAAGCGGCCAGGCCCCGTCCACGGCCTTGGCCGAGACGAGCGCCCGCCTGCCCTCCCCCTCGCCGTAGGCCATGGCCCGCATCTCCAGCACGCGCCCCACGCGGCCACGCGCCGCCAGGCGCGCCAGGTCCGCGTCGGCAAGGGGGGCGTTGGAGAGGCTCACCTCCACGTCGCCGCCCATCAACTGGGCCGCCTGCTCCGACACCGAGGCCCGAAACGCCTCCGACAGCGTGCCCACCAGGGCGATGGCCGCCACGCCCAGGCCCAGGCAGCCCAGAAACGTCCAAAGCCCGCGAACCCCGCCGCGCAGTTCGCGGCGGGCCAGGACGAGGGGGAGTGGAAGAGAAAAAGGCATAAAGAGCCTCCGGGGCCAGGGATGAAACATTCTATGCAAGTCTCCTCTCTGGCCTCTCCTTCAACAGCTTGTAACGAGCTTATCGTGGCGATTCGTGAACATCGCCGATGCTGACGCTAGAATCCAGACTTGCACTCGTAGAGTTCGTTGTTGCAGTTGGCCACGCAGGCTGCGCGGCGGTTCGGATCGCGGATGGTGTTGCAGTATGTGGCGCAACTGTTCCACTGGTTGTTGCACGCCACGCGCGCCCTGCGCGCGAACGATTCGTAGCTTTCGCCCGGACGCGGCGTGAGGGCTTGGCCGCCGAAATAGCGCTGGGTGCGGTAGCGCCACTGGTCGTCGTACCATTCCTGGTATTCTCGGGCGCGGCGGCGCTCCTCGCGCCGGATGTCGCGTTCGCGCTCGCGCTCGTGGTAGTATCCATGGGGCGGCGGGGGGGCATAGGGGCCGTACTGGGCCACCTGATCCCAGGCCAGAACACGGCCCGGCGCGGCGAACACGAGGCAAAGGCCTATCGCGGCGAATGCTGTTTTCAATTGCATGACGTCCTCCAGGATGCTCGGTAAACCGGCAAGCAGCCTCCCCCACCACGCTTCCCCGGAGATGTCAACGTCGCGCTTGACGCGCCGCCCACTCCCGGCACAAAAGAATCCCACGCCATCTCATCAAGGAGCCCCCAATGGCCCCCCGCCCCGACAAGCCGTCCGTGGTCCACTTCGCCAGCCTGCGCGCACGAGGCCCCAAGGAGAACAAGATCGCCCGCCTTGCCAGGCTCTTCGACCTCGCCGGGTTCAAAAAACTGGCCGCGCGCCAGGCCCTGGCCGCCGTGAAGGTCCATTTCGGGGAACTGGGCAACGACACCTTCGTGAGCCCCGTGCTCATCCGCCCCCTGGTGGAGAAGCTGCGCCAGTACGGCGCGAACCCCTTCCTCACCGACACCGCCACACTCTATTCCGGCTCGCGCCACAACGCCGTGGACCACCTGCGCACCGCGACGCTCCACGGCTTCACCCCCGAGACTGCGGGCGCGCCCGTGCTCATGGCCGACGGGCTGCGCGGCAACGACTGGCGCGAGGTGTCCATCCGCCGCAAGCATTTCCAGTCCGTGAAGATCGCCTCCGGCATCCTCGACGCCGATTCGCTTCTGGCCGTGAGCCATTTCAAGGGCCACGAAATGGCGGGTTTCGGCGGGGCCGTGAAGAACCTGGCCATGGGCTGCTCGCCCCCGGCCGGCAAGCGCGACCAGCACTCCCCCCGTTTCCAGGTGAACCGCGAAGCCTGCATCGGCTGCGGCCACTGCCTCAAGGTCTGCCCCGAGGGCGCGGTGACCCTCGCCGACCAAAAGGCCGCCATCGACAAGAAGGTCTGCGTGGGCTGCGGCGAGTGCCTCACCGTTTGCAAGCCCAAGGCCGTCTCCATGGACTGGGCCACCGAGATCGGCCCCTTCACCGAAAAGATGGTGGAATACGCCCTGGGCGCGGTGAAGAACAAGAAGGGCCGCTGCGGCTACGTCAACTTTCTGGTGAACGTCACCCCGGACTGCGACTGCGCTTCCTGGTCCGACGCGCCCATCGTGCCCGACATCGGCATCCTGGCCTCCAGCGACCCCGTGGCCATCGACAAGGCCTGCCTCGACCTGGTGAACGGCCAGGCCGGGCTGAAGGGCTCCAAGCTCACCTGCAACCTGGCCCCGGGCGAACACAAGTTCCAGGGCCTCTGGCGCCACACCAAGGGCGACCTCCAGCTGACCTACGCCGAGGAGATCGGCCTGGGCACGGCCAACTACGAACTCGTCGAAATCTGAGAACACGGCCTTCGGGCATTCCGAGATCACTCCGGGGCGCGGCGGCCCCGGTCCCCCGCGCGGCGAACGGTCGCCGTCGCGGGGTTCGCGCGCCGAAACACCCATTTCCTACCTCCCAGGGAGATTAAACGACCATGGATCAGCAGACAGCCAACCCCGCACCGGTGGGTCTTCTCGGTTTCGGGATGACCACCATCCTGCTCAACATCCACAACGCCGGATTCTTCCCCATCAGCGCCATGATTCTGGCCATGGGCATCTTCTACGGCGGCATCGCCCAGGTGATCGCGGGCATTCTGGAATACAAGAAGGGCAACACCTTCGCCTACACGGCCTTCACCAGCTACGGCATGTTCTGGCTGACGCTGGTGTTTTTGATCGTGGCCCCCAAGTGGGGCATCACCGGCCCCACGGAGCACGCCTACATGGGCTGGTACCTTTTCGTGTGGGGTCTGTTCACCTTCTTCATGTTCCTGGGCACCAAGGGCAAGAGCCCGGTGCTGCGCTTCATCTTCGGCTCGCTCGTGGTGCTGTTCATGCTGCTGGCCGTGCGCGACTGGTCCGGATCGGCGCTGATCGGCACCATCGCGGGCTGGGAGGGCATCGTCTGCGGGGCCTCGGCCTTCTACCTGGGCGTTGCCGAGGTGCTGGAGGCCGCGCAGGGCCGCAAGGTGCTGCCCTTCTAGGGATTCGGGCCGTGACGAGGGCCGCCCCGGCCCTTTCCGAGTCCCGGAGCACGTCTGTACCGGAAGAACCTCCGCGCTCCGGGGTTCGCGCAGGGCAGGGGCGGTCAATCCGCTCGGCCGGTTGGTTTGACAAGTGGCCTGCGCCTGCCCTCTTCCGGCTCCGGGCCATGGACATATTTGAAGAATATCCATGGCCCGGAGCCGGAAGAGGGCAGGCGCAGACGTGTTCGGTTGGTCGGAGCGCGTCCCGGGACGCCCCGCCGCACACCGACACCTTGCCCGGTGAAGCCCGCGAAGCAACTGCCGGGTCCAGGGGGGGGCTCCCCCCTGGCGGGTGCAGGGCAGCGCCCTGCCGGGGTCCGGGGCGGAGCCCCGGCTGCCGGGGCCTCAGCTTGAAGACAAACCCCGAAGCGGGGTTTGTGGGATACGCTTACGGGCGGCAAAGCCGCAAAGCCGACTTTATCAGCCGCCTAGGCCCCGGCTGCCGGGGCCTCTCGACTCCCGGGCGGGGGCGTGGTAGGGTTTGAAAAAAAGGGGAGTGCTTCAAGGTATTTCTCTTTTTCCGCCCGGTTGTCCTTTGGTGGTCAAAGGCCATTTCCCCCCGGGCGGTTTTTTCCGAACTCCATCCCGCGAGGATCGTGTGGACAAGATACAGGACAAGGCCCTTCAGGTGGCCAAGGAGATCGTGGTGAAGTTCGTGGAGACGGGGCGCATTTCGCCCTCCAACTTCACGGAACATTTCTCTCGCATCTATCTTGAAGTGTTGCGCACCATCACCACGCACGAGCCCTACCCGGGCAAGCCCGGAGAACCGGAATAGCCATGTCGGGCGACCACGGCCGCAAGGTGGCCTCCATGTTCGGGCGCATTGCCGCCTGGTACGATTTTCTCAACCATTTCTTGAGCCTGGGCCTGGACATCCTCTGGCGCGGCCGTCTCGTGGAGCGCATGAACCTGCCCGGAGCGAAGCCCTGCCGCGTGCTGGACCTGGCCGCCGGAACCCTGGACGTTTCGCTGGAGATCGCAGGGCGTCACCCCGGGGCCTTCGTGGCCGCCGCCGACTTCTGCCTGCCCATGCTCGCCAAGGGCCGCACCAAGCTGGAGCGCCCCGGACGCATCGCGCCCGTGCAGGCCGACGGGCGCGCCCTGCCCTTCCGGGACGAAAGCTTCGAAGCCGCGTCCATCGCCTTCGGCATCCGCAACATCATCCCGCGGGCCGAGGCCTACGCGGAGCTATTCCGCGTGCTCAAGCCGGGCGGCAGGCTGTGCATCCTGGAGTTCGGCTCTGGCCGCCAGCCTATCCTGGGCGGGCTCTACAGGCTCTACCTGAACCGGCTGCTGCCCCTGGTGGGCCGGGTTTTCTCGCGCGACGCGGGGGCCTACCGCTACCTGGCGGACACGATCATGGCCTTCCCCGACGCCGACGGACTGGCCGGGGAACTGGCGCGCGCGGGCTTTGCGCGCGTGGAGTGGGAGAAGATGGCGCTGGGGATCGTGGTGGTCCACGTGGCCGTCAAGGACTGACGGAGGGCGAGCCTCAGGGCAGGACGGCGTGGCGCGTCATGAACCAGACCAGAAACAGGCCGACGGCCATGGCCGTCATGCCCATGAAACGCAGGGAGCGAGGCTTCATGGCCGAGAGCTGGCGCAGGACGCCCGGCATCTTTTCCGCGAAGAGGAAATAGGGCATGCCCTCGAAGACCAGGGCAAGGCCCACGGCCAGGAGCAGGAGCTTCCAATCGATGTTCATCGGCACGTGATAGTGCGCGGAGCGGGCCATGTCCAGCCCGCTTGATGCCGGGGGCAAAGTCCGGTAGTGAGCCTGGGCTTCAACGAATCGTCATGGAGACTGCATTGGTAACGTTCGAGCAACTCAAGTCCGGCGAGTCCAGGATCGCCGTGGTGGGCCTGGGCTATGTGGGCCTTCCGCTGGCGGTGGCGCTTGCCGGGCATTTCAAGGTGACGGGCTTCGACATCAGCCCCCGGCGCGTGGAGCGCCTCAAAAGCGGCGTGGACGACACGGGCGAAGTGAGCGCCGCATCCCTGGCCTCGGCCGACGTGCTCTACAGCCACGACCCGGAATGCCTCAAAGGCTGCGGCGTGGTGATCGTCGCGGTGCCCACGCCCATCGACTCCCACCGCAGGCCCGACCTCGCCCCCGTGCGCGGCGCGTCGATCACGGTGGGCAGGCAGCTTTCCCCCGGCAGCGTGGTGGTGTTCGAGTCCACGGTCTATCCGGGGCTCACCGAGGAAATCTGCGTGCCCCTCCTGGAGGAGAACTCCGGCCTGGCCTGCGGACGCGACTTCTTCGTGGGCTACTCCCCCGAGCGCATCAACCCCGGCGACAAGGTGAACACCCTGGAGACCATCGTGAAGGTGGTGGCCGGGCAGACCGACGAGGTGCGCGAACTGCTCTGCAGGCTCTACGGCTCGGTGGTGCGCGCCGGGGTGCATCCTGCCAGCTCCATCAAGGTGGCCGAGGCCGCCAAGGTGATCGAAAACACCCAGCGCGACCTGAACATCGCCCTGATGAACGAGCTGGCCCTCATCTGCGAGAAGGTGGGCATCGACACCCAGGAGGTGCTGGAGGCCGCTGGCTCCAAGTGGAACTTCCTGCCCTTCCGGCCGGGACTGGTGGGCGGCCACTGCATCGGCGTGGACCCCTACTACCTCACCTTCCTAGCCGAGGGCCTGGGCCTGCACCCCCAGGTGATCCTGGCGGGGCGGCGCATCAACGACTCTATGGGCAAGCACGTGGCCGAAGTGTGCATCAAGCGCCTCATCGCCGCCAAGCGGCCCATCTGCGGGTCCACCGTGGGCGTGTGGGGCCTCACCTTCAAGGAGAACGTCCCGGACTTGCGCAACACCAAGGTGGTGGACGTAATCCGTGAACTGGGCGAATACGGCGTGAACGTCCTCGTGCACGACCCCATGGCCGCCCCAGAGGAGGCCATGCACGAATACGGGCTCACCCTCTCGCCCATGGAAGATTTCAAAGGCCTGGAGGCGCTCATCGTGGCGGTGGGGCACCACGCCTACAAAACCATGGATCCGGCACGGATCGCTGGCTGCTTCACCGTCCCCGAGGCCGGGCTTGTCATGGACATCCGGGGAGCGCTGGACAGACAACGGGTGCTGGACGCGGGACTGACCTACTGGAGGCTCTAGCGTGGAACTTCTCCGCCTCGTGTGTTCGGGCGACTGCTGAAGAGGCTTCCTGGAAGCGAGTTCGCTTCTGAAGTCCCTGGAGAGCGGCGCCTGCATCGAGGTGGAGATCGACCCCGCCCAGAGCCGCAAGCTGGAACTGGTGAGCCGCCACCGCATGGCGGATGTGGTCTCTCTGCGTGAACTGGACGGGGGAAGGCTCCTGGCCACGGTGAGGAAGCGTTGAAGTGACCCTTTTGCTGGTCACGGCCACCTGGGCCGAGATGCGCGCGGCCCTGGGGAAGCGGCTGCCGCAGGGGATGCCTCCGTTGCGCCGGGGACGGGCCAGGGCGTGCCTTGCCGGGCGCGAGGCGCTTCTGCTGGTCACGGGCGTGGGGCCGCTCAACGCCGCCCTGGAGGTTGGGGCCGCCCTGGAGGCCGCCCGCGCCGAGGGCCTGGAACTTTCGGGGGCGCTCTGCCTGGGCGTGGCGGGCAGTTTCGACTCGGCGCGCGCCCCCCTGGGGAGCGCGGTGCTGGCCGACGCGGAACTCTACCCGGACTACGGCGTGGCCGGACCCGGCCAGTTGGCGGACGCCAACGACTTCGGCTTCGCCCAGTGGGAGGGGCCGTCGGGGCGCGTGTTCCAGCGCCTCGGGCTGGTTCCCGGGGAGGCTGCCCGGGCCATGGATCTGGCGTTGCCGGACAACTGGCCCCGGGGCCTGTTCGTCACGAGCGCCGCCGTCACGGCGTCGGCCGTCCGGGCCGAGGCCCTGGCCGCCCGGCACGGGGCGCTGGCGGAAAACATGGAGGGCTTCGCCCTGGCTCTGGCCTGCCTCGCGAGAGGCCTGCCTTTTTTGGAGGTCCGGACAATCTCCAACGCAATCGGGGAGCGCGACCGGGCCAATTGGAAACTCCACGAGGCCCTCGCCGGCCTGGAGGCCGCGCTGGACGCCCTTCTGGGCAGCTGACCCCGCAACCGGGTGGAACCCGTTAGATTCAAAGCACATGATGAAAGAATTCGCCGAATATCAGGCCCGGGAACTGCCCCTCATCGAAAGCTGCCTCCGCAGCCGCGTGGAGGCCCTGAGCCCCTACGTGCGGCCCACGGCCCAGCACGTCCTGGACGCCGGAGGCAAGCGGCTGCGCCCGCTGCTCACCATCCTCACGGCCAGGGCGCTCGGCCACGCGGGCGACGACGTGTACCCCCTGGCCTGCTCCCTGGAGCTGTTGCACTCCGCCACCCTGCTCCACGACGACATCCTGGACGGCGCGGAGCTGCGCCGGGGCAAGCCCGCCGCCCACGTGGCCTTCGGCAGCACCCACACCATCCTGGCAGGCGACGCCCTCCTGGCCCTGGCCAACACCATGGTGGCCGCCTACGGACGCCCGGAACTCACCGCCTGCCTCTCCGACGCCATCCTGGCCACCGTCACCGGCGAAATCCAGGAGATCGCCCACATCCGCGACATCGGCCTGGGCTACGACGGTTACATGGAGATCATCACCGGCAAGACCGCCTGCCTCATCCAGTCCGCCTGCCAGGCCGGGGCCATCCTGGCCGGGGCCGGTGAGGAGCAGGTGAAGGCGGCGGGCGACTTCGGGCTCAACCTGGGAGTGGCCTTCCAGCTGGTGGACGACGTGCTGGACTACGCCTCGCCCTCGGCCGTCACGGGCAAGCCCAAGGGAGCGGACATCCGCGAGGGCAAGCTCACCCTGCCGCTCATCTTCTACATCGACCAGCTGCCGCCCGGGCAGAAAGAAAGGTTTACAAAAGCCCTGAAAGAGAACATCCTCCCCGACGATGAGACAGAATCCGCCGTGGCCGCAGTCGTCGCCGGGGGCCACGCGGAGCGTACCAGGGACATGGCTGCGGACTACCTGCTCAAGGCCCGGGACTGCCTGGACTGCTTCCCGGACTCCCCTGAGAAACGGCTGCTGCTCGCCGCCCTGGAGGGCATGGCCCGGCGCGAAAAATAACACGCGACACCAGGATTTATGAGCAACACCATCGCCTCCCTGCGCCAGTGCATGAAGATCACCTTCCCCCCGGTGACGCTTCAGCTCCTGGAAGAGGCGGTCAAACCCACGCCCGATTTCGAGATCCTCGCGCGCATCCTCGGCATGGACCCCGTGCTCACGGCCACGGTGCTCACCCTGGCCAACTCGCCCTACTACAACGCGGGGCAGAAGGTCACCGACCTCAACCGCGCGGCCACCATCCTCGGCACCAAGGAAATCCTCAAGATCGCCCTGTCCATCTCCTACCAGAAGCACCTGGGCGAGGCGTTCAAAAAGCACGGCATCGACTTCTTCGCCAACTGGCGGCTCATCGTGTGGTCGGCCATCGCGGCCGAGCTCCTGGCGGAACGCCTTTGCCCGGACCTCTCCGACCAAGCCTACCTCACGGCCCTGCTCAAGGACATCTCCCTCTTGCTCATGGTCTGCGCCGATCCCACGGGCTTCAAAGAACTGGGCCACCACGGGGTGATCACCGCCTTCGTGCCCGGACAGCTGGAGGCCGAACGCGGGGCCTGGAGCGCGGACCACTGCCGCCTCACCGCGGACCTCCTGGACGAGCTGAACATCTCCGCCTCCGACCAGGCCTGCATCGCCTTCCACCACGACATGGACAGCCTCGACGCCCACTCGCCCCTGACCCAGTGCATCATCCTGGCCACGCGCTGGTCCGAGTTGGAACTGGGGACTTCGGGCAACCCGGCCAGCGTGCTCCATTTCCGCACCGCTTTGCAACGCCGCCTGGACATCGGCCCCGAAGAGATGGACGAACTCTTCATACGCTGCGCCCAGCGTTTCCAGTCCATGCTCGCCACTCTGGGCATCGAGGAAGCGCCCCACGACGACCGCTTCTACCAGCACAGCATAAAGCTCATGCAGGAATACCACTTCCTGGCCTCGGAGATCGCCCAGGCGTCCGACGGCAGGCAGGAGGTGGCGGCCATCATCGGACGGCACCTGCGCTTCATCTGGGACGTGCGCCGCTGGGAACTGGCCCTGGGCGTGCCCAAATACAACGACTGGGAACTCTTCGCTTCCCAGGAGGGCCGCGAACCCGCCCGGCTGGGGACCTCGGGCTCGCGCGACGCGCTGCCCTGGACCGCGCCCAAGTCCCACAGCTTCCCCATCGTCACCTCCGGGCCGTTCCTGGGCGAACTGCGCCTGCCGCGCCAGGGCCTGAGCCAGGAGACCCTGCGCCTGCTGGGGCTCTACGTGCGCTTCGTCAGCCAGAACTACGAACACTTCGCCCTGCGCCAGAGCGTGCTGGAGGCCAAGGCCCACACCCTGGACCAGCTGCCCGTGGGCGTGGCCAGGCTCTCGCCTTCGGGCGCCATCCAGGAGATCAACGACCGCCTGCGCCAGTTCCTGGGGCTCCCCGGAGACTGCCTCGGACGCGACCTCTGGACCGCCCTCGGCGAAGGCAAGGACCTCTCCCGCGACTCCCAGTGGGATTCCTTCCTGGCCGATCCGGGCGCGACTTCGCTCCACAAGATCTTCTGCCTCTACAAGGGCGAGCACCACGACACCGACGCCTGCGTCTACCTGGCCGCCGAAAAACGCCAGTGGCAGGGGCGCGACGAGATCCTGCTTTTCCTGGAGGACGTCACCCTGGTCTCCGGCTGGGAATTCAAGGCCCTCAAGCAGGGTGAATTCCTGGAGAAGCTCGTCAAGTCCATGCGCGATTCGGTGTTCACCATCGACGCCACCGGCCGCATCACTTTCGCTTCCCCCCGGGTGGCCCACCTGCTGGAGAAGAATCTCTTCCAGTTGGCGCGGCCCACCAGCGTCCACCAGGGCGCCTGGGGGCCGGAGATGCTCGCGGGAGCGCCCGCCCCGGTGGAGGCCCTTACGCCCGGAGCGCCGGGCGAACAGCCGCACAACCTGGAGTTCGTCTTCTCCCCCCTGCCCAAAACCCCGGGCGGGCAGAAGCAGTGGCTCGTGGTGGGCCGCGACATCACCACCGTGCGCCGCCTGGAAGACAAGCTCAAGCGCCTGGCCCTCTTCGACGGGCTCACGGGGCTTTTGAACCACTACCAGTTCCACGTCATCCTGGAGCGCGAGGCCCAGCGCAGCAAGCGCACCAAGCGCCCCATGGGCGTGCTCTTCTTCGACCTGGACAATTTCAAGGCCGTCAACGACACCCTGGGGCACCAGGCCGGCGACGACGTGCTGCGCGCCGTCTCCCGCATCCTCAAGGCGCGCCTGCGCAAGGGCATGGATTACCCCTGCCGCTACGGCGGCGACGAGTTCGCCGTGGTGGTCACCGAGGTGGAGCCCGCCCAGCTGATGCACCTGGCCCAGCGCCTCCACGAGGCCGTCTCCCAGCACTTCGAGGGACGCCTGGGCATGAGCGCCGGTCTGGCCATGCTCGAAGCCGAGGAGACGCCCTCCTCCCTGCTGCGCCGCGCCGACAAGGCCTCCTACACGGCCAAAAGCCAGGGAGGCGGCTGCATCGTCTGGTCCGGCGAAGCCCCCATGCCCTGAACCGTTCACACGCCCGCCTCCCCAGGGGTCAGGCGGGCGCAAATCCAACGCCCATGAGGTTTCCGACATGCTCTTTCGGGTGGAAGTAGCTCCCAAACCGTACCTGCAGGACATCCCCGGCCGCAGGGCCGCCCACCGCATCACCCACGAGCTGGGCGTCCCCGTGGACGACGCCGCCGTGGTGAAGACCTACACCGTGGCCGGTCTCGACCGCGATCAGGTCCGGCGCGCCGTGGACATCGCCGCCCTGCACGACCCCGTCTCCCACCTGGCCTCCCTCGATCCCCTGGCCAGTGACTTCGACTGGATCGTGGAGGTGGGCCTGCGCCCCGGCGTCACCGACAACGAGGGCCGCACCGCCCGCGAGACCCTGGCCCTGGCCCTGGGCCTCACCCGCGAGCAGGCGAAGAACGTGGCCGTGTACACCTCCGCCCAGTACGCCCTGCGCGGCAGCCTCACCCCGGCCCAGGTGGAGCACATCGCCAAGGACCACCTCTGCAACGAGCTCATCCAGCGCTTCGAGATCAAGTCCGCCGCCCAGTGGGCCGAGAAGCCCGGGTTCGAGCCCAAGGCCGCCCAGGTGACGGGCCGCTCCTCCGACGAGGTGCTCACCGTGCCGCTCTCGGCCATGAACGACGAGGCGCTCATGGCCTTCTCCCGCGAGAACGTCCTGGCCCTCTCCCTGGAAGAAATGCACGCCATCCGCGACCACTTCCTGCGCCAAGACGTGCAGGCCCGCCGCGCAGCCCAGGGACTGCCGAAGGACCCCACCGACGCCGAACTGGAAGTGCTGGCCCAGACATGGTCCGAGCACTGCAAGCACAAGATCTTCGCGGCCGACATCGACTACCGCAACGCCGAAACCGGCCGGTCCCAGGCCATCTCCAGCCTCTACAAGACCTACGTGCAGGGCTCCACACAGGCCATCCGCAAGGCCATGGGCCAGGACGACATCTGCCTCTCGGTGTTCAAGGACAACGCGGGCGTGATCCGCTTCTCCGAAGACCACCACCTCTGCGTCAAGGTGGAGACCCACAACTCGCCCTCCGCCCTGGACCCTTACGGCGGCGCGCTCACCGGCATCGTGGGCGTCAACCGCGACCCCATGGGCACCGGCATGGGCGCCAACCTCCTGTGCAACACCGACGTCTTCTGCTTCGCCTCGCCCTTCCACGACGAGCCCCTGCCCCCGAGGCTCCTGCACCCGCGCCGCGTCATGGAAGGCGTGCGCGAGGGCGTGGAGCACGGCGGCAACAAGTCCGGCATCCCCACCGTGAACGGCTCCGTGGTGTTCCACGAGCGCTTCCTGGGCAAGCCCCTGGTGTTCTGCGGCACCGTGGGCCTCATGCCCGCCCAGGTGAACGGCAAACCCAGCCAGGACAAGCGCGCCCTGCCGGGCGACCTCATCGTCATGACCGGCGGACGCATCGGCAAGGACGGCATCCACGGGGCCACCTTCTCCTCGGAAGAACTCCACGAGGGATCGCCCGCCACGGCCGTGCAGATCGGCGACCCCATCACCCAGCGCAAGATGTACGACTTCCTCATGCGCGCCCGCGACACGGGGCTCTACCACGCCATCACCGACAACGGCGCGGGCGGCCTCTCCTCTTCCGTGGGCGAGATGGCCAACGACTCGGGCGGCGCGCTCCTCGATCTCGCCCGCGCGCCCCTCAAGTACGACGGCCTGCGCCCCTGGGAGATCCTGCTCTCCGAGGCCCAGGAACGCATGACTCTGGCTGTGCCCCCCGAACGCATCGACGACTTCCTGGCCCTGGCCGCCGAAATGGACGTGGAGGCCACGGTGCTCGGCAGCTTCAACGACTCGGGCTGCTTCAAGGCCGTCTACGGCGAAAAGCCCGTGGCCCTGCTCGACATGGACTTCCTGCACGACGGCACGCCGCGCATGCGCCTGGAGGCCGTGTGGGAACGCCCCGCCACCGAGGACTCCCCTCTGCCCGCCGAGGTGGACCACGCGGGCCTTCTCAAGCGCATGCTCGGGCGGCTCAACATCTGCAGCAAGGAATACATGATCCGCCAGTACGACCACGAGGTGAAGGGCGGCAGCGTGGTCAAGCCCCTGGTGGGCGTGGAGCGCGACGGACCGGCCGACGCGGCCGTCATGCGCCCCGTGCTCTCGCGGCGCGAGGCGTTGGTGCTCTCCCACGGCATCTGCCCCCGCTACTCCGACCTGGACGCCTACTGGATGATGGCCGGGGCCATCGACGAGGCCGTGCGCAACGCCGTGGCCGCCGGCGGCGACCTGGCGCACATGGCCGGCGTGGACAACTTCTGCTGGTGCGACCCGGTGCAGTCCGAGAAGACCCCCGACGGGCGCTACAAGCTGGCCCAGCTGGTGCGCGCCAACCAGGCCCTGGCCCACTACTGCCAAGCCTACGGCGTGCCCTGCGTCTCTGGCAAGGACTCCATGAAGAACGACTACACCGGCGGCGGGGCCAAGATCTCCATCCCGCCCACGGTGCTTTTCACGGCGCTCTCCGTGATCGACGACGCCTCCCAGGCCGTCACCTCCGACTTCAAGCAGGCCGGGGACGTGGTCTACGTGCTGGGCCTCACGCGCCCGGAGCTGGGGGCCTCGGAACTGGGCGAGGAGTTGGGGCTCACCTTCGCCGACGTTCCCCAGGTGGACGCCGTGAGCGCCAAACGGCGCTACCAGGCCCTGCGCCGCTCCGCCAAGGGCAGACAGCACAACGCCTGCCACGACTGCTCCGACGGCGGCCTGGCCGTGGCCCTGGCCGAGATGTGCCTGGGCGGACGCCTGGGCGCGGACGTGGACCTCTCCCGCGTGCCCGCAAGCCCCGACTGCTCCGATCCCCTGGCCGTGCTCTATTCCGAGAGCCATTCGCGCTTCGTGGTGGGCGTGCCCTCGGCCAACGTGGCCAGCTTCGAGAAGCTCTTCGCCGGGCAGTGGATGGCCCCCGTGGGCCGCGTGACCACCGACGGGAAGCTCACCGTGCGCCGCGGCGAGGCCGTGCTCCTGAGCGAGACCGTGGACGCGCTGGCCGAGGCCTTCAAGGCCACCCTGGACTGGTAACCCCCCGCTCCGGGCACTTCGCGCTCTACCCAGGGCGTCCGCATTCGCGGACGCCCTTTTCTTAGGGCGAACCCGGAAGACCGGGTTCGCGAGAGCCGCCACGGGCGGCAAAGCCGCCCTGCTCCGGGCTGCGCTCCGCGCAGGGCCGTCGGCTCCGCCGACTGCCAGGGCGTCCGCGTTCGCGGACGCCCTTTCCTTATGGCAACCCCGGAAGACCGGATTTGCCGGAGCCGCTCGGCTCGTCCCCACTTTGGGCTCTCCCTCCCCTTCACCCGGACGGGAGCGGGTGAAATCAAAAATTTGATATCCTATCAAATCACCTCCCTTGGCGCAATTTTTTTCCGTTGCATCATCAGTCTGATTTCCGTAATGATCCTCCGTATTCTCCAACGATTGCACTGGAAACACGTGAGGGGGGCGCTCATGAGGCTGGCTGGCATTCTGTTGGCTGTGACGTTTCTCATGATCGCCGTGCCGCAGGGCAGAACGGCGAAGCAATCCACCTACGTGGGCTCGAAAGCCTGCGAAGAGTGCCACGCCAAGGAATTCGCTTCGTTCAGCAAGTTCGCCAAGAAGGCCCACTCCTTCCAGTCCGTCCAGATCATGGCCTCCAAGCTCGAGCCCGCCGAAATCAAGGAGTGCTACGCCTGCCACACCACCGGCTACGGCCAGCCCGGGGGCTTCGAGAGTTTCGAGAAGACGCCCCACCTGGCCGACGCGGGCTGCGAAGTCTGCCACGGCCCGGGGTCGGAGCATGTCCAATCCGGCGACAAGGCCCTCATCAAATCCAAGCCCAACGTGGAGGAATGCCAGACCTGCCACAACCAGCAGCGCGTCAAGTCCTTCGGTTTCAAGCCCATGCTCTTCGGAGGAGCGCACTAGGAGGTTCACCATGCACCTGTTCTATCAGTCGCTGGGCGTGCGGGTGGTCCTGCTCATCACGGTCGTCTCGGTGCTCGTCTTCTCCGGGCTCTTCGCCGCGAACGCCACCTGGCAGGCCCGCTCCACCATGCAGCTGGCCGCCTCCAGCTCCGGGCGCACGGCGGACCTGATCCTCCTGGCCGTGGAAGAGCCCATGCGCCTGGGCAAGAACCAGGAGACCGCCCACGTGTTCGAGAAGGTGGCCGGACGCGACAAGGCCTCGCGCATCTACCTGACCAACTTCCGGGGCAACGTGACCTACGCCACCGACCCCGCCGTCGTGCGCAAGGACCTGGCCCAGGCCCTGCCCGCTCCGGACATTCAGTCCCTGGCCGCGGCGAGCCTGGCCGGGCAGGAAGGCTCCGGCCGCACAACGCTGGACGGCCGGGAGTTCCTGGCCATGACCAAGCCCATCCGCAACGAGGCCGAATGCCACCACTGCCACGGGGCGTCCAAGCCCGTGCTGGGCGCCATCGTGGTGCTCCAGGACATCACCCCCGTGCTGACCCAGACGGTGCACGACCAGTTCATGGGCGGGGCCATCTCCCTGGCGGGCATGGTGCTCCTGCTGGCCCTTGTCACATGGTTCATGCGCCGCGCGGTGCTCGGAAGGGTCAAGACCATCGCGGACAACGCCTCCCTGGTGCGCCAGGGTCGCCACGACGTGGACTTCGCCATGAAAGGCCAGGACGAACTGGCCGGGCTGGCCTCGGACCTGGCCGCCATGGTCTCCACCATCCAGGACCAGCTGGCCTACAACCGGAGCGTGCTTGCGGGCATCAACATCCCGCTTTTCGTCACCAACCAGAACCTGGAGTTCTGCTTCGTCAACGACCACCTCGCGCGCATCCTGGGCAGCAAGGAGTCGGCCCTGCTGTGCCGCCACGCCGACATCTCGCTCTCGGAAGGCGGCGCGCCCGTCAGCGTCTCGCGCGACGTGTTCGCCTCGGGCCAGGCCGCCAGCGGCAAGCTGCACTTCGAGAACGCCCAGGGAGTGGTGTTTCCCCTGCACTACGAGGTGTCGCCCCTCAAGGGCGCGGACGGCAAGACCCTTGGCGTCATCGGCGTGTTCATGGACCTCACCGAAGAGGAAGACGCCAAGCTCGCCATGGAAGAGCAGCGCATGCAACTCATGGACGTGGCCCAGCAGGTGATGGACGTTTCCGCCAAGCTCTCGGCATCGGCCCTGGAGTTGTCCGGGCAGATGGAAGGCCTGACCAAGAGCGTGGAGCAGACCGCCGCCGAGACCTCCGGCCTCACCACGGCCATGGACCAGATGAACGAAACCGTGCTCGATGTGGCGAAGGTCGCGGGCGACACCGCCGGAGCTTCGGAAAAGGCCAACCAGGTTGCCCGCGACGGCGGCGTGGAGGTCCGGCGCACCGCCGAGGAAACCCGCCAGGTGGCCCAGCGCGCCGAAGAACTGGCCCGCTCCCTGGGCGATCTCAACGACCGCGCCCTGAACATCGGCAACGTCATGAACGTCGTGGGCGACATCGCCGACCAGACGAACCTCCTTGCGCTCAACGCCGCCATCGAGGCGGCCAGGGCCGGGGACGCCGGGCGCGGTTTCGCCGTAGTGGCCGACGAGGTGCGCAAACTCGCCGAAAAAACCATGCACGCCACACGCGAAGTGGCCGAAGCGGTGCGCGAAATTCAAGACGGCACCCGCCGCGCCGCCGAAGGCATGGACGGCACCCGGCAGGCCATGGAGCACGCCGCGGGCACCGCGGGCAGCACCGGGGAGGTGTTCCTGACCATCGTGGAACACTCCAACCGCATCGGGGACATGATCCGGGCCATCGCCGCCTCCGCAGACGAACAGTCCAGCACCAGCGAGGCCATCAACGGCAACGTGGGGCACATCAACGCCCTCTCCCAGGACATCTTCTCGCGCATCCGCGACGCCCACCAACGCATCGCGGAAGTGCGCGACATGTCCGCGCACCTGGCGGACCTGGCCTCGCGTTTCTCAGGCAGGAACTCCCATGACGCAGCACTTCCCACTTGACATCCCCCCCGGCTGCGGCTGATAGATTTCGTGCGCGCCCCGAGGCATTCCCAACGGGCCGCGAATAGGCTATGGTTCCGAACGCCTGGGACATGTCTCCCAGGCGATATGACCGGACGATCTGTCCTCTTTGCCGCTCAGGCAAGGTCCGCCCCAGGGCGCGACCGGCGCTGAGGGCCAAAAGACGGCCATTTTCGTCCGCCATCTTTCCAGGAGGCATCATGGACAAGTATGTCTGCAACGTCTGCGGCTACGTGTACGACCCCGAGGAAGGCGATCCGGAAAACGGCGTGTCCCCCGGCACCTCCTTCGACAAGATCCCCGACGACTGGGCCTGCCCCGTCTGCGGAGCTCCCAAGAGCGAATTCGCCAAGGAAGAATAACCCACTTTTCCACGCCCGCCGCCGCCCGGCGGCGGGCTCCCTTTCCCCCCGAGGTATCCGCATGAAACCCGTCGCCATCAAGCCTGGCGTCCACTGGGTGGGCGCGGTGGACTGGGATCGCCGCAATTTCCACGGCTATTCCCGCTCCCCCATGGGCACCACCTACAACGCATTCCTCATCGAGGACGAGAAGAACACCCTCATCGACACCGTGGAAGACCGCTTCGCGCACAAACTCCTGTGCAACGTGGCCCACATCATGGAGCCCGCCAAGGTGGACTACATCGTGGTCAACCACGTGGAGCCCGACCACTCCGGCGCGCTGCCCGAACTGGTCAAGGCCTGCAATCCCGAGAAGGTCTTCTGCTCCCCCATGGGCGAAAAGGCCATCAAGGAATACTACGGCGCGCAGGACTGGCCCATCCATGTGGTCAAATCCGGCGAGAGCCTCTCCATCGGCAAGCGCACCCTCCACTTCCTGGAGACGCGCATGCTCCACTGGCCCGACTCCATGATGACCTACGTGGCCCCGGACAAGATTCTCGTCTCCTCCGACGGCTTCGGCCAGAACATCGCCAGTTCCGAACGCTTCACCGACGAGATCGACCAGCGCGACCTCGAAGTCCAGCTGGCGCGCTACTACGCCAACATCGTGCTGCCCTTCTCCTCCGTGACCCTCAAAATCCTCGACCAGGTGGCCAAGAGCGGCTGGGACATCGACATGATCGCCCCCGACCACGGCCTGATCTGGCGCGGCGAGGGCGTGGGCTACGCCGTGGAGGCCTACCGCCGCTACGCCCTGCAGAAGCCCGCCAACCGCGCCGTGATCTTCTACGACACCATGTGGCGCTCCACCGAGAAGATGGCCCACGCCATCGCCTCCGGGCTGGCCGACGCGGGCACTCCGGTGAAGGTGATGTCGCTCAAGAGCGACCACCACTCCGACGTGATGGCCGAAGTCTTCGCCAGCGGCGCGGTGATCGCCGGGTCGGCCACGCACAACAACGGCGTGCTGCCCCTGGTGTCGGCCATGCTCACCTACATGAAGGGCCTTAAGCCCCAGAACAAGATCGGAGCGGCTTTCGGCTCCTACGGCTGGAGCGGCGAGGCCCTCAAAGACATGACCGAGTTCATGGTCGGCATGCACTTCGAGATGATCGAGGGCGTGCGCGCCAAAAACCGTCCCGGGCACGACCAGCTGAAAGCCTGCGTGGACCTGGGCCGCCGTGTGGCCCAGGCGCTCCAGGCCAAGGTGGCCGCCGTCTAGCCGCCCGCTTCCGTCGATCCCGTCAGCCCGGCGGCCCTCCCGGGGAGAGGCCGCCGGGCGTTCCACTCCGCGTTGACCGGACGCCCCTTTTTGGATACCCCTTGCCCGGCGTCGTTCCCCGGCAGTGAATCCAAGAGGGCACAAAACCGACATCCATGACCTATACGCTCATCCAGGCGCTGCGCGGCGTGCTCTGCATCTGCGTGGTGCTCATCCACATCAAGATTTACCTCACCAAGCAGGGGGGCGACCTCTCTCTCTTCTGGCACATCCCCGACTTGTTCGGCGGCATCCCCTGCGGATTCTTCGCCATCTCGGGCTATTTCATGGCCTTCCTCGTGGACCGCAACTCGCCCCACTTCCTCGTGCACAGGCTCCTGCGCGTCTACCCCATGTACTTCATCGCCGTCGGAATCGCTTATGTGCTTCGCTTCTGCACCAGCAGCCATCTCGACACCGATGACCTCTTCTATGTACTCTCCCTGCTGCCCTTCGGCATGGGCAAAAGCTACAAGCTGGGCATCGAGTGGACCCTGGTCTACGAGATCTGGTACTATTTCATCTGCGCGGTGTTCTGCAATCAGCGCCTCAAAAGCTATTTTCCTTCTTTTCTCATCACCTGGCTTTTCGGCGTGATGATCACCGATATCTACTTTTTCCGCATCCCGCAGCCCGTTCCCAACATCTTCACCGTGTGGTTCGCCATCTGGAACTATTCGTTCATCATGGGCGCGCTCACCTACTACTATCTCCAGCGCAAGTACGAGCCCGACACCATGGCCTGGGCAGCGATCGTGGCCCTGGGCTCCACGGCCACCTTCTCCTACCTGCACGGCCGGGCCTATTCCGTGCTCTACTGGCTGGGCATCCTGGCCTGCCTGCTCATCGACTGGCTCATCCGCCTGGAGAGCCGCATCCGGGCCCCCAAGTTCCTGGCGCAGTTGGGCGACTACTCCTACACGCTCTACCTCATCCACTCCAACATCATCATCCTGGTTTTCTACTCTTGGAAGAGCACCACCGGCACTCCCCCGGGCACCATCGCCGGGCTCATGGCCTTCGTGCTCTGCATGGGCGGTTTCTGGTACCTGGGCCAGGTGGATGTAAGGCTGCACAAATACCTGAAGTTCCACGTGAACAAGGCCCTTGCGGACGGCTGGGCCGCCGCGGGGCGGCGCTACGTTCTCGCGCCCCTGGCCGCCCTGGTGTCCTCGCGTTCGTCCAGAGACTGATCCCACACCCGGCTGACGCCGCTCAAGCAGCCCGAGCGCGCTCCGCCCGGGCATCCTGCGGCTTGCCGCTTCCCCGTTGCAGCGCGCGCCGGGGAAATTGTCGCCCCTATCCCGCTCGGTCCACACGTCGGCATCTAGCGGCCGACCTGGTTGCGCCTGGAATCCGTCGCCTTACCCATTTTGAGCGTTCCGGCACGTCCTGAGTCCCCGGCCTCCCGCCCCATTTCCGGCTTCGCTCCCTGTGACCTGCACGCCGATTTCGAACCACTTTGTAGCAGCCTTGCGTTGACAGACCGCCTCGCCCAGGATATAGGACAAATCAGCTCCTAATTATCCGCATTGAGGACTGGCCATGAAGCTCACTCGCGCCGCCGAATACGCCATCCGCTGCGTGCTCTACCTCTCCCGGCATGCCGCCGGGCAGCTGGTCAGCCGCAGGGAGGTGGCCGAGGCCATGGACATCCCCCCGGCTTTCCTGGGCAAGATCGCCCAGGGCCTGGCCCGGGCCGGGGTGCTCGTGGTGCGTCAGGGCGCGCTGGGCGGATATCTTCTCGCGCTTCCCCCGAAGGACATTTCTCTGCTACGGGTGGTGGAGGCCATGGACGGGGAGATTCTGCTCAACGAGTGCCTGGCCAGTCCTCATCACTGCGGCATGAGCCCAACGTGCCCGGTGCACGGGGTGTGGGCAGGGGCGCGCAAGCGCTTCCGGGCGGATCTGGCCTCGGTGAGCTTCGCCGACCTGGCCGGATGCCCGGAGCCCTGCGCGGGTGGGCTCTGCTCCGCCGGATGTTCCAGGGCGGAGTGCGGGAACTGACGTTTCCGGCCGCGAGGCCGGGCAAGGGCGAACCGCTTACGGCTCGCCATGGATTCAGGCGGGGCCAGCGGTTGGCCCGGACAACCTTGTAACCGGCCAGAACAGGAGAGAAGGCGCATGGATACCCTGATGCTTTCCCGTTTGCAGTTTGCCGCCGCCGTCTTCTTCCATTTCATTTTCGTTCCGCTGACGCTGGGCCTCTCCATCATCGTCGCCCTCATGGAGACCCGTTACGTCCGCACCGGAGATGAAATCTACAAGAAGATGACGAAATACTGGGGCAAACTTTTTCTCATCAACTTCGCCCTGGGCATCGTCACGGGCATCACGCTGGAATTCCAGTTCGGAACCAACTGGTCACGCTACTCGGCCTATGTTGGCGACATCTTCGGACCGCTCCTGGCCATCGAGGCCTCGGTGGCCTTCTTCCTGGAATCCACCATGCTGGGCGTGTGGGTCTTCGGCTGGGACAAGCTCTCCAAGAAGATGCACTGCGCGGCCATATGGATGGTGGCCATCGCCAGCAACCTTTCGGCGCTGTGGATCATCATCGCCAACGGCTTCATGCAGAATCCCCTGGGCTACGTGATGCGCAACGGCCGCGCCGAACTGGACGACTTCCTGGCGCTCATCACCAACCCCTACGCCTGGGGCGAGTACGCCCATGTGCTCACGGCGGCCTATCTGCTCTCGGGCTTCTTCGTGATGGGCGTGTGCGCCTGGCATCTACTGCGCAAGAAGGAGGTGGACTTCTACACCCGCTCCTTCAAGTACGGCGTGTCCTTCGCGCTGATCTTCTCCGTGCTGGCCGCCCTGGCCGGTCACGCCCAGGGCAACCTGGTGGCCAAGCTCCAGCCCGCCAAGCTCGCGGCCCTGGAAGCCCAGTGGAACACCGAGAAGCGCGCCCCCCTGCACCTGCTGCTCGTCCCCGGCGACGCCGAGAAGGGCAATCTGGTGGAGGCCCTGCCCATCCCCGGCGGCCTCTCCTTCATCGCCTACAACGACATCAACGCCGAAGTGAAAGGCCTCAAGGACTTCAAGCCCGAGGACCGTCCTCCCGTGGCCATCACCTTCTGGAGCTTCCGCATCATGGTGGGCCTGGGCACGCTGTTCATCGCCCTGGCGGTGTTCGCCTGGATCAAGCGCAACGACCTGGTGAACCAGCCGCGCCTGCTCAGGGCCTTGCTCTGGGTGATCCCACTGCCCTACATTGCCATCGACTGCGGTTGGGCCGTGGCCGAGGTGGGCCGCCAGCCGTGGATCGTCCACGGACTCATGCGCACCAAGGACGCCGTGTCGCCCGTGGAGCCTTCCCAGGTGGCCGTGTCCCTGGCGGCGTTCATCGTGGTCTACGCCATGCTTGGCGCCATCGACATCTACCTTCTGGCCAAGTACGCCAAGAAGGGTCCGGTCCACTAACACGGAGGGATGAGACATGGATCTCGGAACCATCTGGTTTCTGTTGTGGGGCGTGCTGTGGGCCGTCTACTTCGTCCTGGACGGCTTCGACCTGGGCGTGGGCATGCTGGCCCCCGTGCTGGCCGGCAGCGACACGGAGAAGCGCATCCTGCTCAACTCCGTGGGCCCCTTCTGGGACGGCAACGAGGTGTGGCTGATCACCGCCGGCGGAGTGACCTTCGCGGCCTTCCCCGGCACCTACGCCGTGATGTTCTCGGCGCTCTACACGCCCTTGATGCTTCTGCTCTTCGCCCTGATCTTCAGGGGCATCGCGTTCGAGTTCCGTTCCAAGATGGAGACGCCCGCCATGCGCTCCCTGTGGGACAAGATCCACTTCCTGGGGAGCTTTTTGCCCACGCTGCTTTTGGGCGTGGCCTTCGCCAACATCTTCCAGGGCGTGCCCATCGACAAGAACGGCATCTTCCAGGGCAACCTTTTCACCCTGCTCAACCCCTACGGCCTGGCGGGCGGCGTGCTCTTCGTGCTGGCCTTCCTGATGCACGGCGCGCTCTTCCTGGCCTGCAAGACTGAAAACCCCATCCGCGACAGGGCCATCCGCGTGGCGGAGAAGCTCTGGGCGGCGCTGCTGGCCGTCGCTGTTCTCTTCCTGGTGTTCTCGGCCGTGGCCACCAAGCTCTTCCTCAACTACATCGAAAACCCGCTGCTCTTCGCGGTGCTCGCCCTGCCGGTGGGCGGGCTGCTCATGCAGCGCGTGTACATCGGGCAGCGGCGCATGCTGGCCGCCTGGACCGCCAGCGCCGTGACCATCGCTGGCGTGGCGCTCTTCGGGGTGCTGGGCATCTACCCGGCGCTCCTGCCCTCGTCCCTGGACCCCGCCTTCTCCATGACCATCGCCAACAGCGCCTCCTCGCCCCTGACCCTGAAGATCATGCTCACGGTGGCGCTCACCTTCGTGCCCATCGTGATCCTCTACCAGGCCTGGGTGTACAAGACCTTCTCCCACAAGGTGACCGAGAAGGACGTGGACTACCACGAGGCCTACTAGCGCGGGCCTGCCCCTCCAACCACGAAGCCCCCGGAGCGCAAGCGCCGGGGGCTTTTCCGTTTTCGCCCTTTACCTGCCTCCAACCCGGGCGTATGCATGACCACGATCCAGGGAGGTTCCCATGAACCGACGGACGTTTCTGCTCGCCTGTCTCGCGGTGTCGCTTCTGAGCGTCAGCGCCGGGGCCGAGCCGTTGCTCGTCATGTTCGACAAGGCCAACCCGCCCTTCATGTACGCAACCGTGGACAACAAGGCCGCGGGCGTCTACCCGGCCCTGGTGGCCGAGGCCTTCTCGCGCATGGAGCAGCCCGCGGTGCTGGAGGTGCTGCCCTGGAAGCGAGCCCTGCACTTCCTGGACACCGGGCGCGGCGGGGTGGCGGGGCTCTACATGACCGAAGAGCGCCTCAAGCGCTACGACTACAGCGACCCCCTGCACACCGAGACCACGCTCGTGGTGCAGCGCGCCTCCGACCCCTCCCCTTACCTTGGCCTGGAATCCCTGCGCGGGCGCACCGTGGGCGTGCTGCGCGGCTGGTCCTACGGCGACGAGTTCGACAAGGCCCGCGCCGCCGGGCTCTTCACCGCTGAGGAGGTGGAGGGCGACGCCCAGAACTTCGAGAAGCTCCTGGCCGGACGCATCGACGTGCTCCTGGCCGTGAAGGAATCGGCCGAGACCTGCATGGCCTCCTCCAATTCCCGGGACAAGTTCAAGGTGCATGAGCGGCCGTTTGCCCGCAACAGCGCCTACCTTGCCTTCTCCAAGGACGCCCACATGGTCGAATTTCTGGACAAATTCAACCGAACTCTGGCCGAGATGCGCCGCGACGGCGCGTGGGGTTCCATCCTCAAGGACATCTTCGAGGGACGCTGAAACCCGTCCGAATCCGGGGCAGGAGCAGGGCCCCTTCTACGTCAGGCTGCTGGCGAAGCCCTGGGCCGAAGTGCCGCCCGTCACGCCGCCGTTCGCCTGCTGCTGGAGCTTTGCCAGCTGGTCGTTGAGCTGGATCATCTGGTTCTGGAGCATCATGATCTGCTGCTGCTTCTGCTTTTCGGGCAGGTCGCCGTTCTTGATCTTGTCCATCTGCTCCTTGAGCTTCTCGATCTGGTCCTTGAGGCTCTCGATCTGGCTCTCCACGGAGGTCTTGTCCGACTTGCCCGCCTTGGTGGTGAGCTTGGCGGCCTCCTGCTTTCCGGCCTCCGAGAGGGAGACGGTGTCGCCCTGGGCGGTCGCGGTCCCGGACGCGCCCTGGGCGGCGTCCTGCGCGCCGGTTTTGAGGGTCCCGCCCAGGGGCGAAAGCGTCTTGTCCGCGCTGAGCAGCGTGCTGGCGATGTTCATGGCGTCCGGTCCGGTTGACGGTTGTTTCTCCAGGCCTCATCGGCATCCGGAGCCGCGAGTTGAGGGGCGGGAAGATGAAATGTCCTTCGCGAGGAGAACTGTTTCGCCGCATTGTGCGCGAAGAAACGCCGCCCTCCCCCTTCAAGCTTCCGCGGCTCCGTGGTAGGCAGGGGGCAAACGTCCCTCCTGGAGGCTTTCCATGGACAAGCGCTCCGCATTGATCCTCTGGTTCGAGGACATCTCCATCGACGACGTGCCTCTCGTGGGCGGCAAGAACGCCTCCCTGGGCGAGATGGTGCGGGAACTCGCCCCCAAGGGCGTGCGCGTGCCCGGCGGCTTCGCCGTCACCGCCCGGGCCTACCGGCTCCTCCTGGAGCACAACCGCGCCGAGGAGCGCATCAAGGACGTGCTCCGCGACCTGGACACCCGCGACATGGAGAACCTGGCCCAGCGCGGCCGAAAGGTGCGCGCCATCATCCGCTCGCTCGCCTTCCCGCCCGAATTGCGCGCCGCCGTCGAAGAGGCCTACGCCGTCCTGGAGCAGCGCCACGGAACGGGCTGCGACGTTGCCGTGCGCTCCTCCGCCACGGCCGAAGACCTCCCCGACGCCTCCTTCGCCGGACAGCAGGAGACCTACCTGAACATCCACGGGGCGGAAGAACTCCTGGAGGCCTGCCAGCGCTGCTTCGCCTCGCTCTTCACCAACCGGGCCATCTCCTACCGCGTGGACAAGGGCTTCGACCACTTCGCCATCGCCCTCTCCATCGGCGTGCAGAAGATGGTGCGCTCCGACCTGGCCTCGGCGGGCGTGATGTTCTCCATCGACACCGAGTCGGGCTTCCGCGACGCCGTGACCATCACCGGGGCCTGGGGCCTGGGCGAGAACGTGGTGCAGGGCGCGGTGAGCCCCGACGAATACTGCGTGTTCAAGCCCACCCTGCGCGCGGGCTTCCGGCCCATCCTCCAGCGCAAGCCCGGGGACAAGGCCATCAAGATGGTCTACACGGACGACGCCAAGTCCCCCACCAAGAACGTGGAGGTCCCCCAGGCCGACCGCACCCGCCTGGTGCTCACGGACAACGAGATCCTGGAACTGGCCCGCATGGCCATGGTCATCGAGGAACACTACTCCGCCAAGGCCGGCACCCCGCGCCCCATGGACATCGAATGGGCCAAGGACGGCCGCACCGGGGAGCTCTACATCGTGCAGGCCCGGCCCGAGACCGTGCATTCCCTCAAGGATGCCAACGTGCTGCGCTCTTACAGGCTCACGGGCCTGGGCGAGGTGGCCGCGCGCGGGCGCGCCGTGGGCGAGATGATCGGCAGGGGCCTGGCCTGCGTGATCAGGGAAGCCGCCAACATCAAGGCCTTCAAGCCCGGCAGCGTGCTCGTCACCGACATGACCGACCCGGACTGGGAACCCGTGATGAAGACGGCCTCGGCCATCGTCACCAACCGGGGCGGGCGCACCTGCCACGCGGCCATCGTCTCGCGCGAGCTGGGCATCCCCTGCGTGGTGGGCGCGGGCGACGCCACCGAACGCATCCGCGACGGCGAGCCCGTCACCGTGGACTGTTCCCAGGGCGCGGAGGGGCTGGTCTACCACGGACTCCTGGACTTCGAGGTGCAGACCGTCAACCTGGGCGAAATGCCCAGGCCCAAAACCAAGATCACCATGAACCTGGCCGCCCCGGAGCAGGCCTTCGAGAAGAGCTTCATCCCCAACGACGGCGTGGGCCTGGCGCGCGTGGAGTTCATCATCAACTCCTCCATCCGCGTGCACCCCCTGGCGCTCCTGCGCTTCGACCAGCTCAAGGACCCGGCCGCCCGGGAGGCCATCGAGGCCATGACGCGCGGCTACGCCGACAAGGCCGACTACTTCGTGGACAGACTGGCCGAGGGGGTGGGCATGCTGGCCGCCGCCTTTTATCCCAAGCCCGTCATCGTGCGCCTGTCGGACTTCAAGTCCAACGAGTACGCCAACCTCATCGGCGGAGCGCAGTTCGAGCCCCACGAGGAGAACCCCATGATCGGCTGGCGCGGGGCCAGCCGCTACTACTCCGAGGGCTACCGCGACGCCTTCGCCCTGGAGTGCCGCGCCATGCGCCTGATCCGCGAGGACATGGGGCTCGCCAACCTGGAAGTGATGATTCCCTTCCCGCGCACCGTGGAGGAGGCCCGCAAGGTGGTGGAGACCATGGCCGAAAACGGCCTGCGCCAGGGCGAGAACGGGCTGCGGATCATCGGCATGTGCGAGATACCCTCCAACGTGATCCTGGCCGAGGAGTTCCTGGAGGTCTTCGACGGCTTCTCCATCGGCTCCAACGACCTCACCCAGCTCATCCTGGGCGTGGACCGCGACTCGTCCCTGGTGGCCCACGTCTTCGACGAGCGAAACCCCGCCGTGAAGCGGATGGTCAAGCAGGTGATCGACGTGGCCAACGCCAAGGGCAAATACATCGGCATTTGCGGCCAGGCCCCCAGCGATTACCCCGAATTCGCGGCCTTCCTGGTGGAATGCGGCATCCAGAGCATCTCGCTCAACCCCGACACGGTGATCAAGACCACCCTGGCCGTGGCCGAACTGGAAAAGAGGCTGGGCAGAAGCGCCTGACGCACCAGCACCCCGGCCGCCAACGGGCGGCCGGGGCGCGCCACCATCCCATCCTATCATTGACTCGGAGCGGCCGAAAAGCTAACGGTTATTAAGCATCGTGATTCCCTTGTTGCGCACTTCTGCCTTCCCGGCAAGGCGCCGAAAAATCCGGGAAGCCTCCAAAGGCCGCTCCATGCCCGCACCTTCCAGCCCCAGGGGCTTCAGCATGTTCTCGGCCGTCATGGCCCTCATCGTGGGCACGGCTGCCGTCCTCACCGTCCTGAACCTGGCCGTCACCGCGCGGGAAAGCTCCCGGGCCGCCCAGGACTCCGCCCTGGAGCTGTTCGGCGAGGCCTCCGCGCGCATCAGGGCCAACGTGGAACTGTTCTCCGGAACCCTCGCCACCCAGGCCAGCGCGGCAGCGCTCTTCCTCAAGGACAACCACGCCCGGGGAGGCTCCCGCCTGGAGTTTTTCACCGGTCTGCTGGACGCCAACCCGGACCTCCTGAGCGTCTACTCCGGCCATGCAGACGGGGACTTCACCCAGGTCTTCTCCGTCAAGGACAGGCCCGCCGTGAAGCAAATCTATCGCACGCCCCCCGAAACGGCCTACATCGAACGCGCCATCTTCCGCAGGCCCGACGGCGCGCGCATCCAGACCTGGACCTTCCTCGGCCCCGCCCTGGAACGCCTGGACTCCCGGGAAGAGACGGACTTCGAGTACGACCCCCGCACACGCCCCTGGTACAAGGACGCCCAGGGCGCCAAGAGCACCGTGTTCACGGCCCCCTACGTCTTCAGCAGTTCCGGCCTGCCCGGCATCACCGGCGCACGTCCCCTGGCCTCGGGCGACGGAGTCTTCGGCGCGGACGTGAGCCTGAAGCAGCTTCAGGATATGGTCGCGCGCCAGGGCGTCACGCCGGGAGGGCGCGTGTTCCTCATGGACACCGAAGGACGCCTGGTGGCCCTTCCCCGCGACGACGTGGTGGTCCCCAAGGGTCAGGGCCTCGCGCTCAAGCCTGCCTCGGAAGCCGCCGACCCCACCGTGCGCGCCCTGGCCCGCGCCTTCGAAGAGTCCAAGGAACCTGTCTCGACGACTTGCAGGACCTTCAGCATGGACATGAACGGCAGGCCCGGCCTGGCCTGCATCGTCTCGCTGGCCGGTCCGGGATCGCCGGACCTCGTGCTGGCCCTGGCGGCCCCGGAAGACGACTTCACGGCGCACATCCGGCGCATGGCGCGCCAGAACATGCTCTACACCCTGGTCTTTCTGGTCCTTGCCGTGCCCGTGGCCTGGCTCATCGCGCGCAGGGTCGCCCGCCCCCTGGCCCAGCTGGGCCGCGAGGCCGCCCGCGTACGCGCGCTGGATTTCTCCCCGGGCGAGCCCGCTGCCACGCGCATCGAGGAGGTGCGCCAGTTCGCCCAGGCCTTCGAGGTGATGCGCGAGACCATCCGCAACCACACCCTGGCCCTCCATGAAAAGCAGCAAAGCCTTCAGCGACTCCTGGACGCCGGGCTGGCCCTCTCCGCCGAACAGGACATGGGCAGGCTTCTGGAGCTGATCTTTCGCACCGCCAAGGATTTCGGCCACGCCGACGGCGGGGCCGTCTACCTGCTGGACTCCGACGGCCTCTCCGTGGAACTGGTCAGCCTGCGCGACGAGACGGCCATGCTGGGCAAGCTCACCACGAACCCCGCCTCTCGCGTTGCGGTCGATCCCGACATCGTGGACCTGCTGGACACCGACACCGTGCTCTTCCACGCCTGCCAGGCCTTCGTGGAGGGGCGCAACGCCGCGGCCTCCGGCGAAGGGTTCGAGCTCTTCCCCACGGGGCTGCCCGGCGAGCAGGACGGCTACGCGATCCGTTCCCTGTTCACCGTGCCCCTGACCAACCGCCTGGGCAAAGCCGTGGGCGTGCTGCAGCTCTTCAATCCCGTGGACCCCGCCACCGGCGAGGCCCTCGCCCTGCACCACCCCGGCGCGGGCTTCGTGGAGGCCCTGGCCGCCCAGGCCGCCGTGGCCCAGGACAACTGGAACATGGTGCACTCGCTGCGCGAGCTTTTCGAGTCCGTCATCCGGCTCACGGCGGGCGCCATCGACGCCAAGTCCCCCTACACGGGGGGGCACTGCGTGCGCGTGCCCGTGCTGGCCGAGATGCTGGCCCAGGCCGCCCACGAGGCCGACTGCGGGCCGCTGGCGGACTTCGCCCTGGAGGGCGAGGAAGGCTGGCGGGAATTCACCGTGGCCGCCTGGCTCCACGACTGCGGCAAGCTCGTCATCCCCGAATACGTGGCCGACAAGGCCACCAAGCTCGAAGCCCTGCACAACCGCATCCACGAGGTGCGCGCCCGCTTCGAAATCCTCTGGCGCGACGCATGCATAGACGCCCTGCGCCAACTGGCCGGCCCCCGCGCCGACGACCCGGACTTCCAGGCCAGCCTGCGGGAGCGCCTGGAATCCCTGCGTGAAGACTTCGCCTTCGTGGCCGAGTGCAACATCGGCGGCGAGTTCATGTCGCCCGAGCGCGTGGAGCGCCTGCGCGCCATCGCCTCGCGCACCTGGGCGCGCCATTTCAGCGACCGCCAGGGGCTTTCCCAGGCCGAGCTGGACCGCCTGCCTGAATCCGAAGCCCCCCTGCCCGTCCAGGAGCCTCTCCTGTCCGACAGGCCCGAGCAGCGGATCGCGCGCACGCGGGCCCAGCTCTGGCCCGACGAACTGCCCGTGAAAATGGAGGTCCCCGAACTGCTCTACAACCTGGGCGAGCTGCACAACCTCTGCGTGGCCCGGGGGACCCTCACGCCCGAGGACCGCTTCAAGATCAACGAGCACATCATCCAGACCCTGGCCATCCTGAGCCAGATCCCCTTCCCGCCCGCACTCAAGCGCGTGCCCGAAATCGCCGGAGGGCACCACGAAACCCTCGACGGCCGGGGCTACCCCTTCCGGCTCAACGCCGAACAGCTCTCCATCGAGGCCCGCATCGTGGCCGTGGCCGACATCTTCGAGGCCCTCACCGCCTCCGACAGGCCCTACAAGAAGGCCAAGACCCTGGCCGAGGCCCTGGGCATCATGCGCCGCATGCGCGACGACCGCCACATCGACCCGGACCTCTTCGAGGTGTTCCTGCGCTCCGGGCTCCACGTGCGCTACGCCGAGCGCTTCCTCATGCCCTGGCAGAACGTGCCGGTGGACGTGGAGGCCCTTCTGCGGCAGGATGCGCGCGGCGGTTGAACGCCCCACGGACCCCACGCACCATGACACTGGCCGTCGCGCTCTCCGGCGGCATGGACAGCCTCCTCGCCCTGGCGCTGGCCCGCGACGCCGGGGGCGATGTCCTGGCCGTGCACGCCCACTTTCTCCCCCCGGACCACCGCGCCCGGGAGCTGGCCCACGCCCTGGAAACCCTCTGCCGGGGCCTGGGCGTGCCCTTCCACGCCCTGGACCTCTCCGAAGCCTTCCGCCAACGCGTGGTGACGCCCTTCGCCCAGGCCTACGCCTCTGGCCTCACGCCCAATCCCTGCGCGGCCTGCAACCGCGACATGAAGTTCGGCCTGCTCTTCGAGGCCGCCCGGGCGCTGGGGGCCGGACGCATCGCCACCGGCCACTACGCCCGACTGGCCCCGGCCCCCGAGGGCGGCCAGGCCCTCCTGCGCGGGGCCGATCCCGCCAAGGACCAGAGCTATTTCCTCACCTTGGTGCACCGCCGGAACCTGGACCACGCCCGCTTCCCACTGGGCGACTGGACCAAGGCCCGCGTGCCCGCCGAACTGGCCCGTCGCGGCCTGACCCCGCCCCTGCCATCGGAGAGCCAGGAGGTCTGCTTCGTCCCGGACGACGACTACCGCGCCTTTCTCCAGTCCCTGGGCGCGCCCCTGCCCGGACCCGGCCCCATCGTGCTGGAGGACGGCCGGGTGGTCGGCCGCCACCAGGGCCTCTGGCGGTACACCGTCGGCCAGCGCAAGGGCATCGGCGTGGCCTGGGGCTTCCCCCTCCACGTGCTGGCCAAGCGCGCCGGGAAGAACGCCCTGGTGGTGGGACCCAAGGCCGCCCTGGCCGCGCTGGAATGCCGCGTGCGCGAGGTCAACGCCCTGGCCGATCCCTCCCGGTGGCCCGGGGAGGTCCTTGTCCAGACCTGCTACCGCCAGCACCCCAGGCCCGCGCGGGCCGCCCCCGACGGCGAAGGGGGGCTCCTGCTGCACTTTCTTGATCCCGTGGAGCGCCCCACGCCCGGGCAGGTGGCCGCGCTCTTCGACGGCAGCGGCCGCGCCCTGGCGGGCGGGATCATCGCTTGAACTCCCTGCCCGCCTTGGGCTATCCCACGCGGGCCATGAACACCATCCGCAACGCCCTTATCGACCGCGACGGCACCATCATCGTGGAAAAGCACTACCTGCACGACCCGGCCCAGGTGGTGCTGGTCCCCGGCGCGGGCGAGGCCCTGGCCGCGCTCCAGGAGGCCGGAGTGCGCCTTTTCGTGGTCACCAACCAGTCCGGCATCGGCCGGGGCTACTACCGCGAGGAGGACTTCCAGGCCGTGCAGCGCCGCCTGGAGGAGCTTCTGGCCCCCCACGGCGTCCGCCTGCGGGACACCGCCTTCTGCCCCCACGCCCCCGACGCGCGCTGCGCCTGCCGCAAGCCGGAACCCGGCCTCTGGACGGCCCTGCGCGACGCCCACGCCCTGGACCCGGCCGAGACCGCCATGATCGGCGACAACGCCTCCGACGTGGCCTTCGGCCGCTCCTGCGGTTTCGCGGAGTCCGTGCTGGTGCTCACCGGCCACGGCAGACGCTTTGCCGCCAGACTGGGCCTGCCCGAGCAGGTGGCGGACTGGACCCGCCTGGTCGCTCCCGACCCGGCGCAGCCCACCCTCCTCGCCCGGGACCTGCCGGGCGCGGTGCGGGCGCTGCTCGCGAACGCCGGGAACGCCCCGTGAGCGCGGCGCGCCGCTTCGCCCAGGCCCTGGCCGGGCAGTGGTCGGCAACGGTCTACTGCGCCGTGCTGGCCACCCTGCTCTCCTTCGTGTTGGGCCGCGTGCTTGGCCCCGACGCCTTCGGAGTGTATTCCTACATCATCACCCTGGCCTCGCTCTTCGCCATCCTCCAGGACGGCGGTTTCTCCACTCTGATCTTCCGGGAGACGGCCCATCCCTCAGAACACCTCACGTCCAGCCCTCCGCTCCTCCGCCAGGCCCTGACCCACTGCGCGCTCACCACCCTGGCCGGGCTGGGCCTCGTCTTGATCGCGCCCCTGGAGCACAAGGCGGCCCTGGCGCTGGCCGTGCTCTACTACGCCCTCTTCAGCGCCGGGAGCTACCTTTCGGCCGCCTTGAAGGGCTCCGGGGCCTTCGTGGCCGAGGCCCGCTGGCGCATGACCGTGCGCACGGCCACGGCCGCCGCCGTGGGCCTGGCGCTCCTCGTGCCCGGCGCGGGCGTAGCCGCCCTCTTCGGCGGCTATCTGGCGGGACAGCTGCTGGCCCTGGCCCTGCCCATGGCCGCGCCGGTCCGCCTTTTCCCGGCCCCGCGCATCGACCCCTCGCTCTACCGGAGCTGCGGGGCTTTCCTGCTCATCAGCGCGGCCACCACCATCTACTTCAAGTCCGACATCATCCTGCTCACCCAGCTCACGGCCGACCCCGCCGAGGTGGGCCAGTACGCCGCCGCCTACCGTCTGGTGGAGGCCGCCGTGCTCTTCTCCTCGCCGCTCGCCCACATCTTCTTCCGCACCCTGCGCACCAGCCTGGGCGACGCGGCCGCCTTCCGCTCCAGCTTCCGCCGCCAGTTGGCCGCCATGTGCCTGCTGGCCGTCTCGGGCACGGCCCTGGCCCTGTGGCTGGGCCCCGGGATCATCCGCCTCGCCTTCGGCGAACGCTTCGGCCCGGCCGGGGAGCTCTGCGCCTGGGTGCTTCCCTCGCTCCTCTTCATCCTGCCCAACGGGCTGCTCACCCAGGCCCTCATCGCCATGGGCCGCGAGGGCTTCTACGCCCGCGTCACGGTGGTCACGGCCCTGCTGAACATCGCCCTCAACGCGGCGCTCATCCCCTTCTTCGGGGCCAAGGGTTCGGCCGCCGCCACCGTGGCCACCGAGGCGGCCCTTGCCCTCGGGCTCACGGCGGGCTACCTGAAGCGGTCATGAACACCACGCCCTTCACCAGCGAAGACGAGTTCCTGGAAGCCATCCACGCCCGCTTCCCCAACGAGCACCCTCACCTGGCCCTGGGACGCGGCGACGACTGCGCCCTGCTCAAGTGCCCCGAAACCGTGGCCCTCACCACGGACCTCTTCGTGGAGCACGTCCATTTCCGGCGCTCCTACTTCTCTCCCGCCGACGTGGGCCACAAGGCCCTGGCCGTGAACCTCTCGGACCTAGCCGCCATGGGCTGCCTGCCCCTGGGCTTCTCGCTGGGCCTGGCCGGGCCGCCGGACACGCCGCGCGTTTTCTGGGAAGGCGTGCTGGACGGCATGGCCGCGCTGGCCGCGCGGTTCGACATCCCCCTGGCCGGGGGCGACCTCAACGCCGCCGGGGCCGTGATGCTGGCCGTGACGGCCTGGGGCAGGCCAGGACCCACGGGCCGCGCGCTTCAGCGCTGCATGTGCAAGCCACAGGACGTCCTCTTCCTGGCGGGCGACGCGGGCCTGGCCCGCGTGGGCCTTGAGGTGCTGGAGCGCTTCGGCCCCGACGCCGCGCGGGACTGGCCCGAGGCGACCGCCGCCCACCTGCGCCCCGCCCCCCTGGTGAAGGACGGCCTCGCCCTGGCCAAATTGCGCACGCGCGGGCTCATGGACCTCTCCGACGGCCTGGCCCGCGACCTCCCGCGTTTCCTGGGCCGGGACCTGGGGGCGGACCTGTCCATCGACCCGGACATCCTCCACCCCGAGGTGCTCGCCTGGGCCAAGGCCACGGAGCAGGACCCCGCGGCCCTGGCCGTGCTGGGCGGCGAGGACTACGCCCTGTTGGGCGCCTGCCACCGCGCGCAATTCCTGGAAATCTACGGCCACGTGCCTTCGGTCTGGGCCGTGGGCGAGGCCAGCGCCAGGCCCGGCCTGCGCGTGAACGGCAAGCCCCAGGACGCCAAGGGGTTCGATCACTTCGGGTAGAGTCGCGGGCGATGGGGACGGGGAGATGCCTCCGGCGGGCAAAGAGGGCGCTGCCCTCTCTGCACTCTCCCACCAGGGGGGAGCCCCCCCTGGACCCAGCAGTTGCTTCGCGGGATTCACCGATACGGCCCACGTCAAACGTTGGTTTTCCCGTACCGCCCCACGACAGGATGAACAGAGGGCCAGCCGCCCTTCCGGGGCGGCTGGCCCTCCAACTACAACCTCTTTGCTTTCCTCTTCGCCCTAACCCTACGTGAACATGTTGATGGCGCACGTGTCGGCCAGCTTCAGGTACTGCTCGGCGTTCATCACTTCGACGCCGTCGATCAGGTCTTCTTTGCCGAGCTTCATCATGTCCAGCGTCATGCGGCAGGCGATGAGCCTCACCCCCTCCAGTTGCGCCGTCTCCTGAAGCTCCGGCAGGTCCGGGATGCCCGCCTGGGCGATCTGGCGCTTCATCATCCAGCTGGCCAGGCGGGACATCCCCGGGATCGCCCCCAGGAAGCCCGGCGGATGGAACAGGAACTTCCCCAACTGTCCCTTGCGCACGGCGTTGATGCCCATAAACGTATGGAACACGAAGGCCTCGTGTCCCAGCCTGCGCGCGTTGATGGAGAGGATCAGGGCAGGATAGGCCCCGTCCAGGGTGCCCCGGGAACAGATGAAGGCGTAGCGCTGGCTTCCACCAGCTTCGGGCTTCGATTCCATGGCGTCACCTCCTGGGTGCGGACTCCGGGGCGCTTACCCCGGAGCCCGCTCGTGCTGTCATAGGCCGTGGGACCGTATCACCCCCGGCGCTTCGATTCCAGCTCCCTGTTCCATTCGCTGTGATGCATCCTGGCCCAGGCGCGGCTCACTTTGCCGTCCACCAGGGTGCGCCACGTGCCCGGGTTGCCGATGGTGCCCAGGTAGGCGTGCGCCAGCGCGCAGGCCACGAAGAGCACCCCGCCAACGCCGTGCAGCGTGGAAAGCCACAGGTTCAGGGTCGCCGGGAGCGACTCCTTCCAGATGAGCGGCAGGCCCGTTCCGGCCATGAGCGCCGTGAGCGCCAGGGTGAGCCAGAAGAAGACCTTCTGCCCCGCGTTGAGCCGCCCGGCCGGGACGTGCCCCTCATCGCCCTCGTGGCCGCCCAGGTAGCCGCCGTTCTTGGAGAACCACTCTCTGTCATAGGGTTTGAAGGCCGCGTCCCTGGCCCAGAGGAGCGCCGAGGCGGCCCCTGCCAGCGTGAACACGATCCCTGCCGCCCAGTGCCACACCGAGGCCGCGTGGTAGGAGCCGAACACGGCCTTGGCCAGGGTGGCGTTGTTCACGAAGAACACGTAGCCCGTGGCCGCCAGCACCGCGAAGGAGAGCATGCGCGCCAGGTGGGTCCAGCGCTCGGCCAGGCTGAACCGCACGATCTCGCCGGGCTCGAAGCGCGCGTCCAGCCCTTTGGGACCCTGCCCCGTGTAGTGCAGAGTGAGCAGGAAGGCCACCAGCAGGATCGCCCAGCTGCCGTAGGGCACGATGGCCGCCTGGTAGACGTTGTAGGCCGTCACGGCGCCGTGGCTGATGCCCAGCAGGCTCGCGTTGGTCGCGGTGCGGGGCTTGCCGTCCGGGCCGAACATGTCCGTGACCTTGCGGCCCGCGAAGACGTTGCCCGTCTCGGAGTGGCAGTCGCGGCAGCCGCCCGCGCCCAGGGCCAGCTTGGCCGGGGCCACGTTGTGGTTGATGTTGAAGCCCTCGCCGTGGCCCACCCAGGTGTCGTCCTGGCGGGTGGCCACCAGTCCGCCCGCGTCCAGCACGTGGATCTCGCCGCCCTTGTGGTAGGCGGGCGACACGGCCTTGAAGCGCTGGTTGCCCTTGAGGGCCTCCGCCACGGCCAGGAGCATGGCCTTGATGTCCTCGGGGGTGTGCAGTTCCGGCTTGTTGGGGTTCTTCACGTCCTTGATGCGCGTTTTGGCGATCTCCCAGGCCTTTTGCAGCTCGCGCATGAAGAGCGGATGGTATGCGCCGTCGGCGTCGCGGTTGGTCCAGGTGACCACCAGAAGCGGGTTCACCGGGGCAAGCTGACCACGCTTGAGCACCTCGATGCGGGGCTCCCACTTGAACTCCGCGCCCATGCCCTTGGATCCGATCTTGGAATAGTTGACCATCTGGCCCGTGGTGACGTCGAAGCCTTCGCCGCCCGCGCGGTTCAGCGCCGGGATGTGGCAGGCCTCGCAGGCCAACTTCTCCAGGTGGCTGGGGCGCACGCCCGAGTGCGCGGGGCGCGGCGCGCCCATGGTCCCGGTGGTGTGGCAGTCGGCGCACTTCTTCATGGTGTTGTCCAGGTCGTCGCGCACGGTGGAGACGTTTTCCTGGCCCTTGGCGAAGTTGTGCTTGATGTCCCCGGGGTGGCAACTCACGCAGGACATGCCGCGCATGTTGTGCACGTCATGGTTCACGGGATCGTTCCAGGAGAAGCCGCGCTTCTTCATGTCGGACATGCCATGGCAGAACACGCAGTTCTCGCTGGGGGGCTGGTCGTTCAGGTCCAGGACCACCTTGCCGTCCTGGTTGAAGAGCCGCAGGTTGTAGGCCACCTGGGGCGTCTGGCCCTCGTCCACGAAGCCGGTCACCTGGGCCAGGCCCGAGGCGGCCGTGGCGGACCAGCGGAAGTTGAGCTTCTTGAGCTGCTTGTTGCGTTCCTTGAAGCTGTAGCCGGGCAGATGGCAGATGAAGCAGTCGGCCTCCACCACGCCGGTCTCGGTCCAGCGGCTCTTGAAGTAGTCGCCGTCCAGGGACTTGGCCAGTGAGGGGTCGCCCTTGAGACGCGCGTCGTAGCGCTGGCCGTCGCGGTCATATTCCAGCCCGCCGCCGCCCGGGTGGCAGCCGCCGCAGCCGGGCACGCCCAGGTTCTTCTCGTCCTTCTCGCCCGCTGCCGCGAACATGAAGGGGGTCATGTCGATCTGGTCGGGATTGTTGTTGTTCTTTTTCGCCAACTGGCGAAAGGAGGGCGGTCAGAACTTGCCCATCATGCCCGGGGAGAGCACCCAGGGCTTGTCCTTGGAGTAGTCGTCCCTGATCTGGTCCCACCCCTGCTGGAAGTGGTAGCCCTTGGTGATGGCCGCGTAGTCGTGGCAGCCCTGCGCGCCGCAGGTCTGGCGCGTGGAGACGGGCTTGTCCGCGTTCTGCCCGGTGACGGGGTTGATGACCGCCCCGTCCTCGGCGCGCAGGAAGAAGGGCGGACAGGCCTTGGACCTGGCCTGCGCCGCCTGGGTGAAGGCCAACAGCATGAGGACCGCCGCGAGAATCCTTGCCGGGTGCATGACTACCTCCTGTTTGTCCTGGATCGACGGTTGAACACCATTGCCAGTGCCGCGATGCCGAGCGCCATGGCCGCGCCCAGGTGTGTCCAGTCCAGGAGCATGGCCGCCAGGGGGGACAGGCTCACGCCGGGAAGGTTGGAGAGCACGTGCGCCCCGCCCGTGAGGGCCAGCAGGCCCAGGAGCGCCAGACGCCCCCGGCCCAGGGAGGCCGCTCCCCGGGCGGCCAGCCGCCAGCCCAGCCAGAAGAGCAGCGCGGCGGCCGCCGCGTAGTGCAGGGCGTGGGTGAAGAGGAAATCGCCGGTCCAGGCCATGCCGGGGATGTCTGCGATGTAGTAG
Organism: Fundidesulfovibrio magnetotacticus; assembly: GCF_013019105.1. NCBI lineage: Bacteria > Pseudomonadati > Thermodesulfobacteriota > Desulfovibrionia > Desulfovibrionales > Desulfovibrionaceae > Fundidesulfovibrio > Fundidesulfovibrio magnetotacticus. Next base: position 252,474 of record NZ_BLTE01000001.1, read on the forward strand.
CGCTTGAAGATGGGCATCTGGGCGACGCCCGAAACGGCCAGGGCCGCCGCCGCGAGGCGGTAGAAGCCCAGGCGGACGGTCCCGGCGGCGGAGGAAGCGACGAAGCTCCCGGAAAGACGGCGGTCAGCCATTGGAATCCTCCTTGCGGCCCATCATCTTGCGCGCTCCGGAGAGCAGCGCCCCGGCGGCCCCGGCCAGGGGGGCCAGAAGCACGGCCCAGGCCAGGCGGTTGGACGTGCCCATCACGTCGGCCACGGCGGCCAGCCCGGGCTGTCCGGGGCCGGTCTTCACGGCGGCGGCGAGCTTCTCGAAGGGCACGGGCGAGAGATAGAGGGTGTTGGTTCCGCCGTTCTCCTCCAGGCCGTAGAGGAATCCGCCGTTGTTGCGGGCCATGGCCTTGGCCTGGGCCACGATCTCCTCGCGCGGGCCCATGGTCTGCACGCCCTGGGGGCAGGCCTCGATGCAGGCGGGCATCTTGCCCTGGGCCACTCGCTCGGGGCAGCGGCGGCACTTGTTCATCACCCCGTTGCCCGCCAGGGAGGGCATCAGGTCCAGGTAGAGGCCCGCGCCGGTCTGGCGCTGGGGGATGGACCAGGGGCACACGTCGCGGCACTTGGCCCCACCCAGGCAGATGTCCTGATTGATGGCCACCGTGCCGTCGGCCTCCCGGGCGGCGGCGCCCCAGGGGCAGAGGTTGGCGCAGGGCGGGTTCTGGCAGTGCATGCAGCGCCGGGGGATGTGCACCTCGCGGCCGTCCACCGCGGCGCTCTGGATGAAGAGCCAGTTGTAGGGCGTGAGGCGCGTGTCCACCGCGCGCTTGTCCGACCAGTCCTCCACCTTGACGCGCTCGGGGTACATCTTGGGGAAAGGCTTTTTCGGCTCGGGGTAGCGCGCCGCGTTCTCGACGCGGCAGGCCTCCACGCAGGCCCCGCAGCCGATGCATTTGGAGAGGTCCAGGAAGGTGGCCAGTTCCTGGCCGGTTACGGGAAGGGCCGCGGCGCGCGAACGCTCCGGCAGGAGCGCGGCCGCGCCGCCCAGGCCCAGAGCCTTGAACAGCGTCCGCCGGGAGAAGCGGGCTTTGGGGTCGATGGTTTTGAGCATGACCCGGGAAAGCACGGGGCGTGCCAACCTACAACACCATTGAATAACAATGTATTTTTAGCATTGCATCCTCCTGGGCCTGGCCTTATACATTCATGAGCATATACACTTGACTATACGTAACGATCACTCGGAGGCCCCATGGACGTGAGCGCCCACTGGCAGGACATCTGCCACGCCATCCAGGAAGGCGTCTTCCTGGTGGACCCCTCGGGGCGCATCGTCATGGTCAACGAGGCCATGACGCGCCTCTCTGGCTACTCCCACGAGGAACTTGTGGGGCGCAGCTGCAAGCTCTTCGACTGCGACGCCTGCGAGACAAGCCGTCGCCAGGCCAAGGGGAGCTGGTGCCGTCTCTTCGACGGGCACCCGCCCCGGCCCAAGCGTTGCCTCATCGTGCGCAAGGACGGCCTGCGCATTCCGGTGTTCAAGAACCAGTCGGTGATCCGCGACTCTTCGGACCGGGTGATCGGCGCGGTGGAGACGGTCATGGACCTCTCGGACCTGGACCGCCTGGACCGCAAGGTGGAGGAACTCTCGCGGCTGCTGGACGAGCCGGGCTCCTTCCACGGCATGGTGGGCTCCTCGCCCGCCATGCGCAGGCTCTTCGACATCCTGCCCAAGGCGGCGCGCAGCGAGGCCCCGGTGCTCCTGCTGGGCGAATCGGGCACGGGCAAGGAGCTGGCCGCGCGGGCCATCCACGAACTGGGGCCGCGCGCCAGAGGGCCGTTCGTGCAGCTCAACTGTGCCGCGCTCAACGAATCGCTCCTGGAGAGCGAGCTTTTCGGCCACGCCCGGGGGGCCTTCACCGGCGCGCACCGCGCCCGGCGCGGACGGTTCGAGGAGGCCCACGGCGGCGACATCTTCCTGGACGAACTGGGCGACGCGCCCCTCTCCATCCAGGTGAAGCTCCTGCGCACCCTGGAGACCAAGACCATCGAACGCGTGGGCGAAAACCGCCCCGTGCCCGTGGACGTGCGGCTCATCGCCGCCACCCATCAGGACCTGCGCGGCCTCATCGCCCAGGGGCGCTTCCGCGAGGACTTCTTCTTCCGCGTGAACGTGCTGCCCATCGTGATGCCGACACTGCGCGAGCGCCTGGACGACCTGCCCGGGCTCGCGGCCCACTTCCTGGCGCGCCACGCGGCCCGGTCGGGCGCGGGCCCGCTGTCGCTCACGCCCGAGGCCCTGCGCGTGCTGGCCTCCCACGCCTGGCCCGGCAACGTGCGCGAGCTCAAGCACGCCTTGGAATACGCCGCCGTGCTCTGCGAGGACGGGCGCATCGGCCCCGAGGACCTGCCGCCCGGCCTTGGAGGCCCAAGAGCCTCCGGTTGCCCGGACGCAACGCTCGCGGCGGGAACTCTCGCGCGGGAAACAGTCCCTCCGACCCGGGAGACCGCTCACCGTCCGGCGCAAGGCGTCCCCGCGCCCGGCTCGGCCCCGGCCCCCGGGGCCTGCCTAGCCTGCGGCCTCGCGCCTGGACGCGGCGCGCACCGGGAACAGGCGCTCGGCCCGCTCCTCGCCCCGCCCCCGACCGCGGCGAGCCTCCACGGCGACAGGGAACGCGACGAACTGGTGGAGGCCCTGCGCCAGGCGGACGGCAACAAGACCAGGGCCGCGAAACTTCTGGGCGTCACGCGGCTCACGGTGCACAACCGCATGCGCAAGCACGGGGTGGAATGCGCCCGCGTGGTTCGTTCTTGAGGCATGGGCCTTGCCAAAGGCCCGGCAACGCTCTATGAATTGAAAAATCAGATCAATTCTTTCAACATGTTGCGGGAGACATCACCATGCCGGAGCGCGAAAAGTTCGGCGTCCAGATGGAAGAGCAGCTCGAGCGGCTGCGCGAGAAGATCGACAAGGTCAAAACCAAGGCCGAGGCCAGAGGCGAGGGCTCCATCGGAAAGTTCGAAGAGAAGCTGTCCAGGCTCGAATCCAAGTACGACCTGGCGCGCTACAAGCTCACGCTGCTGCGCAAGGGCGGCGGTTCGGCCTGGGGCGAGCTCAAGGAAGGGTTCGAGAACGCCTTCCACGAACTCAAGGACGCCTTGAGCAAGGCCAAGGGCAAATTCTAGCGCCCCGTACGGCGGGAAGCTCCATCCCGCCGGGAGCGACGGCGCGCGGGGCGGTCCTGAGCCGCCCGCGCGGCCGCCGTGCGTTATTTCTTCTTGATGGTTCCCATCTCGATCATCAGGCCGTCCGCGCCAAGGTTCAAGTGCAGGCCCTTGGACTTGCCCTTGAGCTTGAGCACCACGCCGTTGGTGTTCTCCAGCCACTGATGCCCCTTGCCGTCGCCCACGGCGTAGCCGGCGCGCGCCTGGAAGTAGGCCCCGGGGAAGTCCTCGATGCGCTGGAGGTTGTAGACCTCGCCGGAGGCCGACACCTTGGACACGCCGATGCCGCCCACGCCCAGCCCGCCGGTCTTGAAGGCGTAGCGTTTGCCCCGGAACATCAGCGTCCCGTTGCCCCCGCTGGCCGAAAGCAGGAAGCCGCCCTGTCCGTATTCCATGCTGATGGTGCCCGAAGGTGCGCCCGGCCCCTCATGGGGGGTCTTCTCGGCCGCAAGGGCCGGGGCCGCCGTGAGGATGAGGGCCAGGGCCGCATGCCGCGCCAGCCTGAAGATCGTCGCCGTGTTCATGGATTCTCCCTTGTGAGCGTCTCGCCGTTCTGTTTTCCCGCCTGCGTTCCCTGCCGGATTTCCCCCCACTGGATCAACAGCCCCTCGCCGGCCGCGGCCAGGGACACGCCCTTCACGACGGAGCGCAGCCGCAGGGTCACGCCCTTGGTGTTGCGCAGCCACAGGACGCCCTTGCCGTCCCCGAAGGAGTAGTCCGCGCCGCCCTGGGCGTAGGCCCCGGTAAAATCCTCGACGCGCTTGAGGTCGAACACCTCGCCCTCGGCCTCCACCTTGCTGACGCCGAGTAGCCCCAGGCCCATGCCGCCCACCTTGAAGGGGTATTCCTGCCCCTGGTAGGTGAGCGCGCCCGAGCCGCCGGTGATGCTCACGATCATGGCCCCGCGCCCGACGCTCATGCGCACCGTGCCGGAACTCTCCGCATGGCCCTCCTGGGCGGCGGCCGAAGCGGCCTGGCAGGCCAGCCCCAGAGCCAGGGCCAGGATGAGGACGATTCTTCGCATCGCCTGGATACCTCCACGGTTTCCCCGCAAGGGGTTTCGGGTTCCCTACACCAATCCGGGGCCGGGCAAAAGCCCGGGGCGTCAGGGAAAGAGGAAGCGCCCGATGATCAGGTTGGAGACAAGCATGCCCTGGCGCGTCAGGCGAAGCGTCCCGTCCTTGATGCGGATGAGGTCCTTCTGGCGCAGCGCGCCCAGGAGCTTGGCCTCGGTCCCGGCCAGGTCGCGCCCGGTGAGGCGGCGGTAGTCCGCCAGGCGCATGCCCCGGGAGGTGCGCAGCGCCAGCATGAGAAGCTCGCGGGCGCGCACCTGGGGGTCCAGGGTTTCGGCGTCTCGGCCCCAGGCCTTGTCCCGGGCCGCCTGCACGTAGTCGGACACCGCGCGGGGGTTCTCCCAGCGCCTGCCCTGGAGGGTGGAAACCGCCGAAGGCCCCAGGCCCAGGTAGTCCTTTCCTTCCCAATAGCCCTGGTTGTGGCGCGAGGCGAAGCCCATGCGCGCGAAGTTGCTGATTTCGTAGTGCAGGAAGCCCTGCTCCTCCAGAAAGTCGCCGCCCTGCACGTACATCCTGGCGGCCTCGTCCTCGCCGACCGGGGCCATGGCCCCGGCCTCCACGGCCTCGGCCAGGGGCGTGCCCGGCTCCAGGGTGAGCCCGTAGGCCGAGATGTGGTCCGGCCCCAGGCGCACGGCGGCCTTGAGGTTCTCCATCCAGAAGCGCAGGCGCTGGCCGGGCAGGCCCCAGATGAGGTCCACCGAGAGGTTGGGCAGGCCCTGGGCGCGCAGGCGCTGCACGGCGGTGTGCACGTCGGCCAGGGTGTGGGGGCGCCCCAGCAGGGCCAGCTCCTCGCCCTGCAGGGACTGCACGCCCAGCGACACCCGGTTCACCCCGGCCTCGCGCCACAGGCGCATGAGGTCGGTGTCGCGGGCGGAGTCCGGGTTGGCCTCCAGCGTGAACTCGATGTCCGCCGGAATGTTGAAGTGGCGCTTGAGGGATTCCATGAGCCGGTCGAAGGCCCAGGCGGGCATGAGGCTCGGCGTGCCCCCGCCCAGGTAGACGGTCTCCACCTCGGGGCGGCCCAGAATCCTGCCGTAGTGGGCGGCCTCGGCGGCCACGGCCCGACCCCAGGACTCCAGGGCGTCCATGTCCAGGGGCTGGGAGGCGAAGGCGCAGTAGCGACACTTGGCCGCGCAGAAGGGCACGTGGACGTAGAGGAGCATGGGCCTAGCGCGGGTTCACGCCCCCGCAGGCAGGCCCTGCGCCGGGATAGCCCGCCGACAAGGGCAGGCGGCGCAATTTCTTCACGTAACGCTCGAATTCCGAGTGCACGCAGCCGCAGTAGGGCTGGCGGTAGAGCCCCCACTCCCGGGCGAGGCGCTGGCCCTCGTCCCAGCCGGGGCGGAAGTCCTCGTAGTGAAAGGGCACGCCGTGCACGCGCGCGGCCTCCTCACCGGCGGCGCGGATGGCCTCGTGGTCCTGGTAGCGGCTGTAGAGGAGCGTGGTGGTGAAGGCCCCGGCCCCCAGGCGTCGGGCCTCGCGCGCCGTGCGCTCCAGGCGCAGGGCATGGCATAGGGGGCAGCGCTCCTTCTCGCGGAAGGTGGTCAGGCGCAGGAAGGAGGCTGGGTCGTGCCCGGAGTGGTCGAAGTCAACGGGCGTGCCCAGGCGCGCCGCCACCTGCTCCAGGGCTTCGGCGCGGCGCAGGTATTCGCCCAGGGGGTGGATGTTGGGGTTGTGGAAGAACCCCCTGGGGGACAGCCCCCTCTCCATAAGGCCCGTGAACACCGTGATGGAACACGGGCCGCAACAGGCGTGGACCAGCAGCACGCCCTATTCCGTGAGCACGTGGATGGCCTTGCCGTACTGCTCTTCCAGGGCCGCGAGCCTGCCCCGCTTCTGGTTGAGCAGATAGAAGGCCAGCTCCGCGGAGGTGCGCCAGGTGATGGAGTCGCCCGAACCCGAACGGCGGATCAGGCGGTAAAGCTCCCGCAGCGACTGGGTGGCCTGCCACTCCAGGTTGCGCCGCGAGCCCGAGCCCTGGCAGATCGGGCAGACCTCCGTGGAAACCGACATGGCCGAAGAGCCCATGCGCTGGCGCACGATCTCCATGAGTCCGAAGCGCGAGATCTTGCCCACGTCGTGGCGGGCGCGGTCGCCCTTCATGGCGTTTTTCATGGCCTTTTCCACTTCGGCCACGTGCTTGCGGTCCTTGAGCTCGATGAAGTCCACCACCACCTGGCCGCCGATGTCGCGCAGCCGGAGCTGGTTGGCAACCTCTGCGGCGGCCTCCATGTTGGTCTTGAGGGCCATTTCCTTGAAGTTGGTCTCGCCGCCGATCTTGCCGGAGTTCACGTCCACGGCGGTGAGGGCCTCGGTGTGGTCGATCACCAGGCGTCCGCCGGAGGGCAGGATCACCTCGCGGCCGTGCAGCTGCTCGATCTGCTTGCGCAGGGAGAAGCGCTCCCACATGGAGTGCTCGGGGTCGTTGTGCTGGCGCACCAGGCCCTGGCGGCGCGGGAAGACCAGGGCGGCCATCTCGGAGACGCGCTCGGCGGTCTCCTTGTCGTCCACCCAGACCTCGGCCACGTCGTCGGTGAGGTAGTCGCGCACGGCGCGGGCGGAGAGGTCGGGCTCCTGGTAGATCATGGCCGGGGTGGCCACGCTGGCCCCCTTGGCGCGCACCTCTTTCCAGAGGCGCTTGAGGTAGCTCACGTCGCGCTCCAGGGCGGCCTTGGACTGCCCGATGGAGGCCGTGCGCACGATGATGCCGATGCCCTCGTCGAGCTTCACTCCGGAGGCGATCTCCTTGAGGCGCTTGCGCTCCTCGTCGTCCTCCACCTTGCGCGAGATGCCTTTCTGTTCGCGCCCGGGCGTGAGCACGAAGTAGCGCCCCGGCAGCGAGAGGTAGCTGGTGACGAAGGCCCCCTTGTTGCCCGTGGGTTCCTTCACCACCTGCACCAACACCTCCTGGCCCTTCTTGAGCACCTTCTGGATGGGCGGGTACTTGCCTTTGTGGCCCGTGGCGTCCTCCAGGTAGTATTCGGGATGCACTTCGTCGATCTGCAGGAAGCCGTTGCGTTCGGCCCCGTAGTTGATGAAGGCGGCCTGGAGGGATGGATCGACGTTGTGGATGCGGCCCTTGTAGATGTTGCCGCGCGTCTTGGCCTGGTGGGTCATCTCCACGTAGTATTCGTGGAGCGCCCCGTCCACCGTGACAGCCACCTCCACCTCTTCTCCGGGAAGGACGGAGATGAACATCTTGTGTCTGCGTTTCTTCGCAGCCATGAAAGCTCCTTTCCGGACTGCCCGCGCGGCCGCGATCGGGCGCGGCGCTTCGGGGCGGCCCCTCGGGGCCGCTGGTCCGGCGACGCCCGGATCGGGCGTCCGTTGACGCCGGGCGGGCGAATGGCCCCACGCGCCGGCGCGGTTGAAAGACGAAAAAAGTCCGGACCTTCCGGCTGTCAGCGTCCGACGCGGGAGAAAAACGTCTCGCCGCCCAGGGTCACGGCCTTCACCAGGCCGCGCGCCGAAAGGTCGTCCAGTAAATTTGCCAGGTCCGCTTCCCCCGCGCCCAGGGCCGACGCCAGCGACGATGCCGTCTGGGGCCTGCGGGCAAGGGAATCGAGGACCCTCATGCCAAGGGCCTCTAAACGCCGGGAGCCCTCGTTGTCCAGTGGCGGCGCGAACTGCGCCGATTTTTCCGGCCCGGCCGCCAGGGGCCGCGCCTCCCCGCATAGGGCCTCGCGGAAGCGGGCCAGGGTGGCTGGGGAAGCGGGCAGGGCCTGGGGATAGGCCCCGGGACGGCTCATGGTGGTCACGTCCACGCGGTCGGGGGCCAACTCGGCCGTGAAGGCCTCCAGGCGCGCAAGGTTCTCGGACGAATCGTTCATGCCGGCCAGCAGGAGCACTTCCAGAAAGAGCTTGCCCGCGAACTGGCGGCGGAACGTGAGGAGCCCCCTGCGGATGTCCATAAGCGAAGCGCCCGGCAGCGGGCGGTTCACCTGGAGGAACTCCGAGGGCATCAGGCTGTCCATGGAGGGCAGCACCATGTCGGCCAGGCAGAGGTCGCGGCGCACGTCGGGGTCGGCCATGAGGCTCGAATTGGTGAGCACGGCCACGGGGGTTCCCGGGCAGAGCTCGCGCACGCCTTCGATGATCTGCCCCATGTCGGTGTTCAGGGTGGGCTCGCCCATGCCGCCCAGGGTGACCACCTCGAAGGGCGGGTGCGGCTCGAAGAGCCAGGCCGCCAGTTCGCCCAGGAGCCTGGCGGCGGGCACGTAGGGACGCCTGGCCGCCGTGAGGGCGCGCGTGGCCCCGGCTTCGCAGTAGAGGCAGTCGAAGGTGCAGATCTTGGCCCCGAGAAGGTCGAGCCCCAGCGACGCGCCGAGGCGGCCGGAGCGCACCGGGCCGAAGACGAGGCCCTGCGATTCAGCTCTCACGGGAGGTCCTCCGCTTGACAGGGACGGCCGAGGGGGACACAGTGGCGCGCTTTGCCACACGATGAAGAAGGAATATTTCCGGCATGATCCAAACCGGTGAATTGGTACTGCTCATAAGCCCCGAGGGCAAGCGCTATCTTCGGCCCCTGGACCCCGCCCAGGCCTTCCACACCCAGGAGGGCCTGCTCAAGATGGACGAGGTGGCCCTGGCCGGGTTCGGAGCCTGCGTGCGCACCCACAAGGGACACCCCTACCGCATCCTCAAGCCCACCCTGCACGACTGCATCAAGGGCGTGAAGCGCCTGACCACCATCATGTACCCCAAGGAGATCGGCTACGTGCTGCTCAAGCTGGGGGCCGGTCCGGGGCGGCGCATCATCGAGGCGGGCTCCGGCTCGGGGGGGCTCACCACGGCCCTGGCCTGGATGGCCGGGGACACGGGCCGCGTCTACACCTGCGAGAAGCGCGCCGAGTTCTCCAAGCTCGCCCGCGAAAACCTGGAGCGCAACGGCCTGGCCCAGCGCGTGAGCTTCTTCACCCGCGACGTGAGCGAGGAAGGCTTCCCCGAGGAGGCCCACGGAGCCGACGCCCTCTTCCTGGACGTGCGCGAGCCCTCGGACTGCCTGGAACATGCCGCCCGGGCCGTCTGCCCCGGAGCGCCCGTGGGCTTTTTGCTGCCCACCACAAATCAGATTTCCGACCTGCTGCGCGGCCTGGAGACCTCCGAGTTCGACGACGTGGAAGTGCTGGAGATCATGCTGCGGCGCTACAAGCCAGTGGCCGACCGCCTGCGTCCGGAAGACCGCATGGTGGCCCACACGGGCTTCCTGGTGTTCGCGCGCCACAAGGGCCTGCCCCCCGAGCCCTGGACGCCCCCCGCCCCCCCAGAATCGGACGCGGCCCCGGGGACGCCCCCCGACAGCGGCACGGAGAGCGGGCCTGAAACCGGACCCGGCCCTGCCGCCGGAGAGCACGCCGCCCGGGAAGCTTCCGGGGACCGCGCGGATGCCGGTTCATGAACACCTTTTAATCTGGGAATCCCTTCCGCAAAAACGGGAGGGATTCCCCGCTGTTATCCCGACACCCCCAGCAATTGGCCCGCAACGTGCCGCACCCGGCGCGGCGCGCCCCTTTGCAGCACCGGGGCAATCTGCTAGCAGCCGCCGTGGGCGATGCAACGCCAAGCGGCGGCACGCCCAGAAGACGGGGCGCCCCCTTCCATGAAAGAAGCAGTCGAACGCATCGCAAGGCTCTGGCCCTCCTCCGGCAAGGTGCTCGTCCTGACCGGGGCCGGCATATCAGTCCCCAGCGGCATCCCGGACTTTCGCAGCCCGGGCGGGTTGTGGTCGCGCTACGATCCCATGCGCGTGGCCACGGCCGAGGCGCTGGCGAACTCCCCCGCCGAGGCCTGGCGCTTCATCCTGGACGCGCGCGACGTGATGGCGGCCGCCCGGCCCAATGCGGCCCACGAGGCCCTGGCGGAACTGGAGCGCGCGGGCCTGATTGAGGGCATCGTCACCCAAAACATCGACGGCCTGCACCAGCGGGCCGGATCGTTGAACGTGGTGGAATTCCACGGAACCATGTCCGGCTGGCGCTGCAACGGCTGCCAGGCCCCCAAGGACGCGACCCGGGCCATGGAGGTCACGCCGGAGACGGCCCCCTGGCTCTGCGAGCGCTGCGGCGCGGTGGTGCGCCCGGACGTGGTGTTCTTCGGGGAGCCCATTCCTCTTGACGCCCTCGACAAAAGCGGTCAATTGGCCTCCGGCGCGGAGCTTGCGCTCATCGTGGGCACCTCCTGCGAGGTGGCCCCGGCCAACGTCCTGCCGCAGCTTGTCCGGCAGCAGGGCGGCCGTCTGGCCGAGATCAACCTCGCGGCCTCGCGCCTGGCCCCCCTGTGCGACGCCGCCGTCGCGGCCGGGGCCGAGGAGGCCCTGCCCCTGCTGGCCAGGCTCCTGCTGGACCAATGAACCAAACCACTCAGGTGATCCCATGCTCGACACGCTGACGCCCCAAGGGGGCATCCTGGAAATGCTCATGAAGGCCACTCCCACGGTCAAGTTCGTCATGGCCGTGCTGGTGTCCATGTCGCTGGCCAGCTGGAGCATCATCTTCATCAAGCTCTTCACGCTCAGTTCCGCCCGCAAGGAAGCCGCGCGCGACGCGAGGCTCTTCCAGGAATCGGAGAACCTCAAGATGGCCATGCGCGCCGTGAGCCAGAACAAAGCCTCGCCCTGCTACGCCGTGGGGCTTCAGGCCTTCGAGGAGCTCATGCGCATGGAGGAGGCGGACCTCGAGCCCGCCGAAAAGTCCCGCGTGGCCATGGACAACATCCGCCGCACCCTGCGTCAGGCCGTCTCCACGGAGCTGGGCATGCTCACCAAGAGCCTGTCGTTTTTGGCCACCTGCGCCAACGCCACGCCCTTCATCGGCCTGTTCGGCACGGTGTGGGGCATCATGAACTCGTTCCATTCCATCGGCCTGCAGCAGTCCGCCGCGCTGGCCGCCGTGGCCCCCGGCATCTCCGAGGCCCTGGTGGCCACGGCCATCGGCCTGGGCGTGGCCATCCCCGCCACCCTGGCCTACAACTTCTTCCTGGGCTACATCCGCCACATCGAGCGCGAGCTCATCGGCTTCTCCGGGGCCTTCCTCAACCGCATCCAGCGCGAAGTGAGCTGGGCTCCCAAGCAGCCCGCCCGCGCCGAGGCCCCCGCCGCGCCCCGCGCCCGCGCCCGGGAGGACTACTAGCATGGGCATGTCCACCGGAGGGGGCGGCGACGGCTTCCTCGCGGAGATCAACGTCACGCCCTTCGTGGACGTGATGCTCGTCCTGCTCATCATCTTCATGGTCACCGCGCCCATGATGACCCAGGGCCTGGAGGTGGACCTGCCCAAGACGCAGACCGTGACCACCCTGCCCGAGACCTCCGAGAACCTCGTACTGACCATCAAGAAGGACGGCTCGCTCTACCTCGACGAGTACCCCGTCTCCTTCGACGACCTGGCCCAGCACGTGCGTCGGCTGGTCACGGACCAGAAGAAGCTCCTCTTCCTGCGCGCCGACAAGGACGTGCCCTACGGCACGGTGGTGCGCGTGATGGGCTCGCTCAAGGGCGCGGGCGTGGACAAGCTCGGCATGGTGGCCGAGCCCGAGGCCGTGAAGGAAGAAAAACCCCAGGGCCGTCCGAAAAAATGATCCACTCCCGGACCTCCGCCTTCTGACGCCATGCGCTACCTGAGCTGGCTCTTCTCCGTCTTCCTGCACCTCACCGTGGTGTTGGGCGGCATTCTGCTCTCCAACCTGGAGATGCGGAAGATCCGTCTGGACATCCCGGTCTACGAGTTCGAGATGCTCGATCCCGGACTCGCCGGACCCGCCGCCAAGCCCGACGCGGCCCCCGGCTGGGAAGGCCCCGGCCAACCCGGCCAGCCCGACACGCCCCAGCCCCCGGGCCCCAAGGAGGCCGAGAAGATTCCTCAGCCGCCCAAACCCGACGAGGCCGCCGCCAAAGCCCAGCAGGAGGCCGCGAAAAAGGCCGCCGAGGATGCTGCCAAAAAGGCCGCTGCCGACGAGGCCGCGCGCAAAGTGGCCGCCGAGAAAGCCGCCTCCGAAAAGGCGGCGACGGAAAAGGCCCAGGCCGAAAAGGCCGCCCGCGAGAAGGCCGCTGCCGACGAGGCCGCGCGCATCGCCGCGGAGAAGGCCGCCCGCGAGAAGGCCGCCAAAGAGGCGGCCGACAAGGCCGCCGCCGAAAAGGCCGCAAAGGAAAAGGCCGAAAAAGAGGCCGCGGAGAAGGCCGCCAAGGACAAGGCCGCCAAAGAGGCAGCCGACAAGGCCGCCAAGGACAAGGCCGCCAAGGACGCAGCCGATAAAGCCGCCAAGGACGCAGCGGACAAGGCCGCGGCCGAAAAGGCAGCCAAGGATAAGGCCGCCAAGGACGCAGCGGACCGCGCCGCGCGCGAGCGCCAGGACGTGCTCAACCAAGCCCTCAAGGACGCCAAGTCCAAGACCGGCTCGGGCTCCAACACCGTGGCCCAGGAGCTGGAGAAGCTGCGCCGCCAGGCCGGACAGGGCGGCGGAGGCGGCGGAGGCGGCGGTACGGCCGGGGGCGGCACGGGCACCTCGGAGGCAGTCTACGGCGGCATCGTGGAAAAGCTCATCAAGCAGAACTGGCGCTTCCCGCAGTTCACCAACCTGAAGCTGGTCTGCGTGGTGGAATTGCAAATCGACCGCGATGGGCGTATCCAATCGGTCCGTCTCGTCTCGTCCTCCGGCAGGACGGATTTCGACAACTCGGCCCTGCGCGCCGTCCAGGACACCGAGAACCTGCCCAAGCCGCCCTCCGCGAACCTGGGCAAGCTGGAACTGACATTCAACTCACAGGAAAAACGCTGACATGGTTCGAAACCGCGCTTTCCTCGCCTGCGCCCTCGCGACGCTGCTCTCGCTGGCCATGGCCGCCGACGCCCTCGCCCAGGACACCCTGGCCATCGAAATCCAGGGACCTGGCCAGGCGCGCATGAACATCGTGCAGTCCAAGCCCTTCGGCGACGGCAACCTGCCCTCGGACGCCCAGTACCTCAACGAGCTCATCCGCAAGAATCTCGCGTTCATGCCCTTCCTCAAGATCATGAGCGATTCCGACATCCTGGGCGGCGCGACCCTCTCGGGCCCCAAGGCCGACCAGATCGACTTCAAGCCCTTCACCCTGGCCAAGGTGGACCTGGTGGTCACCTCGGTGTGGAAGCCCGGCAAGGGCCTGGGCGACGTGGAACTGCGCGCCTACGAGGTGTTCTCCCAGAAGATGCTCCTGGGCAAGGCCTACGCCGGGGTCACGCGGGACCAGCTCCCCGAGGTGGCCGACCGCTTCTGCATGGAGCTCATGGCCCTGCTCACGGGACAGGGCAGCATCTTCAAATCCAAGCTGGCCTTCGTGAAGCCCTCCGGTAAGGGCAAGGACATCTGGATGGTGGGCGCCATGGGCCGCGAACTGGCCCAGGTGACCCGCTACGGCGACCTGGGCATGGCCATCTCCCCGGCCTGGTCCTGGGACGGCGGGCGCATCTGCTTCACGCTCATCGGCTCCACCTCGCACTACCTGGGCATCTGGAGCGGCGGCAAGGCCAACGTCTTCACCCTGCCTTCCTCCACCGTGATCAGCCCCCACTTCATGCCCAACGGCACCGTGGCCGTGGCCCTGAACATCCGCCACAACACCGACATCTACACCCTGGACAGCTCCTACAAGCAGACCGCCTCCACCCTGGTGGCCGACTCCTCCATCGACGTTTCCCCCAGCTTCGACCAGTCCGGCAACCTCATGGCCTTCGTCTCCGACAGGCTGGGCAACCCCAACGTCTTCGTGAAGGACCTGGCCTCGGGCTCCGTGCGCCGCGCCTCCAAGGCCGGGTACAACACCAACCCCGCCATGAGCCCGGACGGCAAGTACGTGGCCTACTCCAAGCAGGCGGGCGGCGGACACCGCATCTTCGTCTACGAACTGGCCACCGACACCGAAAAACAGTGCAGCTTCGGACCCGGCTCCGATGAGAACCCCACCTTCGCGCCGGACTCCTTCTTCATCGCCTTCTCCTCCAGCCGCGCCGGAGGCAAGAAACTCTACCTGACCACCCGAAACGGCGACGGCGCCGTGCAGATTCCCACCGGTGAAGGAGACGCCATCATGCCCGCCTTCAGCCCCGTGGCCCCCAAGGAATGATGTGTTGCGCCGCGCCGCATCCGGGAGAACCCTTTTTCTCCCTGGAGGCGGCGCGGCGCTTGCCTTTTTCATGCAAGAGAGTATGTGTTGCCCCCGTCGGACGCGTGTGTTTTTTTCATCGCCCGACGTAACGCGGTAGAGGGTGGCACCGTCGAGTACCGCAAGAGGAGGAAAATCCAAATGAAGAACAGACTGTTGTTGGCCGTCATGGCGATCCTGTGCATGTCCCTTCTGAGCTTCGGCTGCGCCAAGAAGCAGGTGGCAGGCCCCGACAAGGACAACTGGGAAGAGCAGGAGCGCGAACGTCTCGCCCGTGAGCGCGAGCTGCGTGAGAAACTGGGTCGCGTGGCCGGCGAACTGGGCACCATGATCCACTTCGACTTCGACCGCTACGACCTCAAGCCCGAAGCGCGCCAGACCCTGACCCGCAAGGCCGAGATCCTCAAGCAGTATCCCGAGATCAAGCTCGTGATCGAGGGCCACTGCGACCAGCGCGGCACCGCCGAGTACAACCTCGCCCTGGGCGAGCGTCGCGCCCGCGCCGCGGCCGACTATCTGGTCAACCTGGGCGTGCCCACCGCCAAGCTCTCCATCGTGAGCTACGGCAAGGAACGCCCCCTCGATCCGGCCAACAACGAGGCCGCCTGGGCCAAGAACCGTCGCGACGAGTTCAAGCCCAGCTACTAGCCCGCAAGACTGCGCGCATCATCAAGGCCGCGAGGGAAACCTCGCGGCCTTTCGCGTTGCTGGAGGCGCGCACGCCCGGCAGGGGCTTGGCGGGGAGACCCGCTCGCGGTATGCTTACGGCAGAACACAAGACCACAGGAAGCACAGCATGACCCAGCACTCCGGACCTCAGGACTTCGCCCTGGACCCCGTCACCGCCGCGTGGCTCAAGGCCCGCCAGGACGCCAACCTGCCCCCCGTGGACACTCTCCCCGTGGATGCGGCACGCATGGGCCTCGAAACCGCCCAGGCCCAGCCCGTGGACAAACCCCGCGCCCTCTCCGACGACGTGACCATCCCCGGAGGCCCCACGGGCGCCGTTCCCGTGCGGGTGTTGCGCCCCTCGGGAACGCAGGGCAGGCTCCCGGCGCTCGTCTACATGCACGGCGGCGGCTGGGTTCTCGGCAGCCCCGACACCCACGACCGCCTCGGGCGCGACCTGGTGCAGGCCCTCAACATGGCCGTGGTCATGGTGCGCTACGCCCGCGCCCCCGAGGCCCGCTATCCCGTGGCCCTGGAACAGTGCCACGCCGTGGTCTCCTGGCTGGCGGAGCATGGCGAGGTCCTGGGCCTGGACTCGTCCCGCCTGGCCGTGGGCGGTGACAGCTCCGGCGGCAACCTGGCCGCCGCCACGGCCATCCTGGCCAAGCGCCGGGGCGGGCCGGACCTGCGCAGCCAGGCGCTCATCTATCCTGTCACCGACGCGGCCTGCGACACGCCCTCCTACGAGCGCTTCGCCGAGGGTCCGCACCTGACCCGCGGGGCCATGCGCTGGTACTGGGACCAATACTGCCCGGACGAGGCTGACAAAGCCCAGGACACGGCCTCGGTGCTGCGCGCCGACCCTGAAGCCCTCACGGGACTGCCCCCGGCCCTGGTGCTCACGGCCGAGGTGGACGTGCTGCGAGACGACGGCGAGCGCTACGCCCGTCTGCTCACCCGGGCGGGCGTGGAAGTGCAGGCCCTGCGGCTCCTGGGCGCGCTGCACGGTTGCGCGGCGCAGAACCCGCTGGCCGCCACCCCTCCCGCTCGCGCGGCCGTGGCGGCCGTGGCGGCCTTCGTGCGACGCTGCATGGCTTAACTTCTTGAGATTCTTCGTCGGCTGCGTCGCCGGGAAAAGGCCGGGACCACACTCCGTGGAGATACGTTTCGCGCCCGACCTCTTCCCTGCCCTTTGCCTGCGCGCTGGCCTTGATAAGGCGGCAGGCAGCGACTTTTTCCACGAGCCGCCTACCAGGCGACCAAGCAAGAAGCGCCCCTCGCGGGGCGCTTCAGCTTGAAGACAAACCCCGAAGCGGGGTTTGTGAGATACGCTCACGGGCGGCAAAGCCGCCCTGCTCCAGGCTGCGCTTCGCGCAGGGCGCTTCTTGTCGATGCCGACTCTCGACGACGGGGTGAGAAGGCGATCCCGGGGCGTCAGCCCGGGCTCACCTCAACTCGTACCCCACGCGCGTGAACTCGCAGCAGAGGCGGAAGTGGAACCGCTCCGTCACGTACATGGAGCCCACCTGGCGCATGGGGGTCTGCACTTCGTCCACCTTGACCCCGTCCCGGTAGAACACAAGGACCAGCTTGAACCCGCCGGAAGCGAAGCGGGGCTTCGAGGCGGCGGCGAGGGTGAACGAACCCGTGAAACTGTAGGTCCTGGGGGCGTCTTCCTCGATCTTCCCCACAAGATTGCCGTGCTCGCCGGACACGGTGACCTTGTGCACGGGCCCGGCGGCGAGGGCTGCCGGGGAGAACGCGAGGAGAGCCAGCAGCGCGAACGCCGCGAGAGGGAAAACCGTCTTGCGCATGGGGCAAACTCCCGATGCCCGCGTCCCGTTGGGCGGCGCGGCCCAGAGCGCGGGGTTCAGCACGCCAGTTTTTTCATGAGCCAGGCCATGTTCCGGCCCAGGTCGCGCATGGTTTTCATGCCTTCCTGGTCGCCTTCCACCTGTCCGATGTCCCGCCCGAAGCCGAAGTTCCAATAACTCGAACCGGGCACGACCATCTGGCTGATGAAGAAGAAGGCGTTGAGCGAATTGAAGGTCTGCATGCCGCCGCCCCGGCGCTGGCTCACCACGGCCGCTCCCGTCTTGCGGGCGAACATGTCGCCGTTGGCCCGGGCCACCATCCCCGCGCGCTCGATGACGGCGCGAAGGCCCGCCGTGACGTCGGCGAAATACGTGGGAGAGGCCAGGATGACGCCGTCGGCCTCCAGCATGGCCTCGATGAGCCCGTTCAAGGCGTCCTTGGTCACGGCGCAACGCTTGTCCTTGCGCTTGAAGCACTCGTAGCAGGCCACGCAACCCGAGAGCTTCAGGCCGTGCAACTGCTCCATGCGCGTCTCGATCCCCTCGTTCTCAAGTTCCTCGAACACGGCGCGCACCAGGATGGCGGTGTTGCCGTCCTTGCGCGCGCTGCCGTTGATGGCCAGCACCTTCATGCTTCCTCCGGTCGCGGATTTGCTCCGCCTGGTTACGCCTTGGGCCGGTTGCCGCTGCGTCGCCGGCACGAAGACGCCCGGCGGGCCGCCCGGTGGGGACGGTCCGCCGGGCGCGGTGGTTCGCTGATCGGCAGGGCAAGGCCCGCTGCCGCCGCGCACGGGGGGACCAGGAATGTGGCGCCATCCCGGGCCCGCACGGCCGCACCATACAACGAAATCCCGTCCCTGTCTCCCGGGGGAGGGCCGACTAGAAGCCCAGCTCCTCGTTGATCAGAATCACGGTGGTGCGCTCCTTGGGGGCGCATTTGACGTGGATCGTCCAGGTGTTGCAGATGCGCTCGGGCGAGGGGCAGTCCTCGCAGCGGTGGGTGGCGGTGCAGGGGGTCTTGCGGGAGAGCCTGGCGGCGTTCACGGGGGCCGCCACGTCGCGGATGCGCTCCATGGCGGCGTATTCGTCGGGGCAGATCTTGTTGCGCCCCGCAAGCACGATCACCTTTTTGGGGCCGAATGTCAGAGCGGCCACGCGGTTGCCGGTGCCGTCCAGGTTCACCAGCGCGCCCTGGGCCGTGACGGCGTTGGTGGAGGTGATGAAGAGGTCGCAGAGCAGGGCCTGGCGACGCAGTTCGATCATCTCCGCCGGGGGCAGGGCATAGTTGTAGGTGTCGAAAAAGGCGAGCCCGGGCAGGGCCTTCACCTGGTCGTAGAGGCCGGACTCGGTGATGGTCATGGAGCCGCCGAAGGCAACGGAGCCGGGCTGTATCCGCGGGATGAGGGTGTTCAGGACCAGCTCCTTGGCTTGCTGCATGTCGGCGGCCACGTGGGCGGCGAAGTTGTTCTTGCGCAGGGCCTTGGCGGTCTCTTCCAGACGGGCGAGATAATGCTCATTGAGTTTCGGATGCATGGCTTGTCCTTGTTGACAGAAGGGTTGCAGGGCTTTACTCCTCAGGGGCTTTACCGCCGGGGCAGGGGCAAGTCTAGTGTCCTGGATGTAAGCTACCCTTGACACCCAGGCCGATCGAGGCTATGAAGCCAAGTTCCATTTTTCACCCCGACACGACGGAGACCATGCATGAGCAAGAGAACATACCAGCCGCACAACACCAGGCGCAAACGCACCCACGGCTTCCTGGTGCGCTCCCGGACCAAGAACGGCAGGGCGATCATCCGCCGCCGCCGCGCCAAGGGTCGCAAACGCCTGGGCGCCTAGGGTTTCCCAAGTCCCTTCATCTGGTCCGGCGCTCCGACTTCCTCGCCTGTTACGAGCGGGGCTGGCGCCACCATTCGCGGGGCTTTCTGCTTTTCGTGCTCGACCGGCCAGCCCCCGGCCCCTGGAGGCTGGGGATGGCCGTGAGCCGAAAGGTAGGACATGCCCCCACACGCAACCGGGTGAAGCGGCTTTTGAGGGAATTCTTCCGGCTCCACGGCCCGGCGATTCCGGGCGGCATCGACATCGTAGCGGTTCCCAAGAAACAGCTGGACGTGCACGGCCTGACGCTCAAGCTCCTCACCGAGGACCTCGAGCCGGTACTTGAGAAAATCCAGGCCCGACGGAACCGCAACGCAAGCCGCCCAGACGCCTGAAGCCCGGCCGGACGGGTCCGAAGGACCCACAATCCGGGCCGCGAGGCCCGGTTCGGGATACTATGCAAAGGCTTCTGTTGGCGCTCATCGCCGTGTATCGGTACTGCCTTTCTCCTTTGATTCCTGGGCATTGCCGGTTCATTCCATCCTGCTCGGAGTACGCCCGCGAGGCGTTGCTCCGCCACGGCCCCTTGCGGGGGTCGGTCCTTACCGCTTGGCGCATCCTGCGTTGCCAGCCCCTTTGCGCTCCCGGCCTCGATCCCGTCCCACAAACCTTCTGCCGTGGCGCCTTCTCGCGCCCGAGCCCGCGGCACGCCGCGAAATAGGACGTATTCCATGGACAACAACAAGCGCGTTCTGCTGGCCATCGCCCTGTGCCTTGGCGTCCTCATCGCCTGGCAATACTTCTTCCCCCAGAACTCCCTGATCCAAAAGGCCCCGGACCAGCAGGCCCAGCAGCAGGGCCAGAAGGCGGAATCCAAACCCGCCGCCAAGCCCGACCCGTCCATGGCCCAGGCGGAGCCCCTCCCCGGCTCGCCCATCGTGGTGAGCACCCCGCTCTACAAGGCGACCCTGCTCACCTCCGGCGGCGTGCTCCAGCACTTCACGCTTTCCAAGTACAAGCTTTCCCTGGACCAAAACTCCCCCAACATGGACCTCGTTTCGGCCCAGGCCGCTTCCAAGGCCCCCATGGGGCTTATCGTGGACGGCAAGGCCTCCTGGCGCGACGCCGCCTGGACCACCGACGCCAAGGACACCACCCTGGCCCCCGGCTCCACCGCCACTCTCACCTTCACCGGCGCGGTGGGCGGCATCACCATCAAGCGTGAACTGACCTTCCACGCCGACAAGTACGAGATCGACGAGGCCGTCACCCTGGTCTCCCAGGCTCCGCAGGTCTCCAAGCTGGCCTTCACCCTGGCGGCCGGCAGCCTCACCGGCGGCGAGGCCAACTACAACCCCACCCGCGCCGCCTTCTACACCAAGAGCCTCGAGGAAATCACCGGACTGGACGGCCTCAAGGAAGGCAAGATCGTCGATTCCGGCCAGTGGGCCGCCGTGGAGAGCAACTACTTCATCTCCGCCCTCATCCCGGCCTCCCCCGCCCTGCTCAAGCTCCAGCACGTGGACGGCGTCACCCGCCTGGCCGCCGAGCGCGACAACATCTCCCTGGCCGCCGGAACGCCCGTCAAGGTGCAGAACAGCTACTACCTCGGCCCCAAGGAGCGCTCCACCCTGGCCCAGGCCCCAGGCAACCTCAAGGCCGCCCTGGACTACGGCTGGTTCCACATCCTGGCCGAGGGCTGCCTCTGGCTGCTGCACTTCCTCTACGGCTACGTGCACAACTACGGCCTCGCCATCATCATCCTCACGGTGCTCATCAAGGCAGCCTTCTGGCCGCTCTCCCAGAAGAGCTACAAGTCCATGGAGAAGATGCGCCAGATCCAGCCCCTCATGG
Organism: Fundidesulfovibrio magnetotacticus; assembly: GCF_013019105.1. Taxonomy (NCBI): domain Bacteria; kingdom Pseudomonadati; phylum Thermodesulfobacteriota; class Desulfovibrionia; order Desulfovibrionales; family Desulfovibrionaceae; genus Fundidesulfovibrio; species Fundidesulfovibrio magnetotacticus. The sequence goes on from NZ_BLTE01000001.1 coordinate 273,052, forward strand.
CCGCCATCCGCGAAAAGCACGGCGAAGACCGCACCAAGATGAACGAAGAGCTCATGCAGCTCTACAAGACCTACAAGGTCAACCCCGCCGGCGGCTGCCTGCCCATCATGGTGCAGATCCCCGTGTTCTTCGGCCTCTATCAGGCCCTGCTCAACTCCATCGAACTGCGCCACGCGGCCTTCATCGCCAAGCTGCCCTTCACCGACCTGCCCTGGCTGGCCGACCTCTCCGCCAAGGACCCCTACTACATCACGCCCCTGATCATGGGCGCGACCATGTTCATCCAGCAGAGGATGTCCCCCCCCGTGGGCGACCCCACCCAGGCCAAGATCATGCTCTTCATGCCCGTGGTGTTCACCTTCATGTTCCTCAATTTCCCTTCCGGCCTCGTGATCTACTGGCTCGTGAACAACGTGCTCTCCATCGCCCAGCAGGGAATGCTCATGAAGGGGAGCGCGCCCGCACAGGCCAAGAAGGCGTAGGGTGAAGCCATGAGCGATTTCAACACGTTCACCGGCAAGACCGTGGACGACGCCATCGGCGAAGCCTGCCGTTTCTTCGCCGTGGAACGCGACAAGCTGGAGGTGGAGATCGTCAGCGGCGGCTCCACCGGCATCTTCGGCCTCGTGGGCAAGAAGAAGGCCCAGATCAAGGCCCGCCGCCGCATTGATCCGGCCCTGGCCGCGCTCCTGGAACAGGACGCCAAGGCCGGACGCGAAGCAGCCGCCACGCCCCGCCCCGAGGCCCCAAGGCCCGCGAGGCAGGAAGCCGCAAGGCCAGAGTCGGCCCCCCAGACGCAGGACGCGACCGTGGCCCCCGCCGCGGTGGATGCCTCCCAGGAGGCCGCTCCCGCCGAGGCCAACCGGCAGGACTCGGCCCGCCAGGTCGATAATCGCCGGGAGCGCGGCAACGGGCAGCGCCCGGAAGGTCGCCGCGAGGGCGGACGTTCCCGCAACGGCGCCCGGCCCCAGGAGCGACGCGAGCCCCAGGCCGCTTCCGGCGACCAGCCCGAAGCGCGCGACGGCGAGGCCCAGGCGCGCCAGCCCCGGCGCGAACGCGGCGAGCGTCGCCCCCGGCAGTCCGCCCCCCGGCAGGGCTCGCCCCGCGACGAAGCCGCCCTGGACGCCATGGACGACGATGCTCCCGAAATCCACGACGACACCCCGGCCTCGCCGGAACTGCTCGCCCTGACCGGAGAGGTGATGAAGAAGCTCCTCACGCCCATCCTGGAGCAGGAGCCCGCCATGCGCATCGAGGGCAGCGCAGGCCGCGTGAGCGTGAGCGTCCTGGACGAGGAGCACTCCGGCCTGCTCATCGGCCGCGAGGGCCAGACCCTGGCCGCCCTCCAGTACCTGGCCAACCGCATCGTGGCCCGGGCATGGACCTCGCCGGTGCGCGTGCAGATCAACACCGGTGAATACCGCGAGAAGCAGGACGACAACCTGCGCCGCATGGCCCTCTACCTGGCCGACAAGGCCAGGAACCTGGGGCGCTCCCAGTCCACCAAGCCGCTCAGCTCCTACCACCGCCGGGTGATCCACCTGGCCTTGCAGTCCGACGAGACCATCCAGACCCGTTCCAAGGGCGAGGGGCCCATGAAGCGCGTGATCATCGTGCCTCGCAAGCCCAAACCCCCTTCCGAGTCCGAAGCCGCCCAGTAGGCGGCCCCTTCAATGTTCCTTCAAGGCCGGGCCATGCCCGGCCTTCTCTTTTCGCGCCGACCGGATGTCGTCCACGCGGGCTCCGATGGATCGGATGCGCCCGGCAATGACCCAACGGTGAAACCTTTTCACTGGCACGGACCCTGCTTTGCGTCCAACGGGGGAAGAATTTTCCCACACCGAAACGAGGCGGCCCCGGCCGCGCGAGTACGCAAAGGATCAGACATGACCGCAATCTCCTCGCTCTCTTCATACGGCTACGGCACGTCCCCCCTGGAAGCCCTTAAGAAGGCCCGGGAAGAGGACGCCTCGTCCCGCGCGCAAGCCAACCAGGCCCAGGGAACTTCCGGCGGCGACACGGCCAGCATCTCCGATACGGCCAAGGAGCTTTCGCGCATCATGGCCAAGGCCAAGGGTGAGAACTCCGGTGATTCCTCCGAAAGTCAGGATCCCATCGAGCGCATCAAGAAGAAGATCGACGAGTTGGAGAAGAAGATCGCCGCCGTGCAGCAGAGCCGCCTTCCCGACGGCGCGAAGCAGGGCATGGTGAAGGGCCTCGAGACGGAACTGGCCGCGCTCCAGCAGGAACTGGCGAGGATGATGTCCGAAGCCAAGTCCCAGACGGGTTCTTCCGCCGCCAAGGGATAGTCCGACCTTTCGCCGGGCCACGGACGGCCCGGTCACGCCCCGCCCGCCCCCCCGCGGCAACGGGCGTGGGCACGGCGCGCGCCTGCGCCCGTGCAACGCCAGGGATGGCTCCTCGGCAGGGCCGCGAAGGGCGTTCGCGGCCCGCCGCCGGAACACGCCGTCTCTTAGGCGTCGTCCGCGCCCTCCCCTTCGACCACGGAAGCCCCCGGATGCCTCTGCCACGCGCGACAAACCTTGCGCGGCGACTTGTTCCGCCTTGTCATTGTTCCGGGGCAGGGTCCGGCTTCTCCCGGGGTTGCTCCGCACCCGGAGCAGCCGGTCCCGCAGAATCCTGGCGGGAGCCCGGAGGAACCCGGCGCTCCCTTGGCAGGGCCAGGCGCACGCGCACGCCCTCGGGAACGGGCTCCAGCCTGGGCGCGGCGGCCTGGGCCTCCTTGTCTCGGAAATCCAGGACCACCCGGAACTTGCCGGGGTGCTCGCCCAGGCGCACGCGCTCGAAGGGGCCGCTCTCCACCGCGCCGGAACGCGCGCCGTCGGCCTTCCAGTCGCCCAGGATGTCCAGGCCCAGGCGCGCCGGGTCCCTGGCCTGAAAGACCACCACCTTCTCGGGCTGGGCGCTCGTGCGCACGGTCATCATCGCCTCGTCCCCGTCCACGACCACCTGCACCCCGAGCACCCTGCCGCCCTGGGCCTTGCCCTGGACCGCGTCGCCCTTGGGGGACGCCTCGGGCCGGGTCTGGCCCGGGGGCACGGCCGGAGCCGGGGCCTGTGCCGGAGCCGGGGCCTGTGCCGGAGCCGGGGCCTGTGCCGGGGTTTGCTCCCGAGCAATGGGCTGGTCCGGGGCCGGGGTTGGATCGACATCCGGGCCAGGGACCGGCGGCGACTCCGGCATGGCGGCAGGCGGGGCCCCCGGCGCTTCCGTGCGCGGGGCCGTCTCGTCCATGGGCGGCCCTGCCGCTTCGCAACGCGGGGAGTGCTCCCCGGCGGCCTGGGAAGCCGGAGGCGTCACGACTGCCGCTTCCGGGGCCTCCGCAGCTGGCCCTTCGGATGGTGGGGGAGCCGAAGCGTGCGGGACGGCAGCATCCGGGGGCCGGACGTCCGGGGCCGCCACGGGGGCCTCCTCCGCGACCGGGGCAGGCGGGGCTGGGGGCGTTTCGTCGGCGCGGGCGATGGTTCGAGGCTCCTGGGAGGGCCGGAGCGGCGCGGCGTCCGCAAGCGGCGCGGGGACGGCTTCACCGGCAGCCCGCGCCCCGGGGGGGGAAGCGGCCTCGCGCGCCGGAGCATCCTCTCCGGGGACGGCAGTGGGGGGGCTGTCGGGTCCCCCGGCAACGGACGGTGTGCCCGACGCGTCGGCAGGGGCGTTGGCGCTGGACGCGGCCTGGGCCTGGTCCGGCGGGGAGGCTTCAGCGACAGGGGCCTGCTCCGGCAGGGCCGGGCCGATCTCCACGCTGCGCCCGAGGCGCGCTGCCCGCGCGCTGGCGGGCGCGTCCGTCACCGGACCGGGCGCGAGCCGCCCGGCGCGGGCCACGGCGACCTCTACCGGCACGGGACGCGCTTCGGGCTCCGACGCTGGAGACAGCCCGGACGGCGCGCCCCCCGACCCGGCAGGGGCCGGGAGCGCAGGCCCGGACTGCACCGGACGCGCCGGGGCCTCCACGCGCTCCGCCTTCAGGGGCGCGCGCGGCTGGTAGCGGGCGATGCCCACGCCCAGCCCCACGGCCCCCGCCAGCAGGAGCGCCGGAAGCGCCAGCCCGGACCAGCGCGTCTTCACGGCCTAGATTCGCCCTTCAAGGCGGCGGGCGCTGGGGGCGCTCACTGCTTCGGGGCCTCCTCGGGCAGTTCGTGGGCGCTCTTGAGCCCGGACAGGTAGCCCACGATGCGCCCGGCGTCCTGCGAGAGGCGCATCCAGGTCATGAGGGCCGCGGCCTTGGGGCAGAGACTGCGCCCTCCGGCCATGTAGGCCTTCACCGGACCCGCCATGTAGAGCGCGTAGGCCGCCAGCACCGGCAGGACCCATACAGCCCGCCAGAACCCCATGAGCAGCATCTCCAGCCCGGCGGCGTAGAGGCCCAGGCGCAGAAGATGGCTCTTGGTGTTGGCCAGCGCCCGGCCGTCGGCCTCGGTGGCGCGGCGGCCTTCGTGGTAGAGCGCACGCGCGTCCGGGGCCAGCCGCACCCGGGCGGCCGCCGCGGAATGGGCGTGGGGCGCAAGCCCCGCATCCTCAAGGGCCGACACGGCGTGCGCGGCGTCCAGGGCCAGGAAACCGGGGCGCGCGGCCGCGATCTCCCAGGCCTGGCGGCCCAGGGCCAGGAAGCGCCCGCCGGCGGCCGGCGACACGCTGGCCCGGCAGGCCTCTTCGAGGGTCTCGGCCATGGGCTCGCAGGGGAAGACCGCCGCGTCCCGACCCGAAAGCGCGCCTGCCCGGGCGATAAAATCCGCCGCCAGCACGGCGGAGGCGTCGGCCACGGCCACGGCGTCGCCGTGCGCCAGGGCCGCGAGGGATTCGGGGGCCAGGGCCTGGAGGCTTGCGAACACGGCCCCCAGCGGGTGCACGCGCACGATGCTTTCGGCCCCGGCGGCTCGCCCCGTCAAGAGCACGATCACCTCGTCGGGCCTGCGCGTCTGGGCGGCCACAGAATCCAGGAACGCGTCCAGGCGGGCCGCGTCGTCGCCAACGGTTGCGATGAGGCTTATGGTCATGCCGGTGTCCTTTCTTTGAGGGGTTCGGGGTCCTCGACCCGATCCCGGATTGTCCTGTCCCCGCACGCGCTTGTCAAGAACGCTTTGGTTCCCTGCGGCCGGGAGCGACGAGCGCCCTCAGTGCAGCCAGGTTCATGCGGTCCTCTTCCAGGTCCTTTTCCTTGTGCGTTTCCAGGATCATGGGCAGCCCGGCCAGGAGGGGATGGTTCACCACGGCCGCGAAGCCCCCCTGCCCGATGGCCCCCTGTCCGATGTGCTCGTGCCGGTCCAGGCGCGACCCCAGCGCCCCCTTGCTGTCGTTGACGTGCACCAGGCGCAGCCGGGAGGCGTCCAGCCGGGCCAGGGCCGCGTCCAGCCCCTGCGGGGAACGCACGTCGTGGCCAGCCGCGAAGGCGTGGCAGGTGTCGAAGCACAGGCCCAGGCGATGGGCATGCCGGGAACGTTCGATGATCGCCCCCAGCTCGCCCAGGTCGCCCCCCAGGGTGGAGCCCTGCCCGGCCGTGTTCTCCAGTAGCACCAGGGGGCCTTCGCCGTCCGCCGCCTCCAGCGCGGCATCCAGGCTCGCGGCCGCGCGGTCCAGGGCCTCTTCCGTCCCCGAGCCCGTGCGCGCCCCCGGATGCAGGACCACCAGCCCGATCCCCAGGGCGCGGCAGCGTTCCAGTTCCGCCGCCAGGGCCGCCGTGGAGCGCGCGCTCAGCTCCTCGCCCGGCGCGGCCAGGTTGATCAGGTAGGAGGCGTGAGAGGCCACGGGATGCGGCCCCCAGTCCTCCAGGGCGCGGGCGAAGGCCTGGGCCTCGCCCGGAGACACGGGCGGGGCCTCCCATTGGCGCTGATTGCGCGTGAACAGCTGCAAGGCGTCGCCTCCGGCGGCGCGGATGCGCTCCACGGCGCGCGCAACGCCGCCGGCAGCCGACTCGTGAGCCCCGAAAATGCGCTGTTGCGTCTTCATCATGCCTCCCTGCCCCGAAATCTGTTGTGGAGTTCGCTTCGGGATGCTACCCAATGCCTCCCCGCAACCACGGTCGGAAGGCGCAGTCAGAAACCATATGTCCGGAACAGCATACGTAACCCTTTGGTATCCCAAACCCTCGGAAACCTTCGTGGTCGGCGAGGTGGCGGCCTTGCGCGAGCTGGGCATGCCCGTGACGGTCTACACCCTCTACGGGCGTCTGCGCCGCAACGTCAGCAAGGACATGGAGACCAAGTGCGCGCCCGTGCACCGGCTGGGCTGCGCCTCCATCCTGTCCATCCTCGCCTCGGTGCGCTGGTGGTGGAAGAACCGGCCCGACCTCTTGCGCGCGACCGCCCGCAAAGTGCTGGTCCGTTTCTGGCGCGACCTGGAGCAGACCGGCGAAAACGCCTGGGCTTTCCTGGCCGGGTGCCACCTGGCGCGGCTCTTCACCCAGGCAGGCGTGGAGCACATCCACGCGGGCTGGGCCAACGGCCCGGCCACGGCCGCCTGGACGGCCTCGCTGCTCACAGGCATCCCCTTCAGCTTTACCGGCCGCGCGGGCGACATCTACCCGCCCGACGGCGCGCTGGAGGAAAAAATCGCCGACGCCAAGTTCGTTCGCACCGACGCGGGCTTCAATGTGGACTACCTGCGCCAGTTCACCTGGGAAAAGAAGGACCGCGTCCACCTGGTGCGCAACATGCTCTCCTGGGACGTGCCCGCCCCGGCGGAGCTGCCCATGCGCGAGCCCTTTCGACTGCTCGCCATCGGACGTTTCGTCAAGACCAAAGGCTTCGACGTGCTCCTGGACGCCTGCGGCCTGCTCAGGGAGCGCGGCGTGGACTTCCGCCTCACCCTGGCCGGGTCGGGCGCCATCGAGGGCAAGCTGCGCGCCCAGGCCAAGCGCCTGGGCATCGAGGACAAGGTGGAGTTCCCCGGCTTCATCCTGCACCGCGACGTGCCGGAACTCATCGGCCGCCACGACATCTTCGTGATGCCCAGCAAGATCTCCGCAACCGGCGACCGCGACGGCCTGCCCACCGTGATCATGGAGGCCCTGGTGAGCCGCGTGCCCGTGGTGGCCACCGACGTGGGCGGCATCCGCGAGGTGATCGAGACCGGCGAGACCGGCATCCTCATCCAGCAGAAGAATCCCAAGGCCATGGCCGAAGCCATCCTCAAGCTGGCCGCCGACCGCGACGAAGCCGTGCGCATGGCCGAGAACGGCAAGGCCCGCGTGCTGGATTTCTACGACACCGCGCGCAACGCCCGCTCCTTCCACGACCTCATCACGCAGTGACCCGGGGCCGCGCCCCGGACCGAACGCAGACCCGGCGGACGAGCCCATGCCCCCCTCGCGGGGACATTCCCGCGCCGCTCCACGCCGCGTACGCCCACGGGGAACCCCATGCACATCTACGCCGACGCCGACGCGCTGCCCAACGCCATCAAGGAGATCCTCTTTCGCGCGGCCGTGCGCCTGCGCATCCCCCTGACCCTGGTGGCCAACAAGTTTCTGCGCACGCCCGATTCCAGTTACATCTCGGCCATCCGCGTGGGCCAGGGCTTCGACGTGGTGGACGCGGCCATCGTGGAGCGCGTCGCCCCGGGCGACCTGGTGGTCACGGCGGACATCCCCCTGGCGGCCCAGGTGATCGCCAAGGACGCCCACGCCCTGAACCCGAGAGGCGAGCTCTACACCAAGGACACCATCCAGAGCCGCCTGACCATGCGCAACCTGCTCAGCGAACTGCGCGACTGCGGCGTGGCCACCGGCGGTCCGCCACCCCTGGGCAACCGCGACCGCGAGGCCTTCGCCAACCAGCTGGACATCTTCCTGACCAGACACGCCAGGGAATGACGCGCCCAGCCGTGCTTCCCCGGCGCGCGGCGCAGGCCGCCTGACCAGAAACGCCGGGGGATGACGCGCTCGGGTGGTTGAAGAGAGGGTCCCTGAAGCTCAGGACTGCCAGGACACGCCAGGATGTGCAGCCTGCGGGGGGATGGCCCGCAAAAAGCCCCGGGCGGACCTCAACGCGCCAGCGCGCGTTCGACGGCCTCTGCATGGCGCTCGGCCACGCTCTCAAGGCTGTGCTCGGCCAGGGCCGTCTCGCGCCCGGCCGCTCCGAAGCGTTCCCTGAGCCCCTCGTCCGCCAGGACCTGCAGGAGTGCGCGCGCCAGGGCCTCCGGGTTCCGTTGCGGGACCACGAAGCCCGTCCGCCCGTGGCGGATCACCTCACCGACGCCCCCGGTGTCCGTGCCCACGCAGGGCAGACCCATGGACATGGCCTCCAGGAGCACGTTGGGCATGCCTTCGGCGACCGATGAAAGCACGGCCGCGGAGGCCCGGGAGAAGTGCCCTGTCGGATCGGGCGTGCCGGGCAGCAGCTCCATGCGCTCCCTGGCGGGGCTCGACTCCATGCGCGCCGCCAGGCGCTCGCGCAGCTCTCCGTTCCCCACCATGCGCAGCTTGACCTCGGGGCGTTCCCGGTGGACCAGCTCGAAGGCCCGCACCAGGGTCTCGTGGTCCTTCACAGGGCTCAGGCGCGCCAGGCAAAGGAGCACGGGGCCGGGCTCGCGCTCCCCGGGCCTGGGGACGAAACGGGCCGTGTCCACGCCGGTGGGGATCACGTCCACACGGTCTCCGGGAAGGTCGTAGCGCTGCGTCAGGGTGCGCTTGAGGGCGTGGGCGTTGCAAATGTGGCGGTGCGCCAGATGCTTGAGCAGGAACTCGTGCTGGCGGTGGAAGTCATCGCTGCCGCGGCAGTTGGCGATCACCGCCGGGACGCGCTCCAGGGCGCCGAAGACCCGGCCCCAGATGTTGGGCGTTACCGTGAGGGCCAGAAGCGCCTGGGGCCGGTGCAGGCGCAGGGCGCGCCACAGCCCCCACAGGGAGCGCGGCGTCACGGCCTTGCCCGGCGAAAGGGCGCGCACCGTGAGCCCCGCCGTACGGGCCTCCTCCGCGAAGCCGCCGCCTGAGAAGAGCGTCCAGATCTCCGTGTCGAAGCGCGCGGGGTCCAGCCGTTTGGCCAGCTCCACGGCGTGGCGCTGGGTGCCTCCCAGGTGGAGGTCCTGCAGCAGGAGGACGGTCTTGATCGGATGCATGGTTGTGTGAAATGACGGCGCGGTCCGGCCGGAACTCTCTACGCCATTTCTCTCCGGCCCGCCAAGGGAAATCCTTCATGAGCGCCCAGCACACCATCCTGCGCAAGTTCCTGCACCTGGCCACGGCCCAGTGGGTGCGCGACGGCCTGCACACCCTGCTCATCGTGGTCCTGGCCCGGGCCGGGGCCGGCACGTACGGCGAGTTCGTGCTGGCCTTCTCCCTGGCTCAGTTCATCCTCTTTCTTGGCGAATTCGGGCTCAACCAGCCCATGGTGGTGGCCCTCTCGCGCCAGTGGGGCGACAAGGGGCAGGTGCTGGCCCAGTACGGGCTCATCAAGATGGGGCTCTACGTGGCCGGGATGCTTGGCGTGGGGCTGTTCTGCCTGCTCCAGGGCTACACGGGGGGGCTGCTCTGGATGTCCCTGGGCATCTGCGCCGGGTGCGGGCTGGAGCCCCTGGCGGGCTCGTTCTACGTGGCGCTTCGCGTGAACCACCGCCAGGACCTGGAGGGCTACGTGCGCTCGGCCTCGGCGGCCCTGGGCTACGGCTACGCCCTGACGGCCCTCTTCCTGGAGTGGCCCGTGTGGAGCTTCGGCCTGTTCAAGGTGGTGGAGAACGTGGCCAGCCTGTGCGGCTCGGCCGCCCTGTGCCTGCGCATGGAGGACGTGAAGGGCCTCGCCCTGGGTCGGCGCGGCGTGGCCCGGGCCTGGCGCACGGCCGTGGGCGGCCTGGTGTTCGTGGGCATGGCCCTGGCGGCCATCGGCTACAACAAGGCCAACGTCTTCTTCCTGCAGCGCTTCGGCGGCTCCGAGGCCGTGGGCGCCTACGGAGTGGCCTGGGAGTTGGTGGACGGCGTGTCCAACCTGGCGGCGTCCCTCCTGCTCTCGGGTGTGATCTACCCCCTGCTCGTGAAGCTCTGGCGCACCGACCGCGAGGGCTTCGCCTCCCTGGCCCGGGGCAGCGCCCGCACGCTCACGGCCGCGAGCCTGCCCGTGATGGCCTTCCTGGCCATGGAGTGCGACCGCATCCTGCCCCTGGTGTTCGGCCAGGCCTACGCCCCCCACGCCTGGGTGGCGGCGTGGCTCGTGCCCTCCATCCTCATCGCCTTCCTGCACAACCTGGCCGCCTACATGATGCTGGCCTTCGGGCGGGAGCGCCTGCTCCTGGCGGTCTACACGGGGGGCCTCGCCTCGGGTATCGCACTGTGCTGGGCGCTCATCCCCTCCGCGCCTCTGGTCGGGGCGGCGCTCTCCATCGTTGGGGTCAAGGCCCTGGTGGCGGCGTGCACGGTGGGCTACTGCCAGCGCCGCGTGGGATTCTTCAAACTCCCGGAAATCCTCTCGATCCTCGCCTGTTCGGGCCTGGCCCTGCTGGCCTGGGCGGGCCTTTCCCGCATCGCCCCGCGCGAGGCGGCCGAGGCGGCGGCCCTGATGCCGCTGCTCTGGCTCCTCTGGCGCTGGCGGCCGCGCAAGGCCTCCTGAGCCCCTTCCCACGACGCTCCCCGGGGTTGCGCCTCCGGCCCAAGGGAGCCCACTTTGTGCGAACCGGCACAATTTATTCTTTTCTTTACCGTTGTGCCCTCTTTGGTCTAGAAAGGGGACATCCTCGCTTTCCGAAGCCTCTGCGCCCGGCAAGCCCGTGAACCATCAAGGAATCCGCCCATGACGCCAATCGACGCCGCATCCGGTGCAGCAACAACTACCGCCATGTCCCCCTGGGAGCCCGGCGGCATGGCGCTCACGGTCTTCGCCCTGCTGGTGGGGGCCGTGGTGGTCGTGCTTTTGCTCCTCACGCGCTACGTCAACCCGGCCCGGACCTCCCCCGAGAAGGACCGGCCCTACGAATGCGGCGTGATCCCCACGGCCGGGCACGGCTTCCGCTACCCCGCGCCGTTTGCCCTGGTGGCCATGGCCTTCCTGGTGTTCGACGTGGAAACGGCCTTCCTCTACGCCTGGGCCGTCTCCTTCGAGAAGCTCACGCCCGCGAGCTTCGCGGGCATCTGCGTGTTCATCGGGGTGCTCCTGGGGAGCCTCTGGTACCTCTGGCAGAAGGGAGGGCTCCAATGGGGCGCGCCGGTGAAGAGATGATGCGTCCGCCGCAGCCGAACGCCGTGGACCTGGCCGTGGACTGGTGCCGCGCCAACAGCCTCTGGCCCTTCTTCTTCGGGCTCTCCTGCTGCTTCGTGGAGGAGGCCACGGCCTTCACCTCCCGCTACGACATCGCCCGCTTCGGCTCCGAGGTGTTCCGGGGTTCGCCCAGGCAGTCGGACGTGCTCATCGTCTCGGGCACCATCTTCAAGAAGGTGGCCCCCGCGGTGCTGCGCCTCTACGAGCAGATGGCCGGTCCCAAATGGGTGATCTCCATGGGCTCGTGCTCCAACACGGGCGGCATGTACGACGTCTACTCCGTGGTGCAGGGCGTGGACCAGATCCTGCCCGTGGACATCTACGTGCCCGGCTGCCCGCCCAGGCCCGAGGCCCTGCTGCACGGGCTCATGGCCCTGCAGGAGCGCGTGAAGCGCGAGCGCCCCCTGCGCCCGCTGCTGGGCCTGCCGGGAGGCGTCCAGGGCGGACGCACCGAGCACCTCGTGGACGGCGTTTCCAAAAGCATGGACACGCGCGGCCCCGGCTTCGCGGGGTCCCTGGCGCGCGGCACGGCCGCCGCGCCCCCGCACTTCGAGGGCAACCGCTCCCGCCTGATGTGGACGCCCCCCGCCGCGCGCATCGAGGTGACCCAGCGCGACAGGACCCTGGCCGAGACCCTGGCCGAGCGCTTCGGCCCCGGCATCGAGCAGCAGGAACCCGTCTCGGACATGCTCACCCTGAGCGTGCCCCGCGAGAAGGCCCACGACGTGCTGGCCTTCCTCAAAACACGCCCCCGCTCGCCCTACCGCCGCCTGGAAGACGTGACCGCCGTGGACGAATCGGCCCGGCAGTCCAGGGAAGGCCGCCCCGATTTCCACCTGGTGTACACCCTGCTCAACTTCCGCGAGGCCGCGAGGCTGCGCCTGAAGGTCCCCCTGGCAAAGGACGGCCCGGCCCCCGACAGCGTGACCGACCTCTGGGAAAGCGCCGACTGGTACGAGCGCGAGGTCCACGACATGTTCGGCGTCGGCTTCGCCGGGCACAAGCGCCTGCGCCCGCTCATCGCGCCGCCCAACTGGCCGGGGCATCCGCTGCTCAAGGGGCACCCGCGCCGGGCCACGCTCATGAAGCCCTTCACCCGGGAGGATCTCCCGGCCCTGGAGCCCGTGGACGCCCTGGAGCTTCTGGGCAGGCCTCTGGACGACGAGGAGATGCTCCTCAACTTCGGCCCCCACCACTACGGCACCCACGGCGTGATGCGCTACGTGCTGGCCCTGCACGGCGAGACCATCAACGCCATGGACATCGAGATCGGCTACCACCACCGGGGAGTGGAGAAGATCGCCGAGCACCAGCACTGGCATCAGTTCATCCCCTACACCGACCGCGTGGACTATCTCTCCGGCGTGGCCAACAACCTCTCCTACGTGATGGCCGTGGAGCAGCTGGCGGGCATCCGGGTCACGGACCGGGCCTGGGCCATCCGGGTGATGCTCTGCGAGTTCTTCCGGCTCTCCAACCACCTGCTCTTCTACGGCACCCTGGTGCAGGACCTGGGGCAGATGTCCGCCATCTTCTACAGCTTCCGCGAGCGCGAGATGGTGCTCGACATCATCGAGACCATCACCGGCGGGCGGCTGCACCCCTCCTGGCTGCGCCTGGGCGGCGTGGCCCAGGACCTGCCCGCAGGCTGGAAGGACATGGTGGACCGCTTCATCAAGGTCTTCCCGGCGCGCATCAAGACCTACGAGGCCCTCTTCAAGGACAACCCCATCTTCGAGGCGCGCACCAAGGGCGTAACGGCCGTCACCCGCGAGCAGGCCATGGACTGGGGCATCTCCGGCCCCAACCTGCGCGCCTGCGGCGTGGACTGGGACCTGCGCAAGAAGATGCCCTACGGCCCCTACCCATCGCTCAACTTCGACGTGCCGACAGGAACCACCGGAGACTGCCACGACCGCTACCTGGTGCGCATGGAAGAGATGCGCCAGAGCCTGCGCATCATCGAGCAGATCGCGGCCGACATGCCCCCCGGACCCGTGGCCAGCCCCGACTCCCGCTACTGCCTGCCCGACAAGGCGCGCAGCCTCAAGGACATCGAGAGCGTGATCCACCATTTCGTCAACGTCTCGCGCGGGCCGACCATGCCGCGCGGCGAGTGCTACCACGCAACGGAGGCCCCGCGCGGCGAGCAGGGCTACTACGTGGTTTCCGACGGGCTCACCACGCCCTACCGCCTGCACATCCGCTCGCCGGGCTACGCCAACGTCCAGGCCGCGCGTTTCTTCACGCCCGGCCACACCATCCCGGACCTGGTGGCCACCCTGGCCTCCCTGGACTACATCCTGCCGGACATCGACCGCTGAAGGAGCGAGCCCACGCATGCTGCCCGACGAGCTGGAAAAAACCCTGGACGGCTTCGTCCACCACGCCGACCACCTGCGCGAGGCCGCCGTGGACGTGCTCTACGCCCTGCAGAACCACTACGGCTACCTCTGCGACGAGGCCCTGGAAGAGGCCGGACGACGCCTGGACATGACCCCCGCCGAAGTGGAGGAGCTGGCCACCTTCTACGACTTCCTCTACCGAGAACCCGTGGGCCGCTACGTGATCCACGTCTGCGACGGCGTGGTCTGCTGGATGCACCGCGTGGACGGCGTGTTCCGCCACCTCCAGGACGTGCTGGGCATCGAGGTGGGCGGCACCACCCCCGACGGCATGTTCACCATCCTGCCCACGGCCTGCATCGGAGACTGCCAGAACGCCCCGGGCATGCTGGTCAACGGCAAGTACTACGGCAGGCTGACCAACGAGAAAATCGACGAGATCCTCGCCCGGCTGCGCGAACACGGCGAAGAGATCGTGGTGTGCAGGTGAACCATGGCTGAACCGGTCCTGTTCAAGCACCGTCGCGGCAGACGCCACGCCTCCCTGGAAGACTACGTGGCCGACGGCGGCTACGAGGGCCTGAAGAAGGCGCTCGCCTCCATGGCCCCGGCCCAGGTGATCCAGGAAGTGCTCGACTCCGGCCTGCGCGGCCGGGGCGGCGCGGGCTTCCCCGCCGGGCGCAAATGGGGCGGCGTGCCCCCTGACGGCGAGCACCCGCGCTACATGCAGTGCAACGCCGACGAGATGGAGCCCGGAACATTCAAGGACCGCCTGATCATCAACGCCGACCCCCACCTGCTCCTCGAAGGCATGGCCCTGGGGGCTTACGCCATCGGAGCCTCCAAAGGCATCATCTTCATCCGCCCCTCCTACGAGCTGGAGGCGGAACTGCTCACCCTGGAGATCGAGCGGGCCAGGGAGGCCAACTTCCTGGGCCGCAACATCCTGGGCACGGACTTCTCCTTCGACATCATCGTGCACCGCTCCGCCGGCCGCTACATCTGCGGCGAGTCCGGGGCGCAACAGCGCGCCGTCATGGGCGTGCGGCCCAACCCCATCGAGACGGGGTACCGCTCCGCCGTGCGCGGCCTGTGGAACAAGCCCACCGTGGTGAACAACGTGGAGACCCTGGCCCACGTGCCGGGCATCGTGCGCAACGGGGCCGCGTGGTTCAAGGGCCTGGCGCTCACCCCGGGCGGAGACGGCACCAAGCTCTTCCCCGTCTCCGGCATGGTGGCCAACCCCGGCTGCTTCGAGCTGCCCTCGGGCGTCACCCTGCGCGAGATCATCTTCACCCACGCCGACGGCATGCTCCCGGGCAAGCGCTTCAAGGCGGCCCTGCCCGGCGGCACCTCCACCAAGTTCATCCCCGAGCGCCTGCTGGACATGCCCATGGACTTCCAGTCCATGCGCGAACAGGGCTACCGCCTGGGCACAGGCGCGGTCATCGTCTTCGACCAGGACACCTGCCTGGTGGCCGCCACGCTCAACATGATGCACTACTTCGCACGCGAATCCTGCGGCTGGTGCACCCCCTGCCGCGACGGCCTGCCCCTGGTGCTGGACCTGCTGGGACGCATCGAGGAGGGCTCCGCCACCCGCGAGGACGTGGCCGAACTGGGCCGCACCGTGGCCTTCATGGACCACGCCAACTGCGCCTTCGCGCCCGGCGCGGCCGAACCCGTGCTGGCGCTCCTGGAACACTTCATGGACGAGGTGGAGGCCCACCTGGACGGCAAGGGCTGTCCCTTCAGCGCCCAGCCCGCCCTGCCCTGGCGGGGCGAACCCCAGCGGGTGTTCACCTGGCCCGGCGAGCCCGAGGGGGCCTGCCCCGGCGCGCGCCCCAGACCCAAACCCAGGCGGATCGTCTCATGCCCGATCTGATCATCGACGGACTCAAGGTGAGCGTCCCGACGGGGACGCTGGTCATCGACGCGGCCGAGCGCCTGGGCGTCATGATCCCGCGCTTCTGCTACCATCCGGCCCTGGGCGGCGTGGGCTCCTGCCGTATGTGCGCCGTGATGTTCGCCGACGGACCCGTGAAGGGTCTGCGCATGAGCTGCATGGTCAAGGCCCAGGACAAGATGGTGGTGGACACCGGACACCCCGAAGTGCTGGAGTACCGTGAGCACATCGCCAAGCTGCTCATGCTCCACCACCCGCACGACTGCCCGGTCTGCGACGAGGGCGGCCACTGCCTGCTCCAGGACACCACCATCTCCTGCGGCCATTCCCTGCGCGCCTTCCAGGGCAGGAAGCGCACCTACCGCAACCAGGACCTGGGCCCCCTGGTGGCCCAGGAGATGAACCGCTGCATCCACTGCTACCGCTGCGTGCGCTACTACCAGGAGTTCGCGGGCGGCCGCGACTTCGGGGCGCGGCGCATCGCCGGCGGCGTGAGCTACGGCCGCTACCAGGAAGGCGCGCTCGTGAGCGTCTTCGCGGGCAACCTGACCGAAATCTGCCCCACCGGCGTCTTCACCGACAAGCCCTCGCGCCATCAGGCCCGCCACTGGGACCTGGAGCGCGCCCCGGGCGTGTGCCTGCACTGCAGCCTGGGCTGCTCCGTGGAGGTGGACGCCCGCTACCGCCGCGTGGTGCGCATCGAGGCCCGCTACAACCCCGAAGTGAACGGCCACTTCATCTGCGACCGGGGACGCCACGGCTACGAATACGCAAGCCTGCCCCAGCGGCCCCGCCAGGCCCTGGTGGACGGCGCTCCCGCCCCCATGGACCAGGCCCTGGACGAGGCCGCGCGCCGCCTGCAGGCCGTCACGGCGGCCCACGGACCGGGCGCGGTGGCGGCCCTGGGCTCCTCGCGCCAGAGCCTGGAGAGCCAGGCCGCCCTCAAGCTCCTGGCGGCCCGGGCCGGATGGCCCGCCCCGGAGTTCACCACGGGCAGCCACCGCAAGCGCAACATGCTCTCGGCCGTGCGCGGCCTCTCGCCGGAACTGCGCGTCTCCCTGGCGGACATCGCCCGGGCCGACGCCGTGCTGGTGGTGGGCGCGGCCCCCCTCTCCGAGGCCCCCATGCTGGCGCTCTCCCTGCGCCAGGCGGCCCGCAAGGGCGCTGCCGTGGCGGTGATCGACCCCCGGCCCGTGGAGCTGCCCCTGCCCTTCACGCACATCCCCTCCCGACGCCACGACATGGAAGCCGCCCTGGGGGCCGTGCTGCGCCGCGCCTTCCCCGACCCAGCCGACGAGGAGCGCGCCTTCCTGGAGGCCTTCACGGGCGAGATGCCCGAGGCCCACGCAGCACCCGGCTGGGAGGCCTTCGCCGATCAGCTGGGCCGCGCGGCCTTCCCGGTGGTGGTCTGCGGCTCGGACATCGTGCGCCTCTCCACCCCGGACCTGCTGGCCGGCGCCGCCGAACTGATGCGCCGACGCCTGGGCCGGGCCGGGTTCTTCCCGGTGCTGGCCGGGGCCAACGCCTTCGGCGCGGCGCTCATGAACACCAACGAGGAGACAAGCTTCGACGACGTGCTGGAAGGCATCGAGTCCGGGCGCGTCAAGGCCCTGGTCTGCCTGGAGGCCGACCCGGTGGGACGCTTCGCCGCCAGCTCGCGCGCCTTCGACGCCCTCTCCCGCCTGGAACTGCTGGTGGCCGCGGACTGCCTGCCCTCGCGCACCATGGCTCGCGCCCACGTCTTTCTCCCCACCCGCACCGTCTTCGAGGCGGGCGGGCACTACGCCAACCAGGAGGGCCGCATCCAGCGGGCGTACCCGGCCCACGCCTGCGGCACGCCCCTGGCCCAGTCGCTGGAGCGCGGCCATCCCTCCCACGACTTCGCCCTCCAGGCCCCGGGATCGGCCCCCCTGGCAGCCCCCGACCTGGCCCTGCGCCTGATGGATGCCCTGGGGCTGGACCCGGCTCCCGCCGCATCGGACGCCTGGAGCCTCATGGCCTCGGCCCTGCCCTGCCTGGAGGGCCGCCTCCCGGACGAGCCGGGCTTCCTCTGCTCCCCGCCCGGCATCGGGCTCGCGGCCAGGCCCTCGCCCGTGCCGGAGAACCTGGCCGTCGACCTGCTCATCACGGAGCAGGCCTTCGGCACGGAAGAGCTTTCCAGCTACGGGTCCATCCTCAAGGCCCTGGCCCCGCACCCGCAGGTGGTGCTCCACGAGGAGGACGCCGCCACCATCGAGCTGCGCCAGGACGAGCAGGTCCACCTGGCCTGCGCCATCGGCGACGCCCACTGCTTCGTACGCATGGCCGCCAACATGGCCCGCTCCACGGTGGTGGTGCCGCGCAGGCCCGACTCCGGCTGGCAGTCCGCCGTGGCCCGGGGGTACATCGTGGAGCTTTCCCACCTCGAAAAACGGGGCGAGGGCTCCGGGGAGGAGGCGTCATG
This sequence comes from Fundidesulfovibrio magnetotacticus, assembly GCF_013019105.1. Lineage (NCBI taxonomy): Bacteria > Pseudomonadati > Thermodesulfobacteriota > Desulfovibrionia > Desulfovibrionales > Desulfovibrionaceae > Fundidesulfovibrio > Fundidesulfovibrio magnetotacticus. The sequence continues at coordinate 290,938 of NZ_BLTE01000001.1, forward strand.
ACCCTTGTCCTCGCGGGATGGGCCGTGCTCCTGGCCAAGATGGTGGTGCTGCTGGCCCTGGTGCTCGCGGGCGCGGCCTACCTGGTGCTCGTGGAGCGCAAGCTCCTGGGGAGGCTCCAGCAGCGCTTCGGCCCCAACCGGGTTGGCCCCTTCGGCCTGCTCCAGCCCCTGGCCGACGGCGTGAAGGCCCTCCTGAAGGAAGACCTCGTGCCCCAGGGCGCGGACCGCTTCCTCTTCCTGGTGGTGCCGGGCCTGCTGCCCCTGGCGGCCATCCTGGCCTTCGCGGTGGTGCCCTTCGGGTCGGACCTGACCTTCATGGGCCAGAAGGTCCCGCTGGTGCTGGCCGACCTGGACGTGGGCCTGCTCTTCGCCCTGTCGCTCTCCTCGGTGGGCGTCTACGCCCTGGCCCTGGGCGGCTGGGCCTCCAACAGCAAATACAGCCTCCTGGGCGCGGTGCGCGGCATCGGCCAGATGATCAGCTACGAACTGCCCCTGGGCCTCTCCCTGGTGCCCATCGTGATGCTGGCCGGAACCATGAGCCTCACGGGCATCGTGGCCGCCCAGGCCGACCTGCCCTTCATCGTGCTGCAGCCCGCCGCCTTCGCGCTCTTCTTCATTTCAGCCCTGGCGGAAATCAAGCGCGTGCCCTTCGACCTGGCCGAGGCAGAAAACGAACTCCAGGCCGGATTCCACATGGAATACTCCGGCATGCGCTTCGCCCTGTTCTTCCTGGGCGAATACGTGAACATGATCTTCCTGGGCGCGCTGGCCGCCGTGTTCTTCCTGGGCGGCTGGCACGGGCCGTGGCTGCCGCCCATGGCCTGGATGCTCCTCAAGACGGCCGTGATGCCCGTGCTGCTCATCTGGATCCGCGCCACGCTGCCGAGGCTTCGGCCGGACCAGCTCATGCGCCTGTGCTGGGTGTGGCTGGCCCCCCTGGCGCTTCTGAACATCGTGGCCACCGGGGCGATCATGCTCCTGAGAGGTTGACCCATGGGCTCCAACGACTCCCTCCTGGGCAAGGCCTTCAAAGGCACGGCGGGCATCCTGCGCCCCTTCGCCGTGACGGCCTCCCATCTCTTCCAGGGAACCATCACCGAGGAATACCCCGACTACAAACGCCCCCTGCCCGAACGGGCCAAGGGCCGCATCGTGCTCACCCGCAGCCCGGACGGCGAGGAGCGCTGCGTGGCCTGCCAGCTCTGCTCGGCCGTGTGCCCCGTGAGCTGCATCTCCATGCAGTCCGAGGTGCGCGCCGACGGACGCCGCCAGGCGGCGTGGTTCCGCATCAACTTCGGGCGCTGCATCTTCTGCGGGATGTGCGAGGAGGCCTGCCCCACCCTGGCCATCCAGCTCACGCCGGACTTCGAGATGTCCACCGACGACCCGCTCAAGCTGGTCCATGAAAAAGCGGACCTCCTGGTGGACCACGGCGGACGAGACCCCGACTACGACTTCTACCGCCATGCCGGCGTGGCCGTGGGCCGCGACCCCGGCACGCACCCCGACGAGGAGCCCCCCGTGAACCCCAGGAGCAACTTCCCGTGAGCCCAGGCAACCGCAACCCCCTGGCCGGAGCGCGTCCATGAGCCTCACCCAGTTTCTCTTCTACCCCCTGGCCGCCGTGATCGCCGTCTCCACGGCCCTGGCCGTGACCCGGCGCGAGCCCGTGCACGCCGTGGTCTACCTGGTGGTCTCCTTCTTCGCCACGGCGGTGCTCTTCGCCCTTTTGGGCGCGCCCCTGGTGGCGGTGCTCCAGATCATGGTCCCGGCCGGGGCCGTGATGGTGCTTTTCCTCTTCGTGATCATGCTCCTGGGCTCGGAGCTCTCCAAACCCCGCCCGGCCTCGCCCTTCCGCTGGGGCGTGCCCGCGATCCTGGCCCTGGCCGTGGCGGTGTGCGGGCTTCTGCTCCTGAGCGACGCCCCGGAGGCGGCCTCGCCCCTGGCCATGGCCAAGGCCTCGGCCCGGGAACTGGGCACGTTCGTCTACGAACACTACTGGCCCGCCGTGGAGGGCATTTCGGTGCTCTTCTTCGTGGCCCTGGCCGGGGCCTGCTTCCTGGTGAAGGACTTCAGGCCCGCGAAGGCCGGGGAGGACAGGCCATGACCACCGCCCCCATGGAACACGTGCTGGCCCTGGCCCTGATCCTCTTCGCCATGGGCGCGTTCTGCGCCCTGGCGCGGCGCAACCTGATCCTGATCCTCCTGGGCGTGGAGGTGATGCTCAACGCCTGCACCATCGCCCTGGTGGGCGCGTCGCTCAAGTGGCAGGCCCTGGGCGGGCAGGCTTTCGCCCTGGTGCTCATGGCGCTCACTGCGGCCGAGGCGGCCGTGGGTCTGGCCCTGTTCGTCCACGTTCGCAAGCGGGCGGGGACGCTTGATTCCTCCCGCTTCGACACCATGAGGGGGTGAGACCATGAAGACCCTGGCCCTGCTCACCCTCGCGCCGCCCCTGCTGGGCGGAATCATCCTGGCCGTGGCCGGGCGCGACCTGCCCCGGCGCACCTGCGAGACGCTGGCCTGCCTCGCGGTGCTGGCCTCCTTCGCGGCCTCCGCGGCGGCGTGGTTTCTCTTCCCCGGCGGGCGCGAGGTGGTCCACCTGGCCCCCTGGTTCCAGGCCGGCGCCGTCACGGCGTCCATCGACGTGCTCTACGATCCGCTCTCGCTCATCATGGCCATGATGGTCACGGGCGTGTCCTCCATCATCCACGTCCACGCCGTGCACTACATGCGCGAGGACGAGGGCTACGTGCGCTTCTTCTGCCACCTGAACCTCTTCGTCTTCAGCATGCTGGCCATCACCCTGGCCGACAACCTGCTGTTCCTCTTCCTGGGCTGGGAGGGCGTGGGCTACTGCTCCTTCGCGCTCATCGGCCACTGGAACCAGGAGACCTTCCGGGGGCTGGCCGGGCAGAAGGCTTTCCTCTACACGCGCGTGGGCGACGTGGCCTTCGTGGCGGCCATGGCCGTGCTCGTGGCCAACGTGGGTTCGCTCTCCATCGACGCCGTGGACGCCCGCGCCGCCGAGCTCTCGCCCGCGCTGGCCACCACGCTGGGGCTGCTCTTCCTCTTCGCGGCCACGGGCAAGTCGGCCCAGCTGCCGCTGCTGGTCTGGCTGCCGGACGCCATGGCCGGCCCCACGCCGGTTTCGGCGCTCATCCACGCGGCCACCATGGTCACGGCCGGGGTCTACCTGCTCATGCGCCTGTTCCCCCTGGCGGCCGCCTCCCCGGACGTGCTCCTGGCCATGGCCTGCGTGGGCGCGCTCACGGCCTTCATGGGCTGCCTGGCGGCCCTGGGGCAGCGCGACATCAAGCGCGTGCTGGCATGGTCCACCATCAGCCAGGTGGGCTACATGCTCCTGGCCCTGGGCGCGGGCGACGTGACGGGCTCCATGTTCCACCTGCTGGCCCACGCCTTCTTCAAGGCCCTGCTCTTCCTGGCCGCCGGGTGCGTCATCCAGATCCTCCACGAGGAGCAGGACCTCCTGAACATGGGCGCCATGCTGCGCCGGGCCTCGCCGGAGGTGTTCCGGCTCTTCGCCGTGGGGGCCGCCTGCCTGGCCGCCCTGCCGCCCACCTCGGGCTACTTCAGCAAGGGCCGCATCCTGGAGGCCGTGCTGGGCCAGAACGGCCCGGTCTACGGTTGGCTTTTCGTGCTGGCGGGCCTGGGGGCGCTCATCACGGCCTTCTACACCTTCCGCATGCTCTTCCTGGCCTTCTGGGGCAAACCCCTCACCCCCATGCACCACGAACCGGCCACCCTGCCCCGGCCCATGACCGCCGTGCTCTGGCCCCTGGCCGTGCTGGCCCTTGGCGCGGGCGTGGGCGGCGGCCCCCTGGCCCATGCCCTTCAGGGCGTGCCCGGGGTGGCCCCCCTGCCCCACACGGGCTACGCCTTCTGGGTGGAGGCGGGCGACGCCGCGGCGGGCATCATGGGCCTGGTGATGGCCTGGCTGCTCTACGCGCCCGCGCGCAGACCCTCGCCCCGCGCCCTGGCCGCGCGCGAGGACGGCGTGTTCGGCGTCTTCCGGGGCGGCCTGGGGCTGGACGCCTTCTACAACGCCTGCTTCGCCGCCCCCTACCGCGCCCTCTCGGGCGCGCTCTGGAAGGGCGTGGACCGGGGCCTGGTGGACGGCGCCCTCGCGGGCCTGGCGGGCCTCTTCGCCTGGGGCTCCGAGCGCGCGCGGCCCCTGGCCACGGGCAGGCTCTCCCTCTACCTCTCGCTCCTGGCGGCCGGGCTGGCCCTGCTGCTGGGTTTCCTGGCCGCCTGGGCGCGCTGACCGGAGGATGAACGACGCATGAACGCCTTCCCGCTCCTCACCGCCGTCACCTTCCTGCCCCTGGCGGGGGCCTTCGGCGCGCTGCTCCTGGCCGGGCGTCCCGAGGCCTGCCGCCGCTTCAGCCTCGCGGCGTCCCTGGTCCATCTGGCGCTCACGGCCGCTGCCCTGGCCCAGCCTCTGCCGCTCGTGGAGGACATGGCCTGGATCCCCGCCCTGGGCGCGCGCTACACCCTGGAGATGGACGGCGTGGGCGGCGCGCTCACGCTGCTCACGTCCTTCCTCACGGTGATCGCCGTGCTGGTGTCCTGGAAGGAAATCCGGGAGCAGGCCGGGGCCTACCACGCCCTGCTTTTCGCGGTGTCCACCACGGCCGCCGGAGTATTCCTGGCGCGCGACCTGCTGCTCTTCCTGGTGTTCTGGGAGGCGCAGATGGTGCCCATGTTCTTCATCATCCGCATCTGGGGCCACGAGGACAAGCGCCGCGCGGCCACCAAGTTCATGCTCTTCTCCATCGCCGGGGGCCTGGCCATGCTGGTGGGCGCCGTCTGGCTGGCCGTGGACCACGCCCAGACCCACGGCGCATGGACCTTCTCCCTGGCCCAACTCATGGCCTCCCCGGCGGCGCCGGCCGCGCAGGCCTGGCTCTTCGCGGCCTTCGTGCTGGCCTTCGGCGTGAAGACCCCCATGGTGCCCGTGCACACCTGGCTGCCCGACGCCCACACCCAGGCCCCCACGGCGGGAAGCCTCCTGCTGGCGGGGGTGCTCCTGAAGACCGGCTCCTACGCCCTGGTGCGCTGGGCCGTGCCGCTCTTCCCCCACGCCTTCGAGCAATATTGGTGGGTGCTGGCGGTGCTGGGCGTGATCGGGCTGGTGTACGCCTCCTGGGTGGCCTTCGCCCAGACCGACGCCAAGCGGCTGGTGGCCTATTCCTCGGTGGGGCACATGGGGCTGGTGGTGCTGGGCGTGGCAGTGTGGCGCGCTGCGGCCCTGGAGGGTTCCGTGCTGCTCATGGTGAACCACGCCCTGACCACGGGGGCGCTCTTCGTGATGGTGGGCATGCTGAGCGAACGCGCCCACACCCGCGAACTGGCCCATTTCGGGGGCTTGTGGAAGACCATGCCGCTGTTCTCGGGGTTCTTCCTGCTCTTCGCCCTGGCCTCGGCCGGGCTGCCGGGCCTGGGCAACTTCGTGAGCGAGATGCTCATCCTGCTGGGCTCCTTCGAGACGGCCCCCGCCACGGCCTCGGTGGCCTTCGCCGGGCTGGTGCTCACCCTGGCCTACGTGCTGCGCCTGGTGCAGAGCGTGCTTTTCGGCCCTTCGGAAGGCAAGCCCGTCTACCGCGACCTGTCCCCGCGCGAGGCGCTCATCCTCACGCCCCTGGCCGCGTGCGTGGTCTTCCTGGGCGTCGCGCCCTGGACCGCCCTGGCCCTCATCACAACGCCGCTCAAGGCCCTTCTGTCCTGAGGGGGATTCGATGAACCCGGCAATCGCAAGCTATCTGCCCATGATCGTCCTGGCCTGCGCGGCCCTGGCCGTGTTCACGGCCGGCGCGCTGGCCCCCTCCCGGGGCCGCCTCTTCCGGGGCCTGGCCCTGGCGGGCGCGGGCGCGGCCTTCTTCGCCAGCTTCGCCCTGCCTCCGGAGACGGCCCAGGCCCTCACGGACACCGGACCCCTGGCCCGGTTCTTCGCGCCGCTTCTGTGCGCGCTCACGTTCCTCACCCTGCTCTTCGCCGGGGAGTACGCCCGCCGCCGGGGGTTCGAGCGCGACGAGTTCCACGCCCTCGCGCTGCTTGCCGGGGCGGGCATGGTGCTCCTGGCCTGCGCCCGCGACTGGGTGATGTTCTCCATCGCCCTGGAGACGCTCTCGCTCTCGCTCTACGTGCTCATCGCCGCGCGGCGCGACAAGGTCCGCTCCCTGGAGGCGGCGGTGAAGTATTTCGTCCTGGGCGCGGTGGCCTCGGCCATGGTCTTCATGGGCGTGGCATTCCTCTACGCGGCCTCGGGCAGCCTGGACATGGCCGCGAGCCTCCGTGTCACCGACGGGGTGGCCCTGACGGGGCTGGCCCTGGTGCTCACGGGGCTGGCCTTCAAGCTCTCGCTGGCCCCCCTGCACCTGTGGACCCCCGACGTGTACCAGGGCGCGCCCGCTCCCGTGGCGGCCTTCCTCTCGGGCGGTGCCAAGGTGGCGGTGTTCGCGGCGCTGTTGCGCCTGAGCCTGGCCAAGGCCCCCCTCTGGGACGCCCTGGAGCCCGCGCTGTGGTTCGCGGCGGCCCTCTCCCTGGCGGCCGGGACCCTGGGCGCGCTGCTGCAGCCCAGCTTCAAGCGCATGCTGGCCTACTCCTCCGTGACCCACGTTGGATTCCTGATCATGGCCCTCATGAGCGTGAAGGCCGCCGGACCGGCCCCGGCCCTCTTCGCGGCGGCCGCCCTGGGCGTGATGGACGTGGCCGTGTTCGGCTGCCTGGGGCTGCTCTCCCCCGTGGACGAGGACGCCGACATGGTGGACGGACTGCGCGGGCTGGGCTTCCAGCGCCCGGGCATGGCGGCGGTGCTGGCCCTGGCCCTGGTCACGCTGGCGGGTCTGCCGCCCACGGCGGGCTTCATGAGCAAGCTGGTGGTGTTCAAGGCCGCCCTGGGCGCGGGCTACCTGTGGCTCTCGATCATCGGCGCGCTGGCGGCCGTGGTCTCGCTCTTCTACGTGCTGCGGGTGCTGGCCGCGCTCTACGGAGCGGGCGGAGGCGAGAGGCCGGAGCTGGAATCCCCCGGCGCGGCGGGCTGGTTCGCGGCCGTGCTCTCGGCCCTGGGCATGGTCTGGCTGGGCGTGGCCCCGGCCTGGGTGCTGGACGCGGCGGCCGCCCTGCCGCTGCTGCCTTAATCCCCCGGCGACGCAGGCGCTCCCGCCTGGGAGTCCCGCTCCCGGGCGCGTTCCGCGTCGCGGGCTTCGCCGCGCCGTCTGGCCTCGCGCCAGCGCTCCAGTTCCTGGGCGCTGCCGGGGATCAGGGCGGGCGCGTCGCCGGGCGCGCCGTGCGCATCCAGCCCCCGGTAGACCATCCAGGCCTCGGCCGCGCGGCGCGATTCCCCCGTCACCAGATTCTCGGCCATCACCTCCACCCCCACGTCCATCAGCGGCCCCCGCGCGCGTTCCACGCAGGCGCGAAACGTGAGCACCTCGTCCACGCGGCCCGGGGCCAGGAAGGACACCCCCTGCACGGACACGGCCTCCACGGCGAGCCCTGCGTGGCGCATGGCGGCCATGGCGGCGGCCTGGTCCATGTTCAGGAGGATCACCCCGCCGTGCACGTTGCCCGCCGGGTTGGCGTGCCAGGGCATCATGCGCACGGGCATGTCCGTGCGGGAGGCCTCGGGGGAGCGGCCGGGACCGGTCGGAGGAGCGATGTCCCCAGGGAAGGGCTCACCGGCCGTCCGGCCGCGCTCGGCCTTGCGCAGCGCGCGCCGCTCCAGGGCCTCGCGCACCCTGCGCTCTTCGTCCGGCGTCTCGGGGAGGAGTTGCGGCACGGCGGCGGGCTTGCCGTCCGGCCCCATGGCCACGAAGGTGGCGTAGGCCGTGGCCGTGTGACGCACCTCCCCGGTGGCCAGGTCTTCGGCCTCCACGCGCACGCCCACCTCCATGGAGGAACGCCCGGCCTGGTTCACCCGGCACTTGAAGAGCAGCGCCCGTCCCACGGGGGGGAAGCAAAAGAAGTCCATGCGGTCCAGGGAGACCGTGACCACGCGGCCGCGCGCGTGGCGCATGGCGGGCATGGCCGCCGCCAGGTCCACGCCGCGCAGCACGGTCCCGGGGGTGACGCGCCCATCCGCGCCAAGGTCCTGGGGCAGCACCCGCACGGGCATGACCGTCTCGCAGTCGCGGGGATGCTTCACGAACGCCCCAGGGTTCAAACCGCGGCCTTGCCCAGCTCCAGGCCCAGCTCCAGGGCCTGGCGGTTCACGGGCAGCAGGCGCGGCGGCAGGCGCTTCTCCAGGGAGCTCATCAGGGCCGCCACATGCACCAGCTCCGTGAGCCCCAGCAGCGCCCCCAGCACGCAGATGTTGAAGACCACCGGCTGGGCCAGTCGGTTCACCACTTCCTTGTACATGGGCAGGCTCACGTGGCGCGCGTCCACGTTGCGCCGGGTCTGCACGTGGCGCGAATCGGCCAGGAGAAGCCCGCCGGGACGGATGATCCCGGAATACCTGTTGTAGGCCTCCTGGGTGAGGCACACCAGGATGTTGGGCTCGCCCACCTTGGGGTAGTGCACGGGCCGGTTGGAGATGATCACGTCCGAGCGGGTGGCCCCGCCCCGGGCCTCCGGGCCGTAGGACTGGGACTGCACGGCCTCCAGCCCCTCGAAGAGGGCCGCCGCCTCGGCCAGGATGATGGCCGCCGTGATGACGCCCTGGCCGCCGGAACCGGAAAACACGAGCCGTTTGGTTTCCATGGGGGGCGCTCCTTACGCCTGGGCGGCCCGTTCCATGGCCTGCCGGACGATCTTGTCGTATTCCTCGCAGTATTCGGGCATCTGCCGGTCCACGAAGACCCCGCGCTCGATGAGTTCGGGGTTGTCCTGGAGGTCGGGCGAGCCCACGGGCACGGTGATTTCCTTGTAGCGGCGCATCATCTCCACCGCGCCGCCCTCCTTGTTCTTGCGCCCGAAGTAGGTGGGGCACTGGCTGAAGATCTCCACCACGGAGAATCCCTTGTGGCTGATGGCCCGGGCCAGGATCTTGGACATCTCGCGCACGTGGTAGGTGGTGGTGCGCGCCACGAAGGTGGCCCCGGCGGCGCGGGCCAGCTCGGCCACATCGAACATGGGGTCGATGGTGCCGCCGGGGGCCGTGGTGGCCTTGAGCCCGGGGCCGGTGAGGGGCGAGAACTGCCCGCCGGTCATGCCGTAGATGCGGTTGTTCATCACGATGGCGGTGATGTCGATGTTGCGCCGCGCGGCGTGGATGAAGTGGTTGCCGCCGATGGCCAGGGCGTCGCCGTCGCCCATGGGCACGATGAGCTTCAACTCGGGGCGGGAGAGTTTCACGCCCGTGGCGAAGGCCAGGGCGCGGCCGTGCAGGGTGTGCAGGGTGTGGAAGTCCACATAGCCCGAGATGCGCGACGAGCAGCCGATGCCCGAGACCATGACGATGTCGTTCTTGGGGATGCCCAGCCCGTCCACGGCGCGCAGAAGCCCGCCCAGGACGATGCCGTGGCCGCAGCCCGGACACCAGATGTGCGGGAAGAACCGGGAGCGGATGTAATCCTTGACGGCCACGTCAGACCCCCTTTCCCTGGATGAGGCGCATGAGGTTCATGATGTCCTCTGGCGCGATGAACACGCCGTCGTAGCGGTTGACCAGGAACACGTCGTCGGACCTGTCCACGGCGAGCTTCACCTGGTCCACCACCTGGCCCAGGTTCATCTCCACCACGATCACGCAGCGCGCCCGGGCGCAGGCCTCGCGCACGGCCTCCTGGGGGAAGGGCCAGAGGGTCTGGAGCTCCAGCAGGCCGAAGCGCTCGCCGAAGAGGCGGCGCTCCTCCACCACCTGACGCACGGTGCGCGCCGAGGAGCCGTAGGAGACGAACACGTATTCGGCGTCTTCCAGGAAAAAGCCCTTGGTTTTGCAGACCTGGGCGGTGTTGGTCTCGATCTTGTCCACGAGGTGGCGCATAAGGTCGCGCACGATGCGGGGGTTGTCGGTGGGGAAGCCCCACATGTCGTGGAAGAGGCCTGTGACGTTGTAGCGGTGCACGCCGCCGAAATCGGACATGGGCAGGCGTCCGTCCTCGCGGGGCAGGTAGGGGTGGTAGTTCACGCCCTCCTTCACCTGGGTGCGCAGGCGCTCCGTCAGGGGCAGCTCGCCGGGCACGGGCAGCACGAGCTTCTCGCGCATGTGGCCCACCACTTCGTCGAAGAGCAGGATCACGGGCGTGCGGTAGGTTTCGGCCATGTTGAAGGCCTCCACCGTCATGGCGAACACGTCCTGGTGGTTGGAGGCCGTGAGGCAGATGACGGCGTGGTCGCCGTGGGTGCCCCAGCGGGCCTGGTTCACGTCGCCCTGGCTCACGTGGGTGGGGATGCCCGTGGAGGGGCCGCCGCGCATGACGCTCGCGATCACGCAGGGGATCTCGGCCATGACGGCGTAGCCCAAGGCCTCCTGCATCAGGGAGAACCCCGGGCCGCTGGTGGCCGTCATCACCTTCTTGCCCGCCTGGGAGGCCCCGATGATGGCGCACAGGGAGGCGATCTCGTCCTCCATCTGGATGAACCGGCCGCCCCGGGCGGGCAGGCGCGCGGCCAGATGTTCCGCGATTTCGGTGGAAGGGGTGATGGGGTAGCCCGCGAAGAAATCCAGGCCCGCGTAGAGCGCGCCCTCCACGCAGGCCTCGTTGCCCTGGACGAAGACGGTTTCCCGGCTCATGAGGCGCTCCCGGCTGTTTCACACGTTTCGGGCGCGGCCCCGGCGGCGCGGGGAGCGTCCTCGGCCACCACCTCGATGGCCAGGTCCGGGCAGTAGAGTTCGCACATGCCGCAGGCGATGCAGTCCTTGAGGGACATGGCCGCGGCCTTGTCCTCCTCGTCCAGCACGAGCACGTCCTTGGGGCAGAAATGCACGCAGATGCCGCAGCCCTTGCACCGGGCGCGGTCTATGAGCAGTTCCTTGAGCAGTTTCTTGGCCATGCGTCTTCCTTGTTGGTGCGCCGGGCGTCTAGCTCGGGCCGCGTCTTCGTGCCACACGTCCCAGCACCTGGTCCAGCGCTTCCAGCTCCACGGGTTTGGAGAGGTAGTCGTCCATGCCTTCGGCCAGGAAGCGTTCGCGGTCGCCAGCCATGGCGTGCGCCGTGAGGGCGATCACGGACACGCTGGCGTCCCAGGCCTGGCGCTCGTTGGCCCGGATGGCCCGGGTGGCGGCCAGGCCGTCCATACCGGGCATCTGCACGTCCATGAGCACGCAGTCGAAGGGACGGCGAGCCAGTTGTTCCAGCGCCTGGAGCCCCGTCTCGGCAAGCACCACCCGGTGGCCGCGCTTTTCGAGGAGGTTTTGCATCACGCGTCGGTTCACGGGCTCGTCATCCACCAGCAGCACGTCAAGGGAGCGCGCCGGGGCGTCGGCTCCGCCTTCCGATTCCGGACGCGCGGCCGATGCGCCCGGGGCTTCGGGCGGCGCGGCCAGCACGGGGATTTCGAAGCGCACGCGCGTGCCCCTTCCGGGCTCGCTCTCCACCGTGACCTCGCCCTCCATGAGCTCCACCAGCCTTTTGACGATGGAGAGCCCCAGGCCCGTGCCGGGATATTTCTTGTCCAGCGCGCCGTCGATCTGCACGAAGGGCTTGAAGAGGTCGTCCTGGCGGGCTTCAGGGATGCCTATGCCCGTGTCGGCCACGGTGAAGCGCAGGAGCGTGCGCCCCTGGGGGGCGGGGCCCGCGCTTTCCACCAGCAGGCGCACGCCGCCCTTCTCGGTGAACTTGAGGGCGTTGCCGATGAGGTTGAAGAGCACCTGGCGCAGGCGGCTGGCGTCGGCCAACACGAAGCCGGGCACGCCGGAGGCCACGTGGAAGTCCAGGGCGAGGCCCTTGGCCTGGGCCTGGCCCCGGAAGAGCCCGGCCATGAAGCGGCAGGTCTCCTCCAGGTCCACGCGGCTTTCCACCAGGTCGAGCTTGCCCGCCTCCACCTTGGAGAGGTCGAGGATGTCGTTGATGAGGCCCAGCAGGTTCTTGAGCACGGCCTCGCCGGTCTCCACGAAGCCGGACTGCTCCTGGTCGAGCGGCGTGGTCTTGAGAAGCTGGAGCACGCCCAGGATGCCGTTCATGGGGGTGCGCAGTTCGTGGCTCATGTTGGCCAGGAAGGCCGACTTGGCGCGATTGGCCGCGTCGGCCTGTTCCTTGGCGGCAAGGAGTTCCTGTTCGGCGGCGCGCAGGGCGCTCACGTCCATGAGGCACTCGATGTACCCCCAGACACTGCCTTGCTGGTCGCGGATGGGGGCGGAATAGGCCATGAAGGCGTGCCCCAGGATGCCCTCCTCCGTGGGGGTGGAGGGGCGGATGGAGGTCCGGTCGCGGCTGTCATCGTCGCAGAGGGCGCAGTGGCCGCAGATGGATTCCAGCCCCTGGAACACCTCGTGGCAGCGCCGCCCGAGCACCTCCTCGCGCGTGAGGCCCACGGCCGCGAGCATCTTGTCGCACACGTCCACCACGCGGAATTCGCGGTCGATCACGTGGATGTAGCCCGGGATGGCCTCGAAGATGGCGCGCAGCCTGTGGTGCAGGTGGGCGAGTTCGGCGGTGCGCCGGGCCACGCGCTCCTCCAGGGTGCGGTTCTGGGCCGCGATGATGTTGCCCTTGGCCCTGAGCTCCTCGAAGGAGGAGAGCAGCTGCCCGGCCATGCGCGAGAAGGCGCGTGCCAGGCGGTCGAGTTCGCGCACGCCGGGGGCCTTCACGTCGAGGTTCCAGCGGCCCTGGGAGAGGCCGTCGGCGGCCTGGGCCAGGCGCTCCACGGGCCGGGTGAGCAGGCCCGCCAGCACCACGCCGGCCAGCGTGGCCAGGAAGGCCGCCGCCAGAATAAGCGCCAGGGTCTGGCGGGTGTTGGCGTCGATGCGCCCGAGAAAGTCGCTGGCGGGGGCCACGGCCACGATGAGCCAGTCCACGCCCATGGGGTCGGTGAAGGGCGTTGCCTGCAGGAACTGGCTTTGGCCGTCCATGTCGAATTCCAGGGTGGTGTCTTCCGCGATGCCGGCCAGCCCCCCGGGCAGGGCCTCCAGGCGGCGGGCGGCTGCGGCCACGCGGGGCCTGGGGGCCTGGTCGGCCCGGAGGCGCTCGAACCCCTCGCCCTTGGGGACAAGGAACAGCGAGGGGGGCATGGTGCTGGAGGCCAGGAGCTCCCCGCCGCGCTCCATCAGGAACACCTCGCCGGAGTTCCCCACCTTGATGGTGCGCAGGAACTCGTGGATGTTGCCCAGGGCGTAGTCCACCCCGAAAACCCCCACCAGCCCGCCCTTGCCGTCGTGGACGGGCAGGGAGGCCGTGAGGGTCAGGTCCTTGAGCACGAAATGGCGGTAGACCGGGCTCCAGACGGCTTTTCCGGCCTGGACGCCGGACTTGTACCAGGGGCGCGCGCGGGGATCGAAATTCGGGTAGGCGGCGCGGAACTCCAGGGGGTCGCCCAGGGGCGAGGTGGAAAAGTAGGTGGAGGCCTGGCCCGTGTCGCGCCCGGCGTGGATCACCTCCACCTCGCCGGCCTCGTTGCGCCGCGCGCCGTGGAACTCGCCGTCGGGCAGCCCGATGAAGGAGTAGGCGATGCGCGGGTTGGCGGCCACCACCCCGTGGAAGTAGCGGGCGCGCCGCACGGGGTCGGAGAGGTCCAGCACGCCCGCGCGCAGGGCCTGGGCGTTGGCCTCGTTGAGCTTGCGGGGCAGGTCCAGGAAGCCCGTGAGGTGATCCTCCACGCGTTTGAGCACCTCGGAGCGCAGCTGACCGGCCACGTCGAGCACTGCCTCGCGCCCGTCCCACAGGGAGAAGAACCCCACGAGCCCGCAACTGAGCACTATGAGGGCCACGAAGGGCAGCGTAAGGGCGAACCGCAGCGAAACGGGCCTGGAGGTTGCTCGCGAAGGCGATGGAGCGTGTTCCATGCGGCGTCCACGCTTGGGTTGCGATACCGGCTTGTTTCAGAACTTCAGGACGAGGCCGGGCGCTTGCGCGTCCCACGGACCGCGCGTGCCTCTTCCTGACACTCTTTGGCCCATCTGCCGACCATGTTCAAGCGGAAAAGCCATTCTGCACCGATTCCGGACAAACCGGCAAAAACCGTCTGGAATCGCAGGAACAAAAATGTTAAGCGCCTGCCTCGGAAACTCATACGTCAAGCACAAGCGAGGGGGCATGAACGGCGAAATCAAGTGCGGCGCGCGCATCCGGAAGCGCAGGACGGCCCAGGGGCTCGGCATCGAGGATCTTTCGGCCCGCACGGGCCTGGACGCGGCCTATCTGGAGGCCCTGGAGAATGGCGAGGTGACCACCAGCCTCGGCCCCCTGCTCAAGGTGGCCCTGGCCCTGGGCACGCGCCTTGGCACCTTCATCGACGACGAACTGGGCTCCGACGTGTGCCTTTCCCGCGCCTGCGCCTGTTCCTCGCCCGAGCAGGCCCAGCAGGCCGCGCGCGGCAAGCGCTCCAGCTTCAGCTTCTACTCCCTGGGCGCTCACAAGACCGACCGCCACATGGAGCCCTTCTACATCGAGATCCGCCCCGACGAGCCCGGCGCGGAGCACCCCCTCTCCTCCCACGAGGGCGAGGAGTTCATCGTGGTGGCGCGCGGGCGGCTCCTGGTGGTCCTGGGCCAGGAGCGCCACGAGCTGGGGCCTGGCGACAGCATCTATTTCAACTCCATCGTGCCCCACTACGTGGGCTGCGCCGGCCAGGAACAGACCGACATCCACGCCGTGCTCTACTTCCCGGCATAGGGGCCGCCATGGAAGACTTCACCCTGCGCGAGATAACCCTGGGCCAGCTCCTGGACGAGGCCGTGGCCGCCCACCCAGGCAACAAGGCCGTGGCCTACGTGGACCGCGATCTGCACCTCACCTACCGCCAGTTCTCCGACCTGGCCGACTCGCTGGCCAAGGGCCTCATGGCCCTGGGCGTTCAGCGCGGCGAAAAGGTGGCCGTGTGGGCCACCAACGTGCCCCACTGGGTGGTGCTGCAGTTCGCCACGGCGCGCATCGGCGCGGTGCTGCTCACGGTGAACACCAACTACAAGAAGAACGAGCTCAAGTATCTGCTGGAGAACTCCGAGGCCGAGAACATCTTCATCATCGACGGCTACCGCGACTCGGACTACCTCCAGATCCTTTACGACCTGGCCCCCGAGCTCAAGGGCCAGGAGCGCGGGCGCATCGTCTCCCAGACCTTCCCGCACCTCAAGCGCGTGCTCTTCCTGGGCCAGGAGAAGCACCGGGGCATGTACTCCATACCCGAGATCATCGGCCTGGGCCGCACCGTCCCAGAGGCCGACTACAAAGCCCGCCAGGAGTCGCTCTCGCCCCACGACGTGGTGAACATGCAGTACACCTCGGGCACCACGGGGTTCCCCAAGGGCGTCATGCTCACCCACCACAACCTGGTGAACAACGGATTCTGGATCGGCGAGCGCCAGCGCTTCACCCACCTGGACAAGGTGTGCCTGCCCGTGCCCCTGTTCCACTGCTTCGGCTGCGTGCTGGGCGTGCTGGCCTGCGTCTCCCACGCCTCCACCATGGTGCTCCTGGAGACCTTCGACCCCGTGCAGGTGATGACCTCCATCGAGACCGAACGCTGCACGGCCCTCTACGGCGTGCCCACCATGTTCATCGCGGTGCTGGAGCACAAGCTCTTCAACAAGTTCGACTACTCGTCGCTGCGCACGGGCATCATGGCCGGATCGCCCTGCCCCGTGCCCGTGATGCGCAAGGTGATGGAGGTCATGAACATGACCGAGATCACCATCTGCTACGGCCTCACCGAGAACTCCCCGGTGATGACCCAGACCCGCACAGACGACCCCATCGACTACCGCACCGCCTCCGTGGGAGCCTGTCTGCCCGGCATCGAGGTGCGCGTGGTGGACCCCGAGACCAACCTGCCCGCGCCCCCCGGGACCCAGGGCGAGGTGGTCTGCCGGGGATACTCGGTGATGAAGGGCTACTACAACAACCCCGAGGCCACGGCCAAGGCCATCGACGCCGAGGGCTGGCTGCACTCGGGCGACCTGGGCGTGATGGACGACAACGGCTACCTCTCCATCACCGGACGCCTCAAGGACATGATCATCCGGGGCGGCGAGAACATCTACCCCCGCGAGATCGAGGAGTTCCTCTACACCATGCCCGGCGTCCAGGACGTGCAGGTGGTGGGCGTGGCCAGCACGAAGTACGGCGAGCAGGTGGGGGCCTTCATCATCCTCAAGGAGGGCGTGGAGATGGCCCCCGAGGACGTGCAGGACTACTGCCGGGGACAGATCGCCTGGCACAAGATCCCCAAGTACATCGCCTTCGTGAAGGGCTACCCCATGACCGCCAGCGGCAAGATCCAGAAATTCCTGCTGCGCAAGCAGGCCGTGGACCTGTTCGCCGACGGCGCGCAGGCCGTGCCGTGAGGAACGCTGCGCGCTCGCGCGCAGACGCCGGGGCGAGCCGGGCGCGCTCCGGCGCGGCAGGAACGGGCCTGCTCCCGCGCGGGAGCGCCGGAGGCGCACGCGCCCTGTCGGCCCGGCTCTGCCTGGGCTGCCTGGCCCTGTTCCTGGGCCTGCTTCTGGCGGCCGCGCCCGTGCGGGCCGCGTCCTTCAAACAGACCCTCCAGGCCGTGGTGGCCCTCTCCCCGGGATGGGACTCCAGCCAGGCCGAGGTGCGCCTCTACGAGCGCTCCCCGGGCGGCCGCTGGAAGCAGGCGGGGCCGTCCATCCGGGCGGTCACGGGCCGCAACGGCCTGGCCTGGGGCCGTGGCCTCGCCGCGCCCGGCGCGGACGGGCCCGTCAAGCGCGAGGGCGACGGCAGGGCTCCGGCCGGGGTTTTCGCCCTGGGCTTCGCCTTCGGCTACGATCCGCCCTCGGCCCGGCCCCTGAAGATGCCCTACGTCCAGATGACCGACGCCCACGAATGCGTGGACGATGAGGCCTCCCCGGCCTACAACGCCGTGGTGGAAGTCACGCCCCAGAAGCCCAAGACCTGGAGCTCTTCCGAGGAGATGCGCCGCAAGGACGAACTCTACCGCCTGGGCCTTACCGTGGAGCACAACACCGGCCCGGCCAGACCCGGCGCGGGCTCCTGCATCTTCCTGCACGTGTGGCGCGGTCCCGAAAGCGGCACGGCGGGCTGCACGGCCATGGACCTCAAGAACCTGGAGCGGCTGGCCGCCTGGCTCGACCCGGCCAAACGCCCCGTGTTCGTGTCCCTGCCCGCCGGACTGGCCAGGGCCTACGCGCGCCCTCTCGGGCTGCCCTGACCGGCGTCCTCAGCGCCGCCGCCCGGCAGGGCGGCGGCGGTGGTCGGTCGCACGGCGACGCCCTCCGGTCGTTCCCGCCCGCTGGGCCGATCCGGGGAGGTTGCATCCGGTCGGCAACGGTCCTCTTCATCCTCGCGCTGCCCCCCGCCTGCCCGTCATGGGCCATCGCCGTCGACGCCTTTCTCGTCTCCCGCGAGCGGAAACCCACTGACTCCTTGGCATCTCCTATGCAAGGCTTCCGTGTGCCATCCCGAAATTGCCGCTAGCCGTCGCGGAAGGCGAACCAGTCCAGGATGGCGGCGCAGAAGTCGGGCAGGTCGGCCGGGCGGCGGCTGCTGATGAGGTTGCGGTCCACCACCACTGAGGCGTCTTCCCAGACGGCCCCGGCGTTTTCCAGGTCGTCCTTGAGGGCCACGCAGCCCGTTACGCGGTAGCCGCGCACGATCCTGGCCGAGATGGGCACCCATCCTGCATGGCAGATGAAGGCCACGAGCTTTCCGGCCTCGTGGAAGGCGCGGGTGAGGGCCATGCCCTTGGCGTCGCGGCGCAGGATGTCCGGGGCGAAGCCGCCGGGCACGATGAGGGCGTCGAAGTCCTTCGCGTCGAGATCCCTGAGGCAGGCCTCGGAAACGCACGGGTAGGTGTGCTTGCCGGCGTAAAGGCGTCCGGCGGGGTCGAGCCCGGCCACCACCGTCTCTGCCCCGGCCTCGATCATGCGCAGTTTGGGGTACCAGAGTTCCAGGTCTTCGTAGGTGTCGGCCACCTGGATGAGGATGCGCTTGCCGGTGAGGGGTTTGGACATGATGTTCCTCCTTGAACGGGTCATGAAGAGGAAAGCATACCCCGGAATGGCCGGACGGGTCCAGGGGATCGGGGCGGGGGCGTGAACCCGGCGAAACAACTTCCGCTGCTCCTGTATCCGCCCTTGCCAGAATCGCGCCTGGGCGTCTATGGAAGGTCACTCTTGCCGGGGGCGGTCGGCCTTGCCCAGGCTCGTCTGCCGAGCCCAGGCGTTCACCGCGCGCCCGTCCGGCAGGCATTCATCACGAGCGCGGTCCTCCGCCCGGGGTGGCGCAACACTCCACCGGGAAGGCAGCCATCTTGAAAGCAGAACCCGACGACCACGACGCACCGAGCATCGGCTTGCGCGAACTCCTGCGCAAGGCGGGAATCGACAGGAACGACCTCGGCGAGGGTTTCGGCGAGGGGGACCAGGCCTATGCCGACCTCCTGTACCACCTTACCAGGATGCGTTTTTCAGTCGAGGACTCGCTGCGGTACTGGAAAGGGATCATCTCCAACCTGGAGAAGCTGAACGCCGCCCAGGGGCGCGACGTGGGGCTGCGTGTCGCCATCTGCGACTATTTCCAGAATCACCACCCCAAGCTGCGAAGCCCCATCCTCGTGGAGAGGAAGTTCCTGCTGCGCAAGGAAAGCGACAGCCTCGTGGACGAGCTCACGGGGCTCTACAACCGGCATTACTTCAAGAAATCGCTCCACCGGGAGATCGAACGGTTCAAGCGCTTCCAGCACCGTTTTTCCCTGATCATGCTCGTCCTCGACGACTTCCGGCAGATCGCGGAAACCCACGGTCAGCCCGGCTGCGAGGAGGTCCTCAGGGCCGTGGCCCGGACCCTGGACGAGACTGCCCGCGACACCGACCACATCGTGCGCTACGACACGGACACCTTCGGCCTGATCCTGCCCGAAACCAACTGCGACCAGTCCTTGGCGGCCGCCGAACGGCTGCGGCAAACCCTGGAGCGCGCCCCCGTCCGGCTGAACGACACGCCAGTGACCCTGACCGCGAGCCTGGGCGTGGCCTGTTTTCCCGAGGACGCCATCAACGCCAAGACCCTGCTGGAGCGGATCGAAAAGGCCCTGGACGAGGCCAAGCGCACCGGCAACTGCGTCTTTTCCTTCTCGGGCAAGGACGCCGGGGCCACGGGCAAGGCCCCGGACCGCAATCCCGTAACGGCCACCGTGCTGCGCGTCACCTCGCGGAGCATGCACTGCCAGTCCTCCACGGTGATCCTGCCGGGCATGGAGGTGGACATCGTGGTCCCGGGCGAGCACCCAGGCGAATCCGACACGCACCTGGGGTGCCGCGTGATGCGCGTGTTGCGCCGGGAATGCCAGGCGGCGGAAGGCCCGTGCAACTTCACCATGCCCCTCGAAGTGGTCACCGCGGAGGAGCGCCGCGTGCTGCTCCACGGCTACCTCTTCAACGACAGGCCCGGCTAGCCTTGAACCGTCGCGTCCGGCGCGACGCTGGCCGAAACGATGCGGCCGGGCACGGCCGCACGCCGTCGGTGCGGCACCGAACGGGCGTCCCGGGAGCCGTATGAGGTTCGTCGCCCACGGGATGCGTGCCCGCCCCGTTCAGGCGTAGCGCGAGCCGAAGCGTTCGGCGATCGCAGCGCCCAGGGGGCCTGATCGGGAAACCATGGCCAGGAGCCAGCCGGTCTCCGCGTCGCGGACCGACAGATAGCCGCCGTTTACTTTGAGTTCCAGCCCCAGGTCGTCCAGGCGGTCCAGGAAGTCGCCGTGGTCGGCCGCCTGGGCGAGGGCCGTGCGCACTTTCACCACGGCCTCCGAGGCCACCTTGCTCTCCCTGTCGAGATCGCGCCGGTCGGGCCTGGCTTCGGGGGCCTCCTCCGGGGCCTGCTCCCTCTGGGGCGGATCGGCTCCGACGGGCCGCTCGCCCGCCCCCGCGCCGAGCCCCAGGTGTTTGCGCACCTGATCGAGGAACACCTGGCCGTATTGCGCGAGCTTCTTCTCGCCCACGCCATGGATGTGCGCCATATCCTCCAGCGACGTGGGCTTGCGCTCGGCCATGTCCAGGAGAGTCCGGTCCGCGAAGATCACGAATGCCGGCACGTCCTGCTGCTTGGCCAGGCCGGTGCGCAGGAGCTTCAGGGCCGTGAGCAGCTTGTCCGCCACCTGCCCCACGGGGTTCGGCCGCGCGGACGCCCTGCCCCGCTTGCCGCGCGCGGGCGCTTCGTCCAGCAGGTCGCCCCGCATCCGCACACGCTCCGCGCCGCGCAGCACGGCCCATCCCTTGGGCGTAACCTTCCAGCAGCCGTGGTTCACGATGTCGAGCGTGGCCAGGCCCGAGCCCATCAGCTGCCGGAAGACGGCGCGCCAGTATCGGGCGTCCACGTCCTTGCCGACCCCGAAGGTTGGCAGGGCGTGGTGGCCGCAGCGCTCCACGGCGTCGGTGCGCTTGCCGAGCAGGATGTTCACCAGGTGCTCCATGCCGAAGCGCTCGCCGGTGCGCACCATGGCGGACATGGCCTTCTGGGCGTCGATGGTGCCGTCGCGCGCCACGCAGCCGCTTTGGCACACGTCGCAGTTGCCGCATGGCGGGGCCTCCTCGCCGAAATAGGCCAGCAGGGTCTGGCGGCGGCAGCGCGGCGTCTCGCACAGGGCGATGAGCGCGCCCAGGCGGTGCGTTTCGATGCGCTTCTGGTCTTCCCCGGCCTCGCTTTCCGCGATCTGGGCGCGCCGGAGGCGGATGTCGTCCAGGCCGTAGAGGGTCAGGGTGTCGGCGGGCAGGCCGTCGCGCCCGGCGCGGCCGATCTCCTGGTAGTAGGCCTCGATGCTCTTGGGCATGCTGGCGTGGCAGACGAAGCGCACGTCGGGCTTGTCGATGCCCATGCCGAAGGCGATGGTGGCGGCCATCACCACGCCGTCCTCCTGCTGAAAGCGGGTCTGGTTTTCGCGGCGCTGGGCCTGCTCCATGCCCGCGTGGTAGGGCAGCGCGTCCCGGCCGCTCTCGGAGAGCGCCTCTGCGAAGCGTTCGGTCTCCCTGCGCGTGGCGCAGTAGACGATGCCGCTTTCGCCCGGGTGCTTGGCGACGAAATCGAGCACCTGGCGGCGGGCGTTGTCCTTGGGGGCCATGGCCAGGCGGATGTTGGGGCGGTCGAAGCCGTGCACGAACACGCGCGGCGGCCTGGAGAAGAGGCGCGCCGCGATGTCCGCGCGCGTGGCCTCGTCGGCCGTGGCGGTGAAGGCCAGGAGCTGCACGTCTCCGAAGGCCTGGGCGGCGTGGCGCAGCTCCAGGTATTCCGGCCGGAAGTCGTGGCCCCATTGCGACACGCAGTGGGCCTCGTCCACCACCAGACGCCGGACGGCGCAGCCCTGCAGCAGTTCGAGCGTGTTGCCCCGCAGCAGGCGCTCGGGGGCCACGTAGAGGAGCCGGGCTTCGCCTGAGCGCGCCGCGCGCAGGGCCTGTGAGTTCTCGGCGGCGCTCTGGCCCGAGTTGAGCGCATAGGCGGCCACGCCCAACGCCCGCAACTGGCTCACCTGATCCGTCATGAGGGCGATGAGCGGCGAGACGACCACGGTGAGCCCTCCCCCGGTCAGCGCGGGCAGCTGATAACAGAGCGACTTGCCGCTGCCCGTGGGCATCACCGCCAGCACGTCCTCCCCCGCCAACGCGGCCGCGACCACCGCATCCTGGCCCGGCCGGAAGGCGCTGAACCCGAAGACCCGGCGCAAGACGGGCAGGACGCTGGAAGTATCGTAGGACATGGATTGATTATTGGGGGAATCACGCATGGCTTGACGGTCATGCGATACACGACAACGGGGCGGGGCGCAAGGTGGGGGGAGGGGGGCGGGGAAGCTTTGCCGTCGCCGATTTCCGCGCGGAAGAGGGCAGCCCGTGGCTGACGCCGCGTCAGGTAAGCGCTTGCAGCCCCTTGCGGTCGATGACGTCCAGGAGACGCGAGGCCGCGCCCGCCGGTTTCTTGTGCCCCTGCTCCCACTGTTGCACGGTGGAAGCGCCGACGCAGAGATAGCGGGCGAACACGGCCTGGCTCAGGTTGTTGGCCGTGCGGATGCGCTTGATCTCGGCAGGTGCGAACTCGCGCCGGGGCGGCAAGCAGAGTTCCTCGATCTGGCGCAGGGTGGTCTTTTTCATGACGCCCGCCGCGTGAAGATCGCGGGCAGTTTCGAGGGCGGCTTCGAGCATTTTGCTAGACGGATCGCAGGGGTCGTACTCACCGACTATTTATTCCCCTAAGAATAGCATAGTCACAAACACCTTCTTCAAAATATTGATAATAGCTTAAGCGCAAATATTTTTGCAACATCGTCCTACTGAAGTGCGCCAAAGGAATTATACACTTGCCGCACCCATCCATCCTATACAAACGGCCATGTGCCTGAACAACCGTTGGCAGAACACCTTGACTGGCAAGATATGCCCCCTTCATATACCGCCATGTCCTCGTGCTGAACGAAAAAATGAGATCAACATTCTTAGCCTTTTCAATCTCTGTCCGCAGAAACCTCTCGCCGCACAAATCACCTCTCTTATCATCGACATCCCTTGTCGCCACCCTACACTTCACCAAATCTGTAACCAAAAAATGATTGTAAAAGTCACAATCTAAATAATTGTCGAGATTGTCGTAACTTATCAATTTATACTTTTTTAAAATTCCAAAAAACGACTCTGAAAAAGATCTATTGCTCTTCTTTAGCCACTTCGACAAATATTTTCGAGTCATGGCAACAAATTCTTCACTGGAGCCAACTTGTGCCAGATCCTTTCCTTCATCCGACACGGCCACACCTTTAGTACCACCAGGGTTCTGCATTACCATCATGAAACGCGGCCGCTCAACGTCCCTATCTTCGTAATATACCGCGAAAGAGTTTATTCCATCAACTTGCGTGCCATCTCCACAACCGGGGCAATTTGCGACACGCCCAGCAAAACCTTTCATGTTCCTGATATCGAAAGACACGACTAACCTCCCTGGCAAGCCTAACCGACACGGATACGCGACGTTTCTCACCAAAGCACAACCAAAGGAAATGACAAACAATAAAATGCCAATGTTCGACAAAAGTATAAAAGGCCGTCCCCTCACGGGGGCGGCCTTCATCATCTTATCCGTCTTTCATCTCGGCCGCTGACCGGCCGCCGCGCGCTCTTTCCTCCGCGCGCCTACTCCCCCAGCACGTAGCTGAAGATCAGCGGGGCCACGATGGCCGCGTCGGAATTGATCATGAACTTGGGCGTGTGGATGTCCAGCTTGCCCCAGGTGATCTTCTCGTTGGGCACCGCGCCGGAGTAGGAGCCGTAGCTCGTGGTGGAGTCGCTGATCTGGCAGAAGTAGGCCCAGAACGGCGTGTCTTCCAGCTCCAGGTCCTGGATGAGCATGGGCACCACGCAGATGGGGAAGTC
Organism: Fundidesulfovibrio magnetotacticus; assembly: GCF_013019105.1. Lineage (NCBI taxonomy): Bacteria > Pseudomonadati > Thermodesulfobacteriota > Desulfovibrionia > Desulfovibrionales > Desulfovibrionaceae > Fundidesulfovibrio > Fundidesulfovibrio magnetotacticus. The sequence continues at coordinate 314,387 of NZ_BLTE01000001.1, forward strand.
GCCCGCGATGCCGCCGCCGATCTGGAAGAAGCCGATGGGCGTTTTCTTCTTGCCCATCTCGATGTACCACTTGGCCAGGTGCTCCATCTGCTCCGTGCCGTGGCGGATGGCCCCGTGGCTCTTCACGTTGCCGCTCATCACCTCGGAGACGAAGATGTTGCCCAGCGTGCAGTCTTCCCAGCCGGGCGTGTAGATGGTCACGCCCATTTCCTTGGCCGCCAGCACCCACGAATGCTCCGCAGGAACCTGGAACAGCTTCTCGATGCCGGGCTGGTCCAGCAGGTCGTAGATGAACTCGTAGGGGAACTTGGGCTTGCCCTCGTCGGCCGCCTTCTTCCACAGCTTGGCGATGTCGCGCTGCACCTGGCGCAGCACGCCCTCGGGGATGCAGGTGTCCGTGACGCGGTTGAAGCCCGCGTCGTAGAGCTCCTTCTCGGCCTCGGGCGAGAGGTCCCGGTAGTTGGGGACCATCTTGTATTCGTTGTGGTTGAAGAGGTTGAACAGGTCCTCCTCAAGGTTGGCCGCCGTGCAGCAGATGGTGTGCACCTTGCCCTCGCGGATCATGCGCGAAAGGATGATGCCGATCTCGCAGGTGCTCATGGCGCCGGCCATGGTCAGAAACATCTGGCCCCCGCCGTCGAGCAGGTCTTTCCAGGCTTTGGCGGCGTCCAGCGTCTCGCGGGCGTTGAAGTGCCGGAAATTGTGGTCCATGAATTGGGAAATGGTGGTCATAGCCGCTCCTGTGCCGCGCTCGGGACGCCGCGCGCGGGGCGCGCGTCCGGTGGTGCGAAATGGATTGCGTTTCTGAAAGTGGTCTGTTCGCCTGCGGAATGGGCGCTCGCGCGCCGGGCTCCTGCCGGACTCCGGCCGGTAGCGGGCGTGCATGGCGTCGCCTAAGAGCATTGCCCATACCAGACAACCAAGCGTCGCGTAAAGCCCGCCGACGCCCTTTCCTGGGCCGTTTTTCAACAGGCGGAGCGCCCGTCATTGTCCCGAAACGCGGGATGTAGTAAGAGGGTCGAAACATCCATCAGACAGAGAACACCCCGCCATGACCGACACCGAAGCTCCCTGGCTGGACCACTACGACCCCCACGTGCCCCCCAGCGTGGACTACCGCCTCGAACCCCTCACGGCCATCCTGGACCGCGCCGCCCACACCTGGCCCGACCGAACGGCCATCGCCTTCCGCAACTGGCGCTGCACCTACGCCCAACTGCGCCAGCGCGCCGGGCGCTTCGCCGCGGGGCTGCGCGGCCTGGGCGTCGCCCCCGGCGACCGCGTGGCCATCATGCTGCCCAACCTGCCCCAGACCCTCGTCAGCTACTGGGGGGCGCTCTACGCCGGGGCCACGGTGGTGTTCGTAAACCCCCTCTACATGGAGACGGAACTCACCCACATCCTGGAGGACTCCGGGGCCAAGGTCCTGGTGGTGCTGGACCTCCTGCTGGCCCGGCACTCCCGGCTGCTGCGGGGGTCGAAGCTGGAACGCATCCTGGTCACTCGGGTCAGCGGCGCGCTGGGCTTTCCGCTCAATTGGCTCTACCGCCTCAAGGCCTGGCGCGAGGGCAAGCTGCCCCCCCTGGACCTGGACGGCAGCCGCGTGCTCGCCTGGGAACCCACCCTGGCCCGCGCCCCCCTCTTCGATCCCGGCGAGGACCCCGCGCGCGACCTGGCCATGCTCCAGTACACCGGGGGCACCACGGGCCTGGCCAAGGGCGTGATGCTCACCCACCGCAACCTCTCGGTGAACATCCAGCAGGCCCGCTCCATCCTCTATTCCATCGGAGAGTCGCCCGAGGTCTTCCTGGGGCTCCTCCCTTTCTTCCACATCTACGGCCTCATGGTGAACGTGAACTTCGCCACGGACTGCGGGGCCACCATCATCCCCCTGCCCCGTTTCGACCCCCTGGACACCCTCAAGGCCATCCACAACAACAAGCCCACGGTGTTCCCCGGCACGCCCTCGGTGTACATGGCGCTCATGCAGCAGAAGGATTTGCCCCGCTACGACCTCAAATCCGTGCGTTTCTGCATCAGCGGCTCCGCGCCGCTGCCCATCGAGCTGCAACGCCGCTTCGCGGAGGTGACCGAGGCGGAGCTCGTGGAGGGCTACGGACTCACCGAGGCCTCGCCCTTCACGCACATCAACCCCCTGGTGGGCAATCGCAAGGAGGGCTCCATAGGCCTGCCCTTCCCGGACACCATGGCCCGCATCGTGGACACAGCCGACCCCGGAAAGGACGTGCCCCCCGGCGCGCCCGGCGAGCTGCTGGTGAAAGGCCCCCAGGTGATGGCGGGCTACTGGAACCGCCCCCGGGACACCGACGAAGTGCTCCGCGACGGCTGGCTGCACACCGGCGACGTGGCCGTGATGGATCAGGACGGCTACTTCTTCATCGTGGACCGCAAGAAGGACATGATCATCTCCGGCGGCTACAACATCTACCCCCGCGAGATCGAGGAAGTGCTCCACGCCCACCCCAAGATAGCCGACGTGGCCGCCGTGGGCGTGCCCCACCGCACGCGCGGCGAGGTGGTCAAGGCCTACGTGGTGCCCGTTCCAGGCTCGGGGCTCACGCGCGCCGAGGTGCTGGCCTGGTGCCGCGAGAAGCTCGCCGCCTACAAGACGCCCAAATACGTCGAATTCCTGGACGAACTACCCAAGACCTTCGTGGGCAAGGTGCTCAGGCGCGTGCTTCGCGACCGCCCCGGGGAGCAAAAGCCCGGCTAGCGCATCGCGCGTTCCTGTGGCATGGTCGCGGGCGGAGGACGCCCATGGATTACGAGACGACCGAAGACCTCTTCCACGACCCGGACGTGGGCCCCAAGCTCCTGGAGATGGTCGACGGCTCCACCTGGGCCAAGGACTTCTCCGAGGACGACGTCAAACGGCTCTGCCGCTACCTGCGCCTGACCCGGCACGAACGGGGTTCGGTGGTGTTCGCCGAGGGCGACCCCGACGACTCCATGGCCATCATCCTGGAAGGCTCCATCGAGATCACCAAAAAGGACACCTCCCCCGAGCACAAGCCCAAGTGTCTGGTGCGCATCGGCCCCGGCCGCGCCTTCGGCGAACTGGCCCTCATCGAGGGGCCGCCCCGCTCCGCCACCGCCCGCGCCCTGGACGGCGTGAGCCTCCTGGTGCTCTCCCGGGTGAACTACGAACGCCTCTGCGCCAAGGACCTGAAGCTCGCCCTCAAGGTGACCACCAACATCGCCCGGCTCATGAGCTTCCGGCTGCGCAACACCAGCGTGAAGCTTGTGGAATACTTGTAGAAGCACTCGCATCGGCAGTGCGGACGCTGGCAGCGGGCTCCCTCTCCGGGAACCGGCGCTCCCGTGCCGCCTGAAAACCGTCCGCCCATCATCAGCCCATCACGGAGACGACATATGGCATTCAAGGACCTCCAGGACTTCCTGCACGCCGTGGAACGCCAGGGCGAACTGCGCCGCATCGGCGTGGAGCTCGACAGAAACCTGGAAATCGCCGAGGTCACCGACCGCGTGAGCAAAGTCGCCGGTCCCGCCCTCCTCTTCGAGAACGTGCGCGGCAGCCGTTTCCCCGTGCTCACCAACACCCTGGGCTCCGAGCGGCGCATGAACATGTCCCTGGGCGCGGAAAGCCTGGACGAACTGGCCTCGAAAATCGAGCTGTTCATGGAGATGAAGAAGCCCGACGGCATCATCGAGAAGCTCAAGCTCCTGCCCAAGCTCGCCCAGATGGCCAACATCTTTCCCAAGACCGTCTCCAGCGGCCGCTGCCAGGACGTGGTGCTCACCGGCGACCAGGTGGACCTTTCCATCCTCCCCGTGCTCACCACCTGGCCCGGAGACGCCGGGCCCTTCATCACCCTGCCCCTGGTGATCACCAGGAATCCCGAGACCGGCACGCGCAACATGGGCATGTACCGCATGCAGGTCTACGACCGGAACACCACCGGTATGCACTGGCACAAGCACAAAGGCGGGGCCTACCACTACCATCTGGCCGAAAAGCGCGGCGAGCGCCTCCCCGTGGCCGTGGCCCTGGGGCCGGACCCGGCCGTCACCTTCGCCGCCACCGCGCCCATCCCCGACGAGATCGACGAGTTCCTCTTCGCGGGCTTCATCCGCCAGTCCCCCGTGGAGCTGGTTCGCTGCAAGACCTGCGACCTGGAAGTGCCCGCCAACGCGCAGTTCGTGCTCGAAGGCTACGTGGAGCCCCTTGAGCGCCGCCGCGAAGGCCCCTTCGGCGACCACACCGGCTACTATTCCCTGGCCGACGACTACCCCGTGTTCCACGTGACGGCCCTCACCCACCGCTCCGACGCCATCTACCCCGCCACCCTGGTGGGGCCGCCCCCCATGGAAGACACCTACATGGGCAAGGCCACCGAACGCATCTTCCTGCCGCTCATCAAGAAGCAGCTGCCCGAAGTGGTGGACATGAACCTCCCCGTGGAAGGCGTGTTCCACAACCTCTGCTTCGTCTCCATCGACAAGCGCTACCCCGGACAGACCCGCAAGGTGATGTACGCCCTCTGGGGCATGGGACAGATGATGTTCACCAAGGCCATCGTGCTGGTGGACAAGGAAGTGAACGTGCAGAACGTCTCGGAAGTGCTCTGGCGCGTGGGCAACAACGTGGACTGGCGGCGCGACATCGTGGTGGTGGACGGCCCCACCGACGCGCTGGACCACGCAGGCCCCCTGCCCCACCTGGGCGGCAAGATCGGCATCGACGCCACCCGCAAAGGCCCCGACGAGGGGCACCACCGCGAATGGCCCGACGCCCTGACCATGAGCCCCGAAGTGCGCGCCCGCGTAAGCCAGCTCTGGCCGACGCTCGGCATCGACTAAGCCCCTCCAAACAACAACGGGCCGCCCCCTCCGGAGGGGCGGCCCGTCTGCCATGAAAAGCCGCCCGAAAGCGGCAGATGCCTCGCTACTTCATTCCCTTCTTGTACACGCCGTCGATGGAGGCCTTGCCGCCGCACTGGTTGCAGGCCTTGCCGCTGTCCAGACGGGCGTTGCCCTTCTCGAAGGTCAGGGAGAACCTGCACTTGGGATCGTCGGTGCTGATGCCCACGCCGTCCTCGATGGTGATGAACCCCTCCATGCTGCACGTTGCGCCGTCCTTGGCCACCATCAGCACCTCGTAGGCGTGCTGCGCGCCCTTCACGCGGGTGAGCTTGAGCGACCCCTTGGCCGCCTCGGACTTGAACCCGTAGGTTCCGGCATAGGACGCGGGAGCCTTGGCGATGGCGGACCCCACGGAAACGGCGGCCAGCACGGCCACCAGAACCACGATCTTGAACAGGCGCATGGATGGATTCCTCCTGGATTCTATTGCATTCGATCGGTCGGGAAAGGATTTTCTAAGTCACCCCGAGCCCGAAAACGTTCCGCTCGCGTTGAGAAGGCGTGACATCATCATGACGCCCGCCGACCGGCCGCGACAACGCACGGCCTCGCGCACCGGGAACGCCCGCGTCCGCGCCTTAGCAGGAGGAATGCGGGGGCCGCGCGGCCGGTTGCGAAGAAAAGGCCAAGCTCCGCAGGGAGATCATTTACCGGGGTTGCGGGCGCGCGCGTCCGCCCGGGGTGCGGGGATCACAAAGTCGCAGCACGTTTCCAGTTCGTTGGCCAGTCGGTCGACGTTCAGCACGAGGACCTTGCAACGCCGGACCATGACGTCGTGGGGCATGGCGAAGGCCGCTTCGCGGTTGACCGGCCTGGAATACAGTTCCCTGCGCCATGCGACGTTCTCGTCGGCCATGCCCGCTATTTCGACTCTCGCGGCGCGCATGTCCGGCAACAGAAGATCATCGGGGGTGTTGTTGACGCTCATGAACGTCTCCATGGCGTCCAGCAGTTTGCCGGACCTCTCCAAAGCGTCGTTGACGGCCGTGAGTATCTGCCCGGCGTAGTCCACGGGTTTGCCCAGTTCTTCGCCGATCTTCGCGCCCGCGATGCCCCCGGCCACCGCCCCTGCCACCGCCCCGATCTTGCTGCGCGTAAGCGCGCCCCCGGCGGCCCCGCCCGCGACGCCTCCCACAACGCCGCCCACCGCCTTGAGCAGTATGCCGTTGGCCCTTTGAGGTTCAGCGCGCATGCGCGCGGCATCCTGGAGGAGGTTGATGGTCGTCTTGCCCCATTTGGTCAGCGGCCGCAGGTCGGCAATATCGTCGGCGCGGCATTCCGCGTGGACCAGCAGGAACACCGCGAGGGCGAGCAGTCTCATTGAATCCTCCGTGCCGGGCAGGAGCCGCTTCGCGCCGTGCGCCATGCCTGACGATCATGCGTGCCTTGCGGCACGGCCTTGCGTGAAGCGTTGGAATCCCACATATTCTGGAGCTTGCGGCCGCCGCGTGTCAACCGGGGAAACGCCGTGGGGGGCGGGCGCGGCGACGACCGGTCGCCAGGGTCTCGCGTAACGGCCTGCTTTCCCTGTGCCCTCCCCGCGCGGGCGGGCACAGGGAAAGCTCCACCGCCACGGCGGCAAAGAAACATCGCGAAGCAATTGCGGGGTCTGGGGGGATCATCCACCCAGCGGGTGCGGGGCGGAGCCCTGCCGGGTCCAGGGCAGCGCCCTGGCGGGGTGCGGGGCGGAGCCCTGCTATGGCTTGATGACGCGGCGACGGGTGGGGATGTCGATGCCGTACTTCTGGATCTTGTAGTTGAGGGCGCGGCGGCTCACGCCCAGCAGGGGGGCGGCGTCCTTCTGGACCCAGTTGGACTTTTCCAGGGCCTTGACGATGGCCTGCTTCTCGCTTTCATCCAGGGAGAGGGCTTCGCTCTCGCCATGGCGCGGTTTTCCGGCGGGGCTTACCTGGAGGTCGGCGGGCGTGAGCACGCCGCCTTGGCAGAGCACGATGCCTGCCTCCACGGCGTTTTTCAATTCCCGGATGTTGCCCGGCCAGGCGTAGGCCAGCATGAACTCGGCGGTTTCGCGGGGTATGGCCACGGGGGGCATGCCCTGGGCCTTGCAGAAAGACTTGGCGAAATGCTCGGCCAGGATGGGGATGTCCTCGCGGCGGTCGCGCAGGGGGGGGACCTGGATGGTTACCACGCGCAGGCGGTAGTAGAGGTCTTCCCGGAAGTCGCCCCGGGCCACGTCCTGGGCGAGGTCTGCGTTGGTCGCGGCCACCACGCGGCAGTCCACGGCGATCTCGCGGGTGTCTCCGATGCGCCGGATCTTGCGGTTTTCCAGGAAGCGCAGCAGGCGGACCTGCATCTCCTGGGAGATGTTGCCGATCTCGTCGAGGAAGAGCGTGCCCTTGTGGGCCTCTTCGATGAGCCCTTTCTTGTCCTTGACGGCGTGCGTGAAGGAGCCCTTCACGTGGCCGAAGAGTTCCGATTCCAGGAGGCTGGCCGGGGTGGATCCGCAGTCCACCACCACGAGGGGGTGTTCGCGGCGCGGCGAGAGTTCGTGGATCAGGTGAGCGATGCGCTCTTTGCCGGTGCCGGACTCGCCCAGGAGCAGGACGTTCACGTCGCGGGGGGCCACCTTTTCCACCACCTGGGCCAGGTCGCGCATGCGCTGGGAGGCGGTGCGCCACATGCCGCCGTCGCCTGCGGCGGGCGAGGCGGCCTGCCCCTGTCCGTGGCGGTCGAGCACCTGCTTGACCTTGTCGAGCAGTTCGCGGCCCTCGAAGGGCTTTGTGAGGTAGTCCACCGCGCCGCTCTTGATGGCGGTGACGGCGTCCTGGATGGAACCGAAGGCGGTGAGGAAGATGATGGGCAGGCGCGGGGCGATCTTTTCCAGGCGCGCCTGGAGCTCCAGGCCGTCGAGGCCGGGCATGCGCACGTCGGAGATGACGAGGTCCACGGGCCGGCGGGAGAGTTCGGCCAGGGCTTCGCGCCCGTCGGCGGCCAGGATGACCTCGTAGCCCGCCGAGGAGAGGCGCACGTCCAGGACTTCCTGGATGTGCGGGTCGTCGTCTGCCACGAGGATGGTCTTGCGGTCCTTGGAGGCCATTACTGGCTGCCCATTTTCTTCTTTTCCTGGATTTCGCGGTGGATGGTTTCCAGGGCCTTGATCTGCTTCTGGAGGTGCAATACCTCCTTTTCCTTTTCCTGCAAACGCCTGGCGAGGTCGGCGTCGGCCGGGGCGGGCTTGGGGGGCAGCAGGGGCCTGGCCTCGCGGTTCTCCCTGGCCGGGGCCAGGAGCCTGTCGTTCTGCAGGAAGGGCGAGAGCATGCGCGGGTCGGACTGGGCGGGGTCGCCCACGGAGGCCATTTCCCACTGCCGCCAGATGTCGCGGGCGGCCTTGAGGTCGTCCTGGTTCTGGGCGGCGGCCAGGCGGGCGCAGGCGAGGCCGAAGAGAGCGCGGGCGCGGTAGGCCTGGTCGTCCTGGCGGCGGGAGATGCTCTCGAAGAGCGCGGCGGCGGCCTTGTAGCGGGCGGACCAGAAGGCCTCCACGGCCTGGGTGTAGGCGGTGTCCACGTCCAGGGCGTCGGCCCCGGCCACGGTGATGGGCGCGGGTTCTGGCCTGGGCTCGGTGACGGGGGTCTTGGGCTGGCATGCCGCGGCCAGGAGGGCGAGCGTCAGGAGGGCGAGCCGGAGGGCGCGGCCCGGTTGGGTGTGCGAAACGTGCATGTTACTGCGTCTCCCTGGCGATGGGTATGGTGAAGAAGAAGGTGCAACCGCGCCCGGGCCTGCTGGAGAGCCAGATCTTGCCCCCATGGGCCTCCACGATGTTCTTGGCGATGGAGAGCCCCAGGCCGATGCCGTCGGCGGATTTTTTCAGCGTTTCGCCCCGGTAGTACTTGTTGAACACCAGGGGCTGCTCGGCGTCCGGGATGCCCGGCCCCTGGTCCACCACGGAGAAGAGCAGCTGGTTGCCGCCGTCGGCCAGCTGGAGGGAGGCCTCCACGGTGGAGCCGGGCGGGGAGAACTTCACGGCGTTGCCGATGAGGTTCAGCAGGGCCTGGCGCAAGTGTTCGGTGTCGGCCATCACGGAGGGCACGTCGGGCAGCGCGTGGGAGGAGATGGCGATGCCCTTGGCTTCGGCCTGGGGCGTGGCCTTGTCCACGGTGTCGTGGAGCAGGTGCACGGGGTCCACGGGCTTGAAGCTCAGGGTGATGAAGCGCGAGGACATGCTGGAGACCTGCATGAGCCGGGCGAGCAGCCGGGAAATGCGCTCCAGTTCCGAGGAGGCGATGTCCAGGAAGCGCTTCTGGCGGTCGTTGACGGAGCCCAAAACCTGTTCGCGCATGAGGTTCACGGACTCGCGGATGGAGGTGAGCGGCGTGCGGATCTCGTGGGAGAGCATGTCGATGAAGTCGGTGCGCATCTTCTCTTCCTCGGTGAGGCGCGCGGTCATCTCGTTGAAGGCCTGGGCCAGCTCGCCCAGTTCGTCGCGGGAGATCACGCGCACGCTGGTGAGCTTGCCGTCGAGGGTGAAGGCGCGGATGCCCCGGCGCAGTTCGCGCAGGGGCCGGAAGAACGAATAGGTGAGATAGGCGCTGCCGATCAGGGCCACGGCCATGGAGACGCCCAGGCCGATCATGCCCGCGCGCACGCTGCGCTCGCTCCAGGCGTAGAGGGCGCGCATGCTGGACTCGATGGAGCGTTCGTTGGCCTGCTTGGCCTCGAAGATGCGCTCGGTCCAGGTGTTGAGCTTCTCCTGGGCCAGCCAGGGCGGTTCGGAGCGCGTGACGGCGTCCAGGTCCTGCGAGGAAGGGAACGTCTGCTGGAACTGTTCCTGCAGCTCGCGCCAGACCTCGGAGCCGGGGTAGCTGAACCATTGGATGGAAGCCAGGTTGCGCCGGTATTCGCGCAGGGCGGAGAGGAAGTACTCCCGGTAGTTGTCCTGGCGCAACACTTCGTATTTTTTCTGGTTCTCCTCCATGGAAAGCAGCGAGTCCACCATGGACTGGGAGATGGAGAGCACCTCGAAGCGCACCTTCACCACATCGCGCGAGATGTTCACGATGCCTTGCTGATAGTCGAAAATGTTGGAAGTGGTGAAGTAGATGATCACCAGGATGGAGGCGAACACCAGGATCAGCTTGAAGAGGATGCCGAACCTTGGGAAGCGTGGTTTTGTGGGAAAGCGCATGGGCGTACGGTTGTGTTCGGGGATGCCGGGAGGGCGTTACGCCCAAAGCGCGGCGGGGGCAATCACTTCGCGCCGAAGAGTTCGCGCTCGAACTCGTGGGGGCGGCGCAGGTTGGCGATGGCCACCTTCTGGCCGGAGCCCAGCCCCAGGATCACCTTGCCGTAGCCAAGAAGCGAGCCCAGAAGGCCCGTGCAGGCGCGAACGGACTCCACGCCGCCCAGGTCGATGGAGGTGAGCGAACCCGAGAGCACGTCGTGCTGGATCACCCGTTTGCCGGTGATGATCACCTTGTTGCTGAAGAAGCTCATAAGTCTCGCCATGCCCAGAAGCCCCAGAATCACGGCGGCTGTGAAGCATGAGCCTTTGACGGTCCAGTTGATCACCGGGGGCAGGATGCGCTTGAAGTCCTCCGGGGGCGTGAACTGCGCGGCGGCCAGGAGGGGGTCCTTGTAGGCCAGCACCAGGGCCGCAAGCCCGAAATAGATGGCGGACTTGAGGAACACGGCCCAGTGTTTCTTGGTCTGGTAGCGGATTTCCTCGTTCTCGGACAGGACGCGTCGGGGGTCCATGCTGCACGCTCCGTTGGGGACTTTTGCACGGCGGAAACACCCTTCTAGCGCGGTTGCGCCGCCGGTGTAAAGTTTGGCCGGGGCGGGAATTTCCTTGCCGCCCCTTCCCATCCGGTCGATCGGCGCTTATGATGGAAGCAAGAATTCAGCCCAGGAGAAACCGATGCTGGACGCGCTCTTGTTCTTCGGGGTCCTCATGGCCCTGGCCGTGCTGATCAACTGGCTCTTCCCCAAGATGGAAGGCGGCGGAGGCTGAATCCCCCGCATCGGACCGGACTTCCGTGCGAAGTCCGACAAAGACGGCAACGACAAGTCCTGCAAGTAGTGCCCCGCGCGCGGCCGTGTCCGCCTTCTCCGGCAGCCCCTCGGGGCGGGCCGGGACGCGGGCCGGCCCCGTCCGCCGGAAACGTCACCGGATGAAGGCCGCCGCCCAGGCGGCCAGGGCCAGGCCGCCAGCCGCGATCCCCAGCCACGGGGAGAGCGGTCGGGCCGATTTGCCCGTGTACTTTTCCGCGCAGGCGTAGAGAAACCCCAGACCGAATCCTGCCCCGAAGCCCATGAAATGCCCGGCCAGGTCGATGCGCCGGGCTTCCTCCTCGCTGCCCACGCCGAGAAACGCCAGGATCATCACCCCCGCCGCGAAAGGCAGGGCGCGCTTCCAACTGAGGTCGCGCCCCAAGCGCACCACGCGCACCCCCGCCAGGGCCCCCAGCGCCGCGAAGACAGCCGTGCTCGATCCCAGGAAATGGTACCCCGGACGCTGCAGGGGGATCTTGGCCAGGTTGGCCAGCGCCCCCCCGGCCACGGCCAGGAACCACGCCGTGCCGAGCCCCGCCTGACGGGCCAGGAGCACCAGGAACGTCCCCCCCAGGCAGACGTTGCCCATCAGGTGTGCGATGTCCGCGTGCAGGGTGAGCGCCGTGACGGCGCGCCACCACTGCCCCTGGGCCATGAGCGCCGTATCGCCGCCGCCCCGGCCGTGCCAGTCGGCCAGGAAGGCCCCGAGGGTGGCTTCGGAGCCGGTCATGGTCAGGAAGGCCGTAACCGCCGCCAGGCTCCAGAGCACACCGGGCAGCTCCACCCAGAGCGTGGCGCGGGGCCGGAAATCAGGCAGCGCCACGGGGCGCGGGGGATTCTCGGCCAGGAAGGCGCGCAGCTCGCCCTGGGCCTCCTCCAGGCGCGAGGCGGGCACCAGGAGCCGCAGGCCGGGCCAGCCCTGGCGCACCCGGTGGGGCACCTGGCGCGCCGAGAGGGCCAGGGACCATTGCCGGGCCGTCTCCAGGTCCAGCTCCTGGAGTCCGGCCTCGGCCAGGATGTCCTGGGCGCAGTCGAGCCAGTTCTGCCGGGGAATGCCCGGTGCGTGGTTCATGGTGGGTCCGCCTTGGAAATGCCGCTTTGCCGCCAGGGGCGAATCTGGTAAGTATGCCGTGTCATCCGCCGAAACGCAAAGGGGTAGCCATGCAGAAGATCAAGCGTCGTCCGGCCCAGCCGGTCAGGAGCCCGCAGGAAGCCAGGAGGGAGCACGTCTACTCGTTCTTCCTGCTGAGCATCCTGGCGGTGTCGCTCTACTTCGCCTACCTGGTGCTCACGCCGTTTCTGCACGACATGTTCATCGCCATCATCGTGGCCACGCTGCTTCAACGGCCGCACCAGCGCATCAAGCGCGCCCTGGGCGGCAGCGACACCCTGGCGGCCCTGGGCACCACGCTGCTCTTCACTCTGTGCGTCATCCTGCCGCTGTTCCTCTTCACGGGGGCGCTGGCCGGGCAGGCGGCCAAGTCCATCGCGGCACTGCAGAACTGGCTCAAGGACGCCCACCTGGACACGTGGTTCAAGGGCGAGGCCATCGAGCCCTACGTCAACTGGATCAACACGACCCTGCCCTGGCTGGAGCTGGACCTGGGCAAGATCGACATCAAGGGCAACCTCCTGGAATTCTCCAAGAACGCCGGCCAGATCACCCTGGACCTGGGCGGCAAGCTCCTGGGCAACTTCCTGGGCGTGCTGCTCAACTTCCTGATCATGCTCTTCGTGCTCTTCTTCCTGCTGCGCGACGGCGAACGGATGCTCGTCCAGCTCAAGCACCTCTCGCCCCTGCACGACGCCCAGGAGGACCGCATCCTGGGCAAGATGCGCGACGTGGCCCGCTCCGTGGTGGTCGGAAGCTTCCTGGTAGCCCTCTGCCAGGGCGTGGTGGGCGGCGTGGGGCTGGCCCTGGCGGGCATCCCGGCCCTGTTCTGGGGTTCCATGATGGGCTTCGCCTCCCTCGTCCCGGTGGTGGGCACGCTCCTGGTGTGGGGGCCGGCCTCCGTCTACCTGGTCCTGATCGGCGAGTGGAAGTGGGCGATCTTCCTGGCGGCCTGGGGCGGCATCATCGTCTCGGCCATCGACTCGGTGGTGCGCCCGCTGCTCATGCAGGGTCAGGCCCAGATGTCCACGTTCTGGGTGTTTCTTTCCATCATCGGTGGCATCAAGTTCTTCGGGCCGCTGGGCATCCTCTACGGCCCCATGGTGCTTGCCCTGGCCATGGTGATGCTCTCCATCTACGCCGACGAATACCACGAGGTGCTGGCCGCCAAGTGCGCGCCGGTCCCGCCCGAGGGCGAAACCGCCCCGGAGCCGGACTCCGGGCGCGACGGCCGACCCTGAATCGCGAAAGAGCCGGACCTCGCGGTCCGGCTCTTCAGCTTGATGCCAAACCCCGAAGCGGGGTTTGTGAGATACGCTTACGGGCGGCAAAGCCGCCCTGCTCCAGGCTGCGCCGCGCGCAGGGCGCGTTGCGGCCCTGGCGCGCGCCGGGTCAGCGGGGCTGGCTCCACTCCTTACGCAGCTCCTCCAGGAGCGCGGCCGCCTCGGGCACCTTCTTGCGGGACATGGCCCACACTCGCAGCGCCTTGTTCACCGGGATGGGCGTGTTGGCCGGGTCCTTGTAGAAGGCGTCGAGCCCGTCCACGAAGTCGCGCAGGGAGAGCCCGAAGAAGTAGCGGCTCGTGTTGTACTCGAAGGTGGTCTGGGCCTTTTCCAGGCAGGCCTTGTCCGGCTTGTGGAGCACCACGCTCCCCGAGGTGAGGGTGGGGAAGGTGAAGTCGGCCCCGGTAGTCACGCCGTCCAGCAAGCCGGTGACGTAGGCGTACTTCCAGGCGTCGTTCTGCTCGCGCCAGGCGGCGCCGTCGCGCTCGGTCTGAGCGTGGGAGACGGCGGCGGCGGCCAGGAGCAGGAAACTCACGATGATCACGATCAGGCGCATGGCGGGTTCTCCGGTTGGGGTGGCGCGGTGGTATCAGGAGGCCCGTCCGCTGGCAACCGCCTGTTGCCCGGCGGCCGACGGTTTGCGGCAGAGCATGCGCCCCATGAACCGGGGCGGCTCCTCCTCGTAACCCTCGAAATGCTCGATGATCTCCCACCCGTCGAACCATCGGGCCAGCTCCCCGCGCCGCAGAAGGTGCTCGGGCCGACGCGGCCTGCCCAGGGTTTCCTGCCCTTCCAGGTAGGTTTCATAGGCGAACAGGCCTCCCGGGGCCAGGCAGCGCCGCAGCGCCGGAACGAGCGGCCTGTGCAGGAAGCGGAACACCAGCACCGCGCCGAAGCAGGCCTCGCCGAAGTCCGGGAGCTCCGGGGCCTCCAGGTCCATGGCCCGGAAGACCGCTCCATGCGGACAGCCCGGCTCGCGCAGGCTGGAAAGGACCTCCTCGGAGCGGTCCACCAGCAGGACCCGCGCTCCGCCCCCGGCCAGCAGAAGGCCGTTGCGGCCGTCGCCGCAGGCCACGTCCAGCGCGGGCAGGCGCGCCGTCGCCTCCAGAAGGAGCGGCAGACGGCGCAAAACGAAGGCCGAGGCCCTGTCGGCCGCCGGACGGCAGCCCCGGTCCGGCGAGGCGTTCACCGCCCGCCCCCGGGCAGGGCCTGGGGCCACAGGTAGTAGCAACCCGCCTCCAGGGGCAGGCCCATGCTGGAAAGGTCGGGCACGAGGGACCGGGGGGCGTCCGCCCCGTAATCCGCCGTGGCGGTGTTGTAGAGGGTGTCGTCGTGGACCTTCTGGCGGCGATAGGCCACAAGCCTGGCGTCCGGGGGCAGCCCGGCCAGGGTCCGGGCGCGGGCCACGGCGTCGGCGGGGTGTCCCAGACGGTCGACAAGCCCCAACTCCAGGGCGCGGCTCCCGGAATAGACCCCGGCGCGCGCCACCTCGGCGCGCGCGGCCGGAGCCAGGGAGCGCCGGGCGTCCAGGAGGGCCAGGAACCCCCGGTTGAGTTGCTCCGTGAGCTCCGCGGCCAGGCGGCGTTCCTCCTCCGTGGAGGGCCGGAAGGGCGAGCCCATGTCCTTGAGGTCTCCGGACTTGGCCACCTCGGCCTCGACGCCGATCTTGCCCATGAGCCCGGCAAGCTTGGGCGTGATGAACACCGTGCCCACGCTGCCCACCAGGGACGAGGGCAGCGCCTGGATCTCGTCCGCGCCCAGGGCCGCGTAGTAGCCCCCCGAGGCGCACACCGTAAGGGCCTGGGCCACCACCTTGGCCCCGGTGGCGGCCTTGAAAGCCTCGATCTCGCCCAGCAGGAGGTCGGAGCCCGCCACGGTGCCGCCGGGGCTGTCCACGAAGAGCACCAGGGCCTTGATCTCCCGGTCCTCCCGCGCCTTCCTGAGCACGGCGGCCGCTTCCTGGAGCGCCCCGGGCCGCGAGCCCAGAAGCCCCTGGCGCGAGCCCGCGCCGATGAAGCCCGTCACCCACAGGGCCAGCACCTTGCCCCTGCCCTTGCCCTCCAGGTCGTACTGCTTCAGCGGGTCCTGCCCGGCCTGACCCATGAGGCTGAAGCGCGGCGAGCAGCCGCACAGGGCCAGCGCGAGCGACAGGATCAGGACACGGGACAGGGCGCGGACAGGATCCTGCATGGATGGCTCCTCCGGTTCGATACGGTTCGCAAGCCACCTATTCCACAGCACGGCGCGCAACGCCAGCCCCGGGAACATCGCGACGATCCGTGGCCCGAGGCGAAAGGCTCGGGGAGGTCGGCATCGACGGCGAAGCCTGGCCCGGGCGAGCTTTCGCGCCGCGGCGGACCGGCAGGCGCTGCGCGCGGCATACAACAGGACGCCGCCAGGGGAGCGTCTGTTGCGCATGCCGCATGCACGTTGAACGATTGATGCGTTTCTCCCTTGCAATCCCAGAGCAAATGAAGCAGTGACTTATGAACAGACTGCAAAAGTCGGAGGCACGCATGAACGGCAAGGCGCGCGCGACCAGGTGGCGGGAAAAGCAGGTGGCTGGCGGCGGCAAACCCATCGGCGTCACGCTCACCGCGCCTGCGGCGCTGGCCCTGGAATCGTTGCAGTCCACGTTCCGCTGGTCCCAGCGGGAGGCCATCTCCCTGGCGCTGGAGTTCGCCGCGCACCATCAGGAACTGCTCGCCAAAGCCCCCGAAGCGTCCCCGCAGGCCGAAAGCCCCCTGGAACACGGCCCGGACTCCCGCATTGCAGACCTCGAAGCCCGCCTCTCCCAGCTGGAAGCCCTGCTGGCGGGCGTGCAACAGGCCAAGGAACAGGTCACGCCCGAGGAAGAGGCGCGCAGGAACAAGGAAGCCCTCATCGGCTTCACGGCGCGCCAGATGATGGAACACGGCGAACGCATGTCGCGCGTGCAACTCTACGCCGCCGCCAAGCAGCAGGGCGTCCCCGTGCCGGGCAGCCAGCACGAATACAACGTCTTCATCTCCTACCACATGGATGTGATCCGCGACATGATGCGCACCCTCAAGGAGCGCACCCACTGACGCGCGAGCCCGCGCTTCACCGCCGCGAAGACTTCACCGGCCCCATGGGCACGGCGTAAAGCAGGCTTGTTCCCTCGGGCAGGCCCAGCAGTTCGGCGGCCTCGCCGTCGTAGAACGCCCCCACACCGCAGGCCCCCAGGCCAAGGCTCTCGGCCGCCAGGTAGAGGCGCTGCCCCAGACGTCCCGCCGCCTGGAAGGACCAGCGCACGCCCCGCGCGCCCAGGAGGGGGTCCAGGGCGTCGAAGTCCGCGAAGAAGAGCGCCACCATGGCCGCGCGGCGCATCCAGAGCTGATCAAGACAGACGGAGGCCATGGCCGGGCGCATGTCGCCGTCGCGGCGCAGCCCCAGCGCGACGCCCTCGCGGTCCAGCATGTAGAGCCCGGGCCCTCCCCATGGCCCGCTTCCCAGCAGGACGCCCGCCTCGCAGGCGTGCTCCAGCGGGTGGCCGCCCGGCGGCAGGAGCGCACCGCAAAGCGTCGAGAGCGCCTGGGCCGCCACGGCGGGAGAGAGTTCCACTGGCATGAAGGCCCGCCGGGAACACCGGGATTCCACGGCCTCGAAAAACGTGGCCCGCCCGGCCGCACCCGCCCCGTCGGGCAGGGCGCGCCAGCGCAGGCCCGATCCCAGCCTCGTCGCCGCGCCGCCCGGCAAGGCGCGGTCTTTCCCTGATTCGGGCGAGACATGGTCATGCGTCAACGAAGCGGCCCGGTGCACCGCCGCAAGATCCTGCGCCAACCCGTCCGAGACCGCGCAGCGGCTGAAGGCCTCCACGCCCTCCGGCAGCGGCCCAGGCGCGGCGTCCGCCTCCGCCTGGCCGCCCGCCTCGAAGCGCGCCACGCACAGGCAGGCCTCTCGGGCGGGGTCCAGCCCCAGATGCGCGGCCACGGCCTCGTCGGAGAAGTCGAGCTCCATGCGCCAGGGGATGCGGTAAGCGCCCAGGCCCAGCGCCAGCCCTTCCGCCAGATGCCCGGCGTCCAGGTTCAGGTAGCGGTAGGCCCTGGCGCGGTATTTCCACGCGCTGCGGTGCATTACCGCCGTGACGAGAAACAGCGCCTCGCCCGGCAGGCGCGAACGCCCGGGCAGCCCCAGCGCCTCGGGGTCCACGCCCCCCGGGCGCAACGGCGTGAGCCCGTGGCGCGTCACGTCGTAGTGGTGGAGCCCGCTCCGGAGCCCTCCCCCGCCGGGCCACGCCAGATAGACCTCGCAGGGATAGAGCGCCCCGGCCGACGGGCAGGCGCGGTAGATGTGCTCCACCCCGCCGTGGCTGGCCGAACGCGTGAGCCCCGCCGCGTGGAAAAGCACGGCCGAGAGCACATCCAGGCCCGCTGGCGCGGCGGCGGCCCCCGACGCCCCCTGCACGGACTGCGCCACCGACACCCCGGGCAGTTCGGCCTCGCGGGGCAGTTCCACGAGGGGAAGCCCCGGATAGCTCTTGAACTGGCGCGGCTGGTCCGACCAGTCCGGCCCGCCCCCCGAAAGCAGACCCCGCATGTAGGAGACGGCCTCGTGGTAGCGCCTGGCCTGGGTCACCATACGAAGTTCTCCAGCACGCGCCAGCCGGTCCAGACCTGCGCCAGGCACAGGGCCGCCAGGAGGGTGTTGCCGGCGGCGTGCAGCAGGGCCACGCCCGCCGGGGCTTTCCCGCGTCCCCTGTCCAGCCTGCCCCCCGTGACCGCGCCCGACACGGCCAGAACCGCCGCGCATGCGCCCAGCAGGGCGTGCCATCCCGTGGCCCCGGGCCCCGACCAGACGCCCCATGTGACCCCGAGCCCCCCGGCCACCCCGAGGAGCAGCCCCGCCAGGGTGACCCGACCCAGCGACACATGGCGCTTCCACGCGAACACGCCTTGGCGTCCCAGACGTTTGGACGCGAAACGCGTCGCCCCCAGCCGCAGGACATAGAACACAAGCCCCGTCAGGCAGAGCATGATGACAGGATGCACGTGGTGCAAGGTTCCTCCGTGCGGGGCGGTTGCCAAGTCCGGCCGCGCCGGGTAAGGATGCCCCTGCCCTCCCGATGCCACCTTCCGGGAGGAGTATCCCTGAATCGTTACGTCAACTTATGATCATTGGCAACCGGCCGCTCCACGCGGCGACCACCCTCGTCCTGGACGGGCAGGACCTTCGGGGCGAGCTCCTGCACGAAGTCATCACCGTCGTGGCCCAGGCCCGGGGCGAAGAACTGGCGGACCTCCTCGGCGCGGCGCGGCGCATCCGACTGGCGCGCCTGGGCCGCGCCGTGAGCCTGTGCGCCATCGTCAACGCCAGGAGCGGGCGCTGCTCCGAGAACTGCGCCTTCTGCGCCCAGTCCTCCCATTTCGACACCGGCGCGCCCTGCCACCCTTTCCTCGATCACGAACGCATCCTCGACGCCGCCCGGACCATGCGCGCCCACGGGGCCAGGCGCTTCGGCATCGTGCTCTCCGGGCTCACCCCCTCGCGGGAGGACTTCGAGCGCCTGCGCCGGGCCGTGCGCGGCGTGGCGGACCTGGGCATGCTCCCCGACGCCTCCTGCGGCATCCTCTCTCGCGCGCGGTTCGAGGAGCTTCGGTCCGACGGGCTACACCTCTACCATCACAATCTGGAGACCGCGCGCAGCTTCTTCCCGGAAATCTGCACCACCCACGACTACGAGGACGACGTGCAGGCCGTGCGCGACGCACTGGACGCGGGCTTGGGCGTCTGCTCGGGGGGCATCTTCGGTCTGGGCGAAAGCTGGGAGCAACGCGCCGAACTGGCCCTGACCCTGCGCGAGCTGGGCGTGGACTCCGTTCCCGTGAACTTCCTCTCGCCCATCCCGGGCACGCCCATGGAGCGCAGGCCGCCCCTTGCGCCCGAGGAGGCGCTGAAGATCGTGGCGCTTCTGCGCTTCATCCTGCCCTCGGCGCATCTGCGCATCTGCGGCGGCCGCAAGACCGTGTTCGGACCGACGCGGGGCCTCGCGCCGCTGGAGGCCGGGGCCAGCGGGCTGATGATCGGCGACTACCTCACCACGTCTGGCCTGGACGCCGCCGCCGACCGCCAGGGCATCCGGGACGCCGGATGGGAGATCGAGGATGCCTGAGGAGCGCTACCGCCAGGCCCTGGCCGAGTCCCGGAACGCCGGACGGCTGCGCGCCACCCGCGCCTTCGACCCCGGCCGCCGGGAAATCCTGGACGCCTCCTCCAACGACTATCTGGGCCTCTCGCGCCACCCCGCCGTGGTGGAGCGGGCCTGCGCCTTCGCCCGCCGCTGGGGAGCGGGCTCGGCCTCCGCGCGCCTGATCCGGGGCACCCTCCCCCCCCACGACGCCCTGGAGGAGAAACTGGCCCGGCTCAAGGGCCACGAGGCCGCCCTGCTCATGGGCTCGGGCTACCAGACCAACGCCTCGGCCATCGCCGCGCTCCTGGACGAAAGGACTCTGAGCGCAGAGCCGCTGGTCTTCGCGGACAAGCTCAACCACGCCAGCATGCACGAGGGCTGCCGCCTGGCCGGGGCGCGCCAGCTGCGCTACCGACACCTGGACCTGGACCACCTGGAGGCCCTGCTCGGGAAGCACGCCCACGAGAAGCGCGCGCGCTTCATCCTGAGCGAGTCGGTCTTCTCCATGGACGGCGACCGGGCCGACGTGCACGCCCTGGCGGACCTGGCGGCGCGCCACGGGGCCTTCCTCTACCTGGACGAGGCCCACGCCACCGGGGTGTTCGGCCCCACGGGCATGGGCCTGGCCGAAGGCGTGGCCATGGAAAGCGGCCTCGTGATGGGCACCCTGGGCAAATCGCTGGGGAGCTACGGGGCCTACGTCTGCTGCTCGCGCGCGGTACGGGAATATCTGGTGAACAGGGCCTCGGGCTTCATTTTCTCCACGGCCCTGCCCCCGCCCTGCCTGGGCGCGGCCGACGCGGCCCTGGACCTCGTTCCGACCCTGGCCCCCCGGCGCGAACGCCTGCTCGCCCTGGCCGAAGCACTGCGCGGGCGTCTGAACGCGGCGGGGCTGTCCACCGAACGTTCCTCCACCCAGATCGTCCCCGTGATCCTGGGCCATGCCGCCCGCGCCCTGGCCGCCATGGAGGCCCTGCGCCGCGAGAACGTGCTGGCCGTGGCCGTGCGCCCGCCCACCGTCCCCGAGGGGTCCAGCAGGCTGCGCCTGTCGCTTACGGCCCTGCACACCCCGGACGACGTGGAGCGCCTGGCCGACGCCGTGGTCCGCGCGGCAGGGGCCTGCTCGTGAGCGCCCCCGCCCGTCTGCTCTTCCTGCACGGCTGGGGCCTGGACGCCTCGTTCTGGAAGCCCCTGCTCTCGAGGTTCCCGGGCCACCACGCGGCGGCCCTGGACCTGGGCTATTTCGGCCCCGAACGCCCGGACCCGCCTCGGGAATTCCTCGCCGCCCCCGGCCCCCTGGTGGCCGTGGGCCACTCCCTGGGCTTCGCCGCCCTGCTGCGCCGGGAGGCCCCACGCCCCGACGCCCTGGCCTGCCTGGGCGGCTTCGCCCGCTTCCCCGGCCCGCCCGGGGCCGTGCGGGCCATGCGCCGGGGTCTCGCTCGCGATCCACGCGCCGTGCTGGCGGCCTTCCACGAGGCCTGCGCCCTGCCCGCGCACTTGCGCCCGGACACCTCCCGCGCCGACTCGGCGCGCCTGGCCAAAGGCCTGGACCACCTCCTGCAATGGGACGAATCCCCCCGTCTGGAGGCCTGGTCCGGCCCGCTCCTGGCCCTGGGGGCCGAGGACGACACCATCGTGCCCCGTCAGGCCTTCCTGGAGCGCTTCCCCGGGGCGGCGCTCCTCCCGGGCGGCCACGCCTTCCCGGCTACGCGCCCGGACGAGACCTTCCGGCTCCTCCAGGCCTTCCTGGAGCGCCCGTGACCCTCTCGCGCCAGGCGCGCATCCGTCGGGCCTTCTCCCGGGCCGAGAGCTACGACCTCCACGCCAGGCCCCAGGAGGCCGCGGCGCACCGGCTGGCCGGGCTCATCCTGCAACGCGGACTTCCCCACGGCGCGAGCGTCCTGGACGCGGGCTGCGGCACGGGCTTCCTGGCCCAGCGCCTGGCCGCCCAGGCATCGGTGGGCCGCTATGTCCTGGCGGACCTCTCCCCGGTGATGCTCGGGCGCGCCGTCCGCCGCCTGGACGCGAGCCCGGGCCGACTCCGCATCGGACTCCGGCCCGGCGCGCCCCTGGCCGTGGCCATGGACATCCAGGCCCCGGCCCTCAGGCCCGGCTTCCACGTGGTGGTTTCCAGCATGGCCCTGCACTGGACCGAAAACCTGGGCCAGGCCCTGGCCGCCCTGTGGTCCCTGGTGCGCCCGGGCGGGCTGCTGGCCGTCTGCCTGCCCGGCGCGGGCACCTTCGGGCCCTGGCGCGCGGCGCATCAGGCCCTGGGGCTCCCCTGCGGCCTCCAGGACTTCCCCTCCCAGGAGGATCTGGCCGCGCTCTTTCCCGCGCCCCCGGAGATCATCGAGGAGGTCCACCCCCTGGCCCTCGCCAGCGCCCTGGACCTGCCCCGCCACCTCCGGGCCGTGGGCGGGCGTGTGCCGCGCCCCGGCCACACGCCCCTCGCGCCGGGCGCGCTGCGCGCCGTGGCCGCCCTGGCCGACGCATCCCCCGCCCCCATGGCCTACCACGCCCTCCACGCCCTGGCGTTCCGGCCGCTTACGCACTAGGATCATCTCCATGAACGGCTACTTCGTCACCGGCACCGACACCGGCGTGGGCAAGACCGTGCTCAGCGCCCTGCTCTGCCGCGCCCTGGGCGCGGACTATTTCAAACCCTTCCAGACCGGACAGGACTCCGACACTTCCGAGGCGGCCCGGCTGGCCGGGCTCGGCCCCGAACGCCTGCATCCCCCGGCCTGCGTGCTGCCCGCGCCCCTGGCCCCCAGCCAGGCCGCCGAACTGGCGGGCGTGCGCCTGGACATCCACCAGGTGCGCCTGCCCGGGACCGCGCGCCCCCTGGTGGTGGAGGGCGCGGGCGGAGCGCTCGTGCCCGTCGCGCCGGGGCAGGACATGGCCGCGCTCATGGCCCGCCTGGGCCTGCCCGTGCTGGTGGCCGCCCGCTCGGGCCTGGGCACCATCAACCACACCCTGCTCACCCTGGAGGCCCTGCGCCTGCGCGGCATCGAGGTGGCGGGCGTGGCCCTGATCGGCGAACCCGACGCCCGCAACCGCCGCGACATCGAAAAGCTGGGCCGCGTGCGCGTGGTGCTGGAACTGCCGCGCCTCGATCCTCTCACGCCCGAGGCCCTGGCTCCCTGGGCCGCGCGGCTGGAGCTTCCGGTGACGGTGCGGGCCGACGGCGCTCTGGTGCGGAGCCGAGACGACGGGGTCGTGGACGCCGCCATGCCTGCCCCTGGCCTTCCGGAGCCCGACGACCGGCAAACCCGCGCCCCGGGCCCCGACGTGCTGGAGATGGACCGCCGCCACGTCTGGCATCCCTTCACCCAGGCCGGGACGGCCCCTCCGCCGATGCAGGCCCTGCGCGGCCAGGGCGCGCGCCTTTTCACGGCCGACGGCCGCGAGCTGCTGGACATGGTTTCCTCCTGGTGGGTCACCTGCCACGGCCACGCCCACCCGGCCGTGGTCCGGGCCGTGGCCGGCCAGGCCGCGCGCCTGGAGCAGGCGCTCTTCGCCGACTTCACCCACGAGCCCGCCGCCCGTCTGGCCCTGGCCCTGGCCGAGGCCCTGCCCGGAGGGCTCACGCGAGTCTTCTTCTCCGACAACGGCTCCACCGCGGTGGAGGCCGCCCTGAAGATGGCGCACCAGTACTGGCGCAACGAGGGCCGACCGGAGCGCCGCCGCTTCGCCGCGCTCCAGGGCGGCTACCACGGCGACACCGTGGGGGCCATGTCCGCCGGGTATTCCAGCGGATTCTACGCCGGGTTCGAGCCCCTGCTCTTCCCCGTGGACCATCTGCCCTTCCCCGCCACCTGGGCGGGCGACCCGGACGCGGACGAAAAGGAATCACAGGCCCTGGCCGTGGCCGAGAACTACTTCGCCGTGCACGCGGGCAACGTGGCGGGCGTGATCCTGGAGCCCCTGGTGCAGGGCGCTTCGGGCATGCGCATGGCCCGGCCCGGATTCGTCAAAGCCTTCTCGGAAATGGCCCGCCGGGCCGGAGCGCTGGTGGTCTACGACGAGGTGATGACCGGCTTCGGACGCACCGGGACCCTCTTCGCCTGCGAGCAGGTCGGTTTCGCCCCGGACATCGTCTGCCTGGCCAAAGGGCTCACGGCCGGGTTCCTGCCCATGGCCGTCACCGTGACCACCGAGGCCGTCTATCAGGGGTTTTCGGGCCAGACTTTCGACCGGGCCTTCGCCCACGGCCACTCCTTCACCGCCAACCCCCTTGGCTGCGCGGCGGCCCTGGCCGGGCTCGATCTCTTCCGGGAGGAGGGAACGCTTGCGCGCATCAAGGCCCTGGAGGCCGTCCACGCGCAGCGCCTTCTGGCGCTGGCGGGACGCCCCGGGCTCGCGCGGCCCCGCTGGCGCGGGGCCATCGGCGCGGTGGACGTGACGGGTTCGGGCGTAGGCTACGAGGCCGCCGTGGGCAGGCGCGTCAAGGCCTTCTTCCTGGAGCGGGGATTCTACGTGCGCCCGCTGGGCGACGTGTTCTACTTGATGCCTCCGGCGTGCCTCGCGCCCGCCGAACTGCACCGGGCCTACGACACCCTGGAGGATGCCCTCAAGACCCTGGACTAGACCCCGGCGTCGTCCCTGGCCTGGACCACCGCGCCCCACTGGGCCAGCAGGCCCACGGCCAGGATCGCCGCGTCGCGCAGCAGGGTCTCGCCGGTCACGGCCTGACCCGCGCCGCCGAAGCAGCCGCAGGTCACGTCCAGGCCCCGGAGCATGGCCTGGCCCAGGCCCAGCATGAAGGCCGCCATGAGCAGGTTGAGGATGCCCGCCGCCGCGCGGGCCATGCAGCCTGTCCAAAGGGCCAGGCCGCACACCACTTCCAGCGCGGGCAGGAACAGGGCCACCGGATAGACCAGCTGGCCCGGCAGCATGCGGTAGTTGAAGATCACGTCTGCGAACGTGGCCGGGTCGGCCATCTTCTCGGCCCCGGCGTAGACGAACACCGCGCCGA